>JAZNHE010000140.1:0-4841 GCA_045576795.1 Eubacteriales bacterium | reverse complement strand
GCTTGCAATTTATTCAATACCTCATCAAAGTCGTCAGGCGAAGCTTTCAAAATAGAATGATAGTATTTTAAGAAAGCAAGCTCGTGATTTCCGATAATACATCGAACATTTTTGAGCTCGGAAATATATTTTGCTAAGCGAATAGACTCGGGACCTTTGTCGATTATATCTCCGCATATATACAGACTGTCTTCGTTTGAAAAGTTTATACGGTTCAATAGGGGGCAAAAGAGTTCATATTCACCGTGTATATCAGATACTACGTATTTCATTCAACCACCCTTTTTTGTATGCAACAAAATCTCAATACCACGACCAAAATTTTAAATTTGGATTCCAGTAAAAGCCTTGTAATTCTACTATTGGTATCAGTTTTTGTATTTGAGAATCGGTTAAATACTCGCTGTTATACGTAAGCAACTTATATATAGCGGAATACAGTTCGCAATTCTCAATGATAAACGTGTAAAGCCTATTCGCGTTCTCCTTGTTATCCTCAAGCAGATAAACAATCTCGTCTATTATGCTTAGAAAATTTGAACAGTCGGATTCGATTTTCATCTTCTCCTCAAAGCAGTCTACGCATGCTACTACGTCAGAAAGAGGCAACGTTGTATCTTCAACAATCTCCCATAGCTCGCCTACAAGCTCGGAAACAGATGCGGCATCTGTTTCCGAATAGATTTGATATATAAACTCCTTAACTTTTTCAAAGTTGGCACTCATATTTGATACTCGCTTTCGCTTTTGATTTAATCAGCTATCTCAACACAATTTATCTTGCCGCTATGAGCAACGCAAGCGTCAATAGCTATTACACCGTCACCGTAATAAGGCGAGAAATCCGCATCCGGACCAAACTCAGTGCACACGTTTTCGATACACGCATGCCCGTATGAAGCGTTGACATGACCGCACACTATCGTCTTATTGAGCTCGACTATACCGTATTCAAACGCCAATTTCATACCGTTAAGCCATCTTGCCATACGCCATTCTTCAGCCGAAGCATTACGCCAATCGGGGTTGTAGTAGTATCTTTTTTCTGCGTCGTATCCTTCGGTCCTGCACGGAATCCATCCGTGCGTAAATATGTGCTTCTCGGTCTCATAATAATTGACACAAGCCGGTAACAGTATCCTGTAATATGGGGAATTTTTCACACGCCTCACAAGCTCGCGCGGATTGGCAAGAGCTTCGCGTATCGACATTCCGGAAAGCTGGATAATAGTGTTGAAGGTTCCGTTAAGTCTGTGATGTGAAAAGCCTGACACTTCACCAATCTTTCCATTCTCTATTTCTCTCAGTGCATCTTCTATAAGATCCTCGTGATTTCCTCTTACAAGTATCAATCTATCCTCTTTCAAAAGCGTGATCAGGTAATCTGTAAGTCTAACTGCATCAGGACCTCTGTCCAAAATGTCTCCGTTTAACAAAACCTTATTGCTCTTGTTTTTTATCAAGCCTTTTTCGTTTAATGCAGCCTTGGTTTCATTAAAGTATCCGTGCGTATCCGAAATTGCTAAAATTGACATTTCTTTGCTCCTTTATGTAAACTATTGTGTTAATATTTGTCCTCGTCGGTGTAAACTTCGATCCAACCACTACCATCACAACGTCCGCACTTTTCCGCACCCTTAACTACCTCGCCATCATCGTTCTCTTCCTCGTAGGTTACGATTCCAGAGCCTCCGCATGCGTAACATTTTTCCCACTTGTATGCCATTTTGTTTACCCGCGCATCACTCTCGGATGCGCTTTTCCTTTCGTTCTTTAATTTGATGTTATATAATACTTTTAATTTTCTCACGCTTTGTTTTAACGCGAATTTCGTCCTCTGAAACATATGTATAAATTTCAGCATAAGTCGGCTCCGGCTGATAGCAGAAGAGAAATTGCTTACCCGGATTTTCCTTTGCAAAATCTTTCATTGCGCTTTTAAAGAAATCAGTATCTAGCTGACTCAAAGATACAAGGAAGAGCGAAGTATCAAATCCAAAATGAATTTGATTGCCATTCTTCTCTCGTTCTCGATAATACGCCTTGGGCTCAACTTCGGCAACTACTCCGTTTTCAAATCTCACCCAATACTCAAATTTACCGTCAAATGTCTTAATGTCCATATACTCGCATACCAGCTGTAAAAGCGTGAGGGGTTCTTCATGAACCAGACCAAAATTTTCGGCATCTTCAATATTTAACGAATGATTAAAGATTCTGTTATACCCCCACACTTCCATTGTATCATCAAAGTCAATGTCGAAAGCTTTACCATCGTTAGAAATTGTTATAGAATTTCCGCAAAACAGATTCACCCAAACTTGTTTATCCGCATACTTTGTGAAAATTTCAATTGCCATTAAAATAGCTTTTTTGAGTCCTTCAAGCTCGTCCGAGCCAAAGAAACGAATCGGTGATGTAAAAGAGCGCCTTTTTACCATACATACTAATCTCCTATGTGTGATTTTATTGCCGTCTCAATAATTTCTGCAATTATACTCATTCCGTCTTCATCGGGATGTAAGCCGTCAACAGTATTCATATAATAAAAATCATTATTTAAACGGCTATTAAACAGGTCTGCAAGGAAGAAATTATTGCCCGCATTCGATACAGCTTTGTCAATAGCCTCATTGAACAATTCCACTCGTTTCTTTAGCCTTATATCTCTATCAGGCAGATTCACACAGCAAACCGATGCATGTGGGTAATTGTTATTAATGATAGCAAGTGTTCTTTCGTAATCTAATGCGAATTCAGAAGCATCTACACCTCTGCCTAAATCGTTGAGTCCCATAAATACAATAATGAGGCTCGGTTTCTCTCCGCTATCGCGGTGTAAATTCTTAGCACGATTTACACCTGAATTCGCATCATTTTTATCCGATAGATTTCCACCTGACCAAGAATTGTTAACGCAGAGCTTCATATCAAGCGACTCGATAAGTCGCATCCAATACGTTGCTTCAATAGGAAATGGCTCCATATAAAAGTATGGGTTTGTAGAGGTGCTTTTGTTTGCATTTATATCGTTTGAAACGCCACGGTATGTAGATATGCTGTCACCGAGAATTGATATACTTCTTCCTTTTAACATAAAAATCTCCATCCTTTCTATTCGCTACTTTTACTTGTGAGCTTCCTTGAAACGAACAATGGCTTTACTACGTTACCAACAGGGCGTGAAGCATTACGGGGAGGTCCAATGGTGTAATACTCTTCGTCCAGCGGATCTTCGTATTGAACTATAGCTCCAGATCGTGCAAGCCTGGTCCTGTCCACCTTAAGCTCAGGAAAATCTTCCGACTTCTCGTCGGGATCCGGAAACATCCAAACTGCGTATGCCATTCCATTAGAGTTATCTTCTCGTAATGCCTGCGCCATAATTCCGCCCCACGTTCTATCGGAAACGCAAAACTTTTCGCCGCTATTGAATACGGGAACGGGTCCACGACCTACTATATGGTATAAACCGGGTATTCTGTATTTTTTCTCGCGAAGCTCTTTTATGACTGTTGTCGTTAAATACGCACGCTTCAAGCTATCATTGATCTCCATATAACTTGGATCGTCATTGTAGGTCCAGCCTATAATTTCATACTTCATATTTTGAGGTTCCTCCTTCTGTCTTGACTAGAAATCAAAGTCAAACTTTCTTCTTACGGGATTTTCATCTTTAACTACTTGGAAAATGTCGTAAACGTTCTCATTAGGATCAAATCTACGGAATGCTTGCGCCTTATATTTTGTGCCTGATGTTGCATCCTTCTGCATAAAGTGCGGTAACATATGCGTCTTGAAATTTTGCGATATTCTTGACCGTACGTAAAATTCTCCAAGCTCCAGGGCATCCAAATCGCTTTTTCTTACAACCGGAACATCTTCAGTTCCCTTTGAAATAGATATATTTCCGTCATTAGCGATGTTGAACGAGGTTTTAACACCTATTTTCTTGCCCATCGAACGAGCAAACGTTTCCTTGGTCTCATCATTATTACATCCCAAGAACATCTGAATATCGCAGTTATCCTGGATAATTGCGCTGCTTTCTTGACCGTATACCATTTCGAGCTGCTGTAAAGATTGAATAGCCATAACCATCCATATGTTTCTCGAGCGCAAAGTTGTAATCTTGTTGGTTATATTGGGAAGAGGTGGCATATTAGCAAATTCGTCAGCAAGAATAACGAAATTTCTGGATAACGAATGCGTTGGACTGTTGTCTGCCGTGCTTATCAACTCATTTATAAGGTTATTGATAAAAAGCATACAGATATTATTTGTTGTCTTCTGCCTATCATCAGTGATAATGAAGATTGCGTAAGGTTTTTCACCGCTTGCTATTGCCATAATGTCTATATCATCCGAGGTAGCGGTCATAGCAGCTATAGCTCTTGCGGAATACTCTCCAAGGCTGGTGTTTAGCGTGCTAATATATCCGTCTCTGGTTGATTTCGCACGAAGCTTGTAATTCGAGGTTATTGCACTTTTTACACAGAGAATATCTTCCGCCTTTTCAAGCCATGATATAATCTCATCACAATCGTCACCGGTAGAAAAAGCAACGCGGCAAACGTTGGATATATTGAACATTTTGCGAGTAACCTTGTGCTTTGGATCTGCGGACCTTCTTAGCATCGTCCAAAGTATAGCCTTGAACATGGTTCTGGCACCGTCGGTCCAAGTAAGTTCTTTAGCATTTGGTTGCAATGGGATAATTATGTAAGAAATCTCGGTTATGTATCGCTCAACGTTATCCAGAAGACAAGACATTTTTGCTTCGGCTTCGGCTCGTGCGATTTCAATAGACTGATATCTTTTACAAGTCGGATCGTAGCCAT
>JAZNHE010000139.1:0-21750 GCA_045576795.1 Eubacteriales bacterium | reverse complement strand
GTCTTATATCCTCCGAAACACCTGCTAAAAAAACAGATAAGACTAAACGCGACGAGGCTGCAAAAGCAATCGAGCTTGAAGTAACCAAGCTCAAGGAACTCAAGCGCGAGGTCGAGGAAATCGCAAAGGAAACCGGAAGATACGAGCTATACGTAGGTTATCCCTTCGTGTTTGGATCAATTTCTCAGGGTCCTACAAAGACCTTGATAAAGGCCCCTCTTCTGCTCTTCCCCGTCAAGATTGACATAGTAGATGAGTCAACCGTTGAAATTTACATAAACCAAGTTGAAAAGATAAGATTGAACCCGGCGCTTGTATATGCCTATGCGCAGTCCAAGAAGATAAATATCGATCAGCTCGAACTTGAATTCGACGATATGTCGAGCTTTAAGTCTGTGCAGAGCGTGATTGATTATCTTGAGGATGCTCATGTATCGATTGAGTGTGCAAAATCGCAGAACGTATACAAATATTCGAGCTTCAAGGAGCCGGACCATACTCTGCAGCTATCCGTAAGATACGCTGCTGTAATGGCGAGAGTATCAATCTCAAACTCTATCTACAACGACTACGCACTTCTTGAGAAGAAAAATCTGACAAATGACGCGGTAAATGAGCTGTTAAGACTCACAAAGCCAAAAAAACAGAAGAAAATAAAGGTAAAGAAGAACGCGAAAAAGCCTGATGAGCCGCACAGCTACACCGTAAAGATGCTTGACTATGCGCAATCCGAGGTTGTAAAAAAGGTGGATTCCACAGGAAATATGGTAATCTACGGACCTCCCGGAACAGGTAAGTCGCAGACTATAGTAAACGTTATAACAGATGCGATATGTAAGAATAAAAAGGTTCTCGTAGTATCGCAAAAGAAGGCTGCTCTCGACGTAGTTTTCAACCGTCTTGGAACTCTTAATTCCAAGGCAATGTACATAACCGACGAGGCAAAGCAGAAGCAGTCCTTCTATGAAAGATGTATTTCAGAGCACGTGAAGAACCTCAATGATATGTCGGGAGATGTATCGACTCTCACTGCCGAATATAATGAAATCGAGGAAAAAATCCAGGCAGAAATCAGCAACCTTGAAACCATATACAAGGTGTTGAATGACGTACGCCCATTTGGTCTCTCCCTCACAGAGATGTATTCCTCCTCTTACAACCTGATCAAGGGAACGTCGGAATACAACACCTATCTGAGCTTGATAGAGTACAAGGACCTCCTCGCACTCACCTACAAGCAGATCAAAGACGCTATATTCAGCATAAATGCAATGAACCTTGCCGACCTGTATTACAACTTTATGCAGGATAAGGAAAAGAATCCTATCATCGACTACACCCTCGCTGATCTCGACATACGTACGCTCAGTGAGGTAAAGGGTGAGCTTGAGGCACTTCAGAAATCGCGCAAGGGCTTATTCAACATTTCAAAGTATCCGTATTACAGACACGTCCTTACATTCTACTCCAAGCTTAAGGAAGAGAAGAACATTGACAGGATAATAAACCTGGAAAACAAGCTTCAATTCCCGAAAAAGCTCTTCAGAGGCAAGAGCAAGGAGGAGATGAAGAAGCAATTTGTAGAAACCTACGATGCTATTCAGAAATATGCAAGCGAATATGACTGTCTGCACAGAGTTCTTACAGATGACGGTTATCTCGCGGTAATAGACAACATTCTCCGCGGTAACACATCGTATATAAAGCTCGTGAGAGAGGCGCTTGATAACTACATTGAGATACGCGATCTCAACAAGCTCCTCGACAGCCTTGACGATAGCAAGCTGAGTATACTCAACTTTGCTTACAGTGCTTGCAGAAGCTACTCAAATTACATAGAAATACTCAACAAGGGGCTTGAAATCCGTATTTATCACGAGATAATCAAGTACGAGGAGGAATGTCAGAACGATCTGTCGAAGATAATGGACTTCAGCAACATTACCTCCAAGATATACAAGCTTAAGGAGCAGCAGCTTGCCGTATCGGCAAAGATCTGTGCAAGCAGTACCGCTACGGGCTATATGCAGCTCTATCAGGCTGACGAGCAGAACAAGGATTACTTATATCAGATTTCCAAGAAGGCTAAGTATTGGCCTATCAGAAAAATGATGGAGGTATACGGCAGATTTGTACTCAAGCTCTTCCCCTGCTGGCTGCTCTCCCCCGAGAACGTATCAAACCTTCTCCCCCTTGAGAAGAATATGTTCGACGTAGTTATCTTCGATGAGGCATCACAGGTATTTATTGAGAGTACTATTCCCACTATCTACCGCGGTAACTCTATAGTAGTTGCCGGAGATGATAAGCAGCTGCGCCCGTCTGCAACGTTTATGAAGCGTTATCTCGGTGCAGATCCCGAGACTATTGACGATTACTCCGTACAGGCAGCACTCGAGGTAGATAGCCTGCTCGACCTTGCAGTATCAAGATATCAGAGTGCAAACCTCACATATCACTACCGTTCAAAGCATCAAGAGCTCATAGACTTCTCAAATTATGCATTCTACGGTGGAAATCTTCAGGTTGCACCCAACATTTCCAAAAACAAGAAAAACAGACCTATCGAAAGATACAAGGTCTCGGGAAAGTGGGTTGACCGTAAGAACACAGAGGAAGCAAAAAAGATCGTCGACATTCTCAAAAACATTTTTGCTACAAGAAAGCACGATGAGACTATAGGTATCATAACCTTCAACAGTGATCAGCAATCCTGCATTGCGGATACGATAGATAAAGCGGCGGCACAGGATGCTGCCTTCCGCTCTAACATTCTGCGCGAGACGCACAGAGTGGACAACGGAGAGGACACCAGCCTCTTCATCAAGAACCTTGAGAACGTACAGGGTGATGAAAGAGATATTATCATTTTCTCTATCGGCTATGCTGAAAATGAGAGCGGAAAGCTATATACCTCATTCGGCTCACTCTCACAGGAGGGCGGCGAAAACCGTCTTAACGTTGCGATAACCAGAGCGAAGTCAAAGATAATAATCGTCACAAGCATTGAGCCTGAGGATCTCAAGGTGGATAACTCGAAGAATATGGGTCCCAAGCTCCTGCAGAAATACCTTATGTATACCAGAGCGGTAGCAAAGGGAGATGAGGAGGAGATGTCTGTTGTTCTCAACGAAATTAATCCTCCCGAGCCACAGGGCGAGCCTATCGTCACCTCCCTCGCTAAAGTCGAGGTGCAGATGAAGGAAAGACTTGAAAAGCTCGGATACAAGGTTGATATCGGACTCGGAAACAAGAATAACAGAATTTCTCTTGCAATCTATGACCCCGATACCGATAAATATCTCGTAGGCGTAGAGCTTGATACAGATGCATTTGCAGCATCAAAATCATCGCTTGAGCGAGATGTGTACAAGCCGAGATTCCTTGAGTCGCGAGGCTGGACACTCGTAAGAGTATGGAGCAGAGATTGGTGGCTGAATCCAAATAAGGTCATCAAAAACCTGACATATCTTGCAGAACAAAACAGAAAAAAGAAATAAAACGTCTGAGGACCGCACCTTATCTGTGCGGTCCGTTTTATTTGGAGATGAAGCACATACAATACTTGTTGCAGGTAATTATATAAATACAGGCTATAAGCATTGCTTTTTATAAGTCAACCGTAGGATTAAAGACAAAAAAGAGAGGACAAATCGGTCAATAGCCGAAATATCCTCTCTTTTCAGTCAGCGTGCATAACTTGCACAAGGAAAAGCGTAGTTTAGCGCACACGCTCGGTTAAATGCATCGCGCTACACGCCTCTTCCCTGCCTTATTTCTTCGAAACAGTTAAACAATTCCAAAGGTAATCAGGTTTGTGCTCATATAATGCTGTGCTCTGTTGCAGTATACACTGCATCCTTCCTTACCTTCATAAAGCAGAAGCTTCTCTTCGAGCTCGGGAATGGAATCAATCTTGCCGTTTACGTAATCAAGTAAGCGTCTGCGACACGTCTGTGTACGGCGGAGAATAGCTCCGATACGTATATCCTGCACGTCAAAGCCTGACGGATGATTCTCATAATGCCACTGCTTCTCATACGCTGTAGCATACGCCTTTATAAGCTTCTCTACCTCTACGTACTCGTTCTGCGCAAGATGAAGGAGTGCTTCCTTATCGCCGCGCTGATATGCCGCTCTGGTCTTTACTCCAAGCTCGAATTTAACCGCAAGAGCATCACAAAGCTTTGCTGCCGTATTAAAGAGATAGCCAAATTTACGTGTCTTTTGAGCCACAGCATAAAGCTTCTTTGCAAGCTCCTCATACTTCTCCCTCTCTCCACCTGCTACGGTTATATCAAGAAATCCGTTGAAATAATCCGAGAACAGCATATATTTAGAGGGATTTACAGGAGCGCGGAAATCAACCGAGCTGCCGTTGATGTCGTTAGGAGCATCAAGAAGCATAAAGTCATCAAACTCTATACCTATAAGCTTCTTAAACTTTGTTTTGATAAGCTCCATATCCTCATTACCCTTGGCAAATTCGGAAATAGCGAAGAGTGACGGGAGCATTGCCGCTCTGGAGCATTCTCCGCCGTCATCACCCCACATAGTGATAAATACGTTCTTCACCTTGTTCTTGATAGCGGAACGGATAGCCGGCTTCATCGTGAGCAGACTATATGCATTGTGAGGCATCATACCCCCCCAGCTCCACGCGCCGCCTGCAAACCAGGTGTTCTTGGCAAGCTGTCTGTGCGCATCAAAATTAACGTCGTAGATATGCTCGTCGTCGTGGTAATAATCCCAATACACCGGAATAACTCCGTCGGTAACGGAATCTACAACATCTTGAGGAACCTTCTTGTAGTCGAATATGTAATATCCGCCGTTATTGAATGCTCTCATATACATATCTGACCAGAGAAAGATTTCCTCATATCCATGCTTCTTTGCAAGCTCTGTAACTCTATCAAGATGTCGCTTCATAATCGTGCTGATGGGCTCATAGCCATGGATGTCAAGATGCTTGCCTCTGCCGAGCATATACGCCTCATCCATACCCACGTGGATTTTGCGCGTCTTAAAGTTCTTTGAGAGCGATGCGAACATACGGTCTATCATCTCATAGGTTCGCTCATCATCTGTGAGCATTATATCATCTGTATCTACAGGGATCTGTCCCCAACGTATTGTTCCGTTAAGATGAGCGAGCGCCTGTATACAAGGAATTATTTCCACACCTATCGAAGTGGCGTACGCATCCAGCTCTCTCATATCCTCCTCGGAATATCTGCCGCGCATATAACCGAAATACGGCTCGTTCTCTACGTAATACGTATCCTCCGAATAAAGAAATACGCAGTTGTATCCCATCTTCTTAAGAAGTGGAAGATACCATTTGAATGCATCAACCTTGATAACCGAGTTTCTCGAAACATCAAGCATTACACCAAAGTACTTAAACTTATTAGCCATAGTAAACCTCACAAAATATTATTGCACTCTCATTCTACCAAAAACGATTCGCGTTGTCAATGTTTTTTTGCTTTTTATATTCAGTATTATCAAGCCAATTCTTTTTTTAAATTTACACTTGAATTATTCACAATTATGGTGTATAATGGTATAGATCAAAAAAATCGAAAGGTGATAATAATGTTTAACTTTTTGCTTAACGAAAACTTAACAAGCGGTATTTTCGGTATTCTCAGTATAGTACTTCTCGTTGTTTTCTTCTACTTCTTTATGCTTCGTCCTCAGAAGAAGCAGGAAAAGAAGGATGCAGAGATGAGAAACTCTCTCGCAGTAGGCGACGAGGTTACAACCATCGGCGGAATAATCGGTAAGGTTGTTTCCATTAAGGAAGAAACCTTTGTTCTTGAAACTACAAAGGACAGAACAAAAATACGTTTTCTTAAGGGCGCAATCAGAAGCGTTGACGTTAAAATTGCTGACGTTGTAGCTGCTGAAAAGGCTGAAAAGGAAGCTGTTGAGACTCCCGAAGAGGAAAATAAATAATCAATCCAAGGTTATAAGAAAAGAATGTGGTGAATAGAGTCTATTAGGCACTATTTACCACCTTTTCTTTTTCAAGGAGGAAGAATGAAACGCTTCAAAATAAAAAATCCATCCTTCAGCGCGCTGGTGCTTATCGGCGCGGCAATATGTCTTACTATGCTAATTCCTGTATCTCTCACCCTTGCAATCATATCGTCATTTATGAATGACCCTACCTCAGCCACAGGTATTCTCGCACTCATCTCCTCTATTGTCAGTGCCGCACTGTCGGGGATAATAATCGCTCGCATAGCCAAGGAAG
Organism: Eubacteriales bacterium; assembly: GCA_045576795.1. Classification (GTDB taxonomy): domain Bacteria; phylum Bacillota; class Clostridia; order Oscillospirales; family CAG-272; genus UBA1740. Next base: position 15,485 of record JAZNHE010000139.1, on the reverse strand, counting down.
GCAGACTGCCCATCAGCGCACTGTCCTCCCTGATTGCAGTAGCTGTTATGATAATCATAGGACTCGTATGGAAGGGCGGAATAAGAAGTGCGGGTGTGTTCCTGAATCACGCGGCATATATCGGTGTGACTGTCTTATGCGCGTACTTCTGCAAGGCAAAGCAAAAGCGAAGAAAATACCGTTGAGAGAAAGCTATAATCATTCTCAAATGGGCGGCACTGTTAGGCATAACCGAATAAAAAACGAGGTGTTGTTTTTCGACAACACCTCGTTTTTTGGAGCTTCAAGATTGAAAGCTATGTTTTATATTCTAATCCTTTTATTCTATCATTGCTTCACCGTACTACCGCACGATTATAATTTGTCAACCGACAACTTCTGCTCTAAATCTCTTTGCTCCGACTTTCGTCTTGTGTATCAATCAATTTTATCAATTCGCTTGATATAATAAGGCAGAGCTTCCTCAAAGTTAACTCCGTAGAAGCGATGCTCATTATCCTCCAAGGTCTTCTTCATAGACAAAAGCGTATAGTCAACCGCTATGGTAAGAGCCTCCTCTGTACTGAAGCCGCGCATCAATGCACCGACCGTCGCCGAGGCATAAATGTCACCTGTGCCGTGGAATGATGCATTAAGTCTTTCGTTTGCATAGAAGTAATAGACGTCCCTCTCGCTGTCGTACATATAAACGCCTATTTCGTCAGCCTTGAAGCCTATGCCGGTAAGTGCGGCAGTCTTTGCTCCAAGAGATGTCAGCGCCTTCAGCACTCCCCGTATGTACTCCTCATCGTAATCGGGATTGTATGGAATGTCGAGCATGAAGGATGCCTCTGTAAGATTGGGAATTACAAGGTCCGCCCTTGCACACAGGCCTGCCATAGCCTTTGCAAACTCAGGGGTAAAGCCTTTGTACAGCACACCGTTGTCTGCCATTGCGGGATCTACTATTATTTTTGCCTTTTCTCCGTATCTGTCGATAAAATCGGAGACCAGCCTTATCTGGTCAAATGAGCCGAGATATCCCGTATATATTGCATCAAAGTCAATATTAAGCCTGTAAAGTGTATCTGATATTTTCTGTATTTCATCAGTCAAATCACAGAATGTAAATTCAGGAAAAGCGGTGTGATTGGAAAGCACGGCAGTCGGAAGTATTGCCGTCTCCACCCCTGCTGAGGATATTATCGGAAGTGCGACGGTAAGCGAGCATTTTCCGACACAGGATATATCTTGAATTGTGATTATTCTTTTCATAATTCCCTCCCATCGAAAATAATATACTAATTATACTCGCCAAACACAAAGTTGTCAATAGAAATATTGCACATTGGTTTTATTCGACATAGCGTATATCCGCGCCTAAAGCCTTCAACTTATCTGTTATCTTCTCATATCCTCGCAAAACATACTCTCCGCGCTCGACCGTGCTTGTGCCGTCTGTCGAGAGAGCGAGCAATATTGCCGCGGCTCCGCCCCTCAAATCAGTTGCAGAAAGAGTTGCGGAATGAATATGTGAAGGATAAATACATGCGGTATTTTCACACAAGCTGTACGCAAGACCGAGCCGCGAAAGCTCGGAAAGATAACCAAATCTGCCACGCCACACGTTTTCTGTGATTTCTCCTCCGCCGTATACTGCAAGCACTGTGGATATAATCGGCTGCAAATCCGTTGGAAAGCCGGGATACGCCGCAGTGCTTATCCTTATTTTTCCATCGGGAAGTCCTGACAAGGACACTCCTCCATCAGCGATGTTTACCATTACTCCGCATTCATCAAACACCTCGTATAATGGCGACAGCTCATTTGCATCAAAACCGAAAACCGATACGTCACCGCCTGTGATTAATGATGCACACAAATAAGTACCTGCCTCTATCATATCACCGGGAACTGTGATATTGCCGCCGTGCAATTCACATCCCCTGACGTAAATCACATCATTATCCAAGACTATTTCTGCACCTGCGGAACGTAAGAAGTCGATTAAAGCCTCGATATGAGGTTCTCTTGCGCATCTCACAAGAACGCTGTGGGCAGGTATTCCCGAAGCCATTATCAATGCATTAACCGTAGCTCCCACAGACCTCTTATCAAAGCTGACAGTTGCCCCATGTAAACCATCCGCGGTTATAATATCTCCGTTAATTTTGGCACCGAATTTCTCCGCAGCCATTAAATGCATATCTATCGGTCTCTGTGCAAAGTTGCATCCGCCAAATCGCTCAATCCTCGATATTCCGAATCTTGAAAGACACGCTCCGAGCAGATATGTTGATGCCCGTAAGGCAGAAACGTCGCTCTCCGAAGGTAAAGAATAGACGAGCTCACGGGTATCAATATACGTTGTGTTCTCTACCGTTGATATTTTTGCGCCGAGCTTTTCTATTATTTTGACGGCAATTCTTACATCCGTAATATCCGGCAGATTTCTTATTACCGATATTCCACGTGTGATTATAGTGGCAAATACAATAGGCAATGCGGCATTCTTTGAGCCGCTTACATCAATTTGCCCGACAAGTCTGCATCTGCCGTTAATTAAAAATTTTCCCATAAAAATCCCCCTCGGGAAACAGATATTACATCATATTCCCAAGGGGTATAAATAGTGACTATTTCTTATTCTCGTAATAGCTTACCGCAAGTCTTACGACGTAACCGTACGTAACTGTTCCCTGCGTGCCATTCATTTTCAGATAGTAATCATTTACCTTGTCGTTGATTTCACCAAGCAGACTGTCTTCGTGCTCCTCATATACCTCGTTATATCTTTTCAGGTCGGTGCGCGCAACATCCGAGAGTCCGTGGGCAAGCTCACTGTACGCCTCCTTATCAGCACGATATGCCGCAGAGGAAAGATATTGATAAAGGTTAAGATATCCGCTGTACTTTATAAAATCGTCATCAGAGCTTATACAGACTAAAAACGCAACGAAATTAGCTTCATTCTCCCGACACACACCGCGTTGGTGCGCAAACTCATGAGCAACGGCAAAAGGAAGCACAAAATCGGGGTATACTCCACAGTTAACGTTTGCCTCGCCTGTAAAGAAGCTGTATATTCCCGTAATACGCAAATCAGACATTACTCCGCTGAAATGAACAGGCTTTGCTCTGGATGTAAAATTAGTAAGAATAGGATATTCTTCCAAAAATACATCGTATGCGGCAACTATTTTATCGCTCAATTCGTCAATACCGTATGGCATAACCGTAACACCGTCAGCACCAAGCCTGTCCGAAATAATATTCACCTCGCTCTGCACAATCCACGCGGTGCTGTATATCTGCTCTTTCGTAATATCGGGGCTGTCCTCTATACCCATCCTACGTGACACAGGGGTGGTGTGATAGCCTATCCCGAGGGTATATACGTAAGAGGTCAGGAGCAAGGATACAAGAGCAACAAGAGAAAATACTGTGCGTATGCGACTTTTTCTGTTATCTGCGCGCTTAACAAACACAACAGTCAGAGCGATTATTATCGGCACAAGACAAATCAGAATAAGCTCAAATACCGAAAACGGGAATATATAAGTTATATAAGAGCCTATCCGTCTGATAAAAACAGACAGCGTGCCGTTTATATAGTCGGCAACCGCGCGAGAGTTAATTGCTATCGCATAGACAACTGCCGATATTAAAGCAACAATAATTGAAACCGATGCCCATATCGGAACACTTCTATTCTTTTGAAAAAATGCTTTCATACGAACCATCCCGATACGTTTATTTAGGACAAATCCTATATCTTAGTTATCTGCAAAACAACGGCAAATATTTAACCGTTTCAAAAATTAAGGCTTCCGCCCTTTTTGCTGATTGAGGTTGCATAGAACTCGGAGAGTGCCGCTATCATACCGTCAAGATCATATCTGCCGGCTGTTTCGTTAGCAGAATGCATAGCAAGCTGAGGCAAGCCTATGTCAACCGTCGGAACGGATACACGTGTATCCGAAATAGAGCCGAGAGTAGAACCGCCGGGAAGATCTGCACGGTTATGGTAGGACTGAACACGCACCCCTGCCCTCTCGCATATACAACGGAAGAATGCATCGGAGAGTCCATCGGTAGCATACTGCTGATTGGCGTTATACTTGATTACCAAGCCACCGTTGAGCACCGGAGCATTGTCCGCATCGGCAAGCTCGGGATGCGCGGGGTGAATGGCATGAGCATTATCAGCACTTACCATAAAGCTGTTCTCTATCATTCTGCGATAGGTAACAAAATCGCCGGATATATTGGAAAGGACGTCGTAAAGGAACGTAGATGCCGCGCCCTGCTTTGTTGACGAGCCTACCTCCTCGTTGTCAAATACCGCAAGCACAGGTACAGAGAATTTATTCTCCGCAGCCTCAAATGCCTCAAGCGATGCGAAAACACAAGCGAGGTCATCGAGTCTTGGACAAAGGATGAATTCCTTGTCCTTGCCTATATACTTGCCATCATCACGGTTATATAGGAACAAATCGTGCGACATTATATCCTCGGAATTAACCGAAAGTTCGGATGCGAGTGATGCGAGGAATGAGCTCTTATCCTTATCCGTTGAATAGAGAGGAAGCATATCCTGAGCAGGATTGAGCTTTGCTCCGTCATTAACCCCTCTGTTGAGGTGTATTGCAAGTGAGGGGATGGTAACGAGATCGCGGTCAAAATTGACAAGCAAGGACTCAATTCCCTTATCTGTCTTTACAACTACCCTGCCTGCAACCGAGAGAGGTCTGTCAAGCCATGAATAATATATCATACCGCCGTATTTCTCAACCTCGAGCCTTGCATATGCTCCGACGCACTCCGACGTAAGCTTAACCCTGAATGAGGGTGAATCGGAATGTGATGCGCATATCATAAATCCGCGCGGATCCGAGGTGCCTCTGAATGCAACGATGCTTGTACCGTTGCGCACGACGTAGTATTTGCCCCCGTTCTTTATATTCCATTTATCGCCCTCGTAAAGCTCGGTATATCCGCGATTATCAAGAGCCTCTTTGACAGTAGCAACAGCATGATATGCAGACGGTGACTTTCTTATAAATTCAAATAAATTCTGAGTGTTTTTCATACTTTATCCTCACGTATTATTTCCGTTTTGAATATATTTTACATCCTGGAGATAAAAAAGTCAACTTAACGGTTGAAAATTTCCGCAATATGATGTAAAATATATCTTGATTTTATTTATTTGGAGGAATAATGATTAAAATAGACGATTACAAGGACAGTGAAGCGGTCGTACGCTTCTTTGAGGAATTTTCCAAAATACCTCACGGCTCCTCAAACACCTCTATGATTGCGGATTACCTCGTCAGCTTTGCAAAGGCGAGAGGACTGAGTTATTCACGCGATGAGGCGGACAACGTGGTGATACGAAAGCCCGCAACCCCGGGATACGAAAACAGACCTACGGTAATATTCCAGGGACATCTTGATATGGTAGCGGAGAAGAAGCCCGGTGCCAAGATAGATATGACAAAGGAAGGTCTTACACTCTATCGCGACGGTGACTTCCTCCGCGCAATAAATACTACACTCGGAGGCGATGACGGTGTGGCAATAGCTTATTCACTTGCCATACTGGATAGCGATAATATACCCCACCCAGACTTTGAAGCGGTGTTTACATCGGATGAGGAAATAGGCCTGCTCGGTGCTGTGGCTATCAACCCCGATGAAATCAAGGGCAGACTTCTTATCAACATAGACTCCGACGAGGAGGGTGTGTTTACGGTAGGATGTGCCGGCGGTGTAAGAAGCGATATTTCTCTCCCCGTCAAATACGAAACAGCAGATGCTGAAAAAAAGGCTTTCAAAATATGCTTATCCGGCTTCAAGGGTGGACACAGCGGTGTTGAAATCGACAAGGGGCGCGCAAATGCGGTAAAGGTCCTTGCGGAGATGCTCAATATGGCGTGTATGACAGACCTGCGAATCGCATCCATTTCGGGTGGAAATGCAGACAACGCTATTCCCAGGGAGTGCGAAGCACTTGTAATTGCCGATGCCGATTTCCCCGAAAAAATGATGGAAATTCTCGAAAGACGCAGAAATATGTTTGCGATAATGCCCCAAGCTACGCTTGATGAGCTCAAGAGTATGGATGAAGACGGAAAACGGCTCTCCGACATTGAACCTGACAATTCACTCACAGTAAGCGAGGTCGCACTTCCCGACCTTGCGCTTGACAAGGATAGCACGGCAAAGCTCATATCTCTGCTTATGCTTGTACCGAGTGGTGTAATTGCAATGAGCAAATCTCTCCCCGGACTCGTAGAAACCTCGCTTAATCTCGGAATTCTGCGTCTCTCTGATACCGCCAACGTATCATTCTCGGTACGCAGTGCTATCGGTGCTGAAAAGAAAAAGCTGACCTCACGTCTTAAAGATATAGCCGACATGCTCGGTGCGGATTACGGTGAGCGCGGTGAATACCCCGCTTGGGAATACCGCGAGGAATCACATCTGCGCGACGTTATGGTGGACGTGTATGAAAAGATGTACGGCAAGAAGCCTCTTGTTGTCACGATACACGCAGGACTTGAGTGCGGCATATTCAGTGAGAAAATAGAAGGACTTGACTGTGTGTCGATAGGTCCTGACAATTTCGATATTCACACAACCGAGGAGCGTCTGTCCCTCTCATCACTCGATAGAGTGTGGAAATTCTTACAGCAAGTATTAAAGGAAATATAAAACGGAGGATAACTATATGAATAAGACAAGACTTAAAAAATACGCCAACCTTATAGCAAGATGCGGCGTTAACGTACAAAAGGGCCAAGAGGTATATATTACCGCAGAGCTTGACCAGCCCGAATTTGTAAAAATGGTAGTTGACGAGTGCTACAAGGCGGGAGCAAAGAAGGTAACCGTTGATTTTTCATACGACCAGCTTACTCGCTCACACGTGAGATACTGCTCTGCCGAGACACTCGGAACTCTCGATAAGTGGCAGATAGAAAAATGGGAGCATCAGGCAGAGATACTTCCCTGCAAAATTTATCTTATCTCTGAGGATCCCGACGCCCTTGAGGGAATAAACCAGAAGAAGTTTGCAAAGGCTATGGCACTGAGAGCAAAGACCATCAAGCCTATAAGAGCAAAGATGGAAAACAAGTATCAGTGGTGTATCGCTGCTGTACCCGGCAAAAAATGGGCAAAGAAAATATTCCCGAATGAGAGAGCCTCAAGAGCTGAGGAATTGCTTTGGGAAGCTATCCTTACAACCTCAAGAGTAGATGATGATCCCATCGCGGCATGGGACAAGCATAACGCCGACCTGCTTGCAAGATGTGAGCATCTCAATTCTCTCGGAATAAGAAAGCTCCACTACACCGCATCAAACGGCACTGATCTTACCGTAGGACTTATTCCTGATGCCCTCTTCTGCGGCGGTGGCGAAAATGCACTCGGCTCAGGTATATACTTCAACCCCAATATTCCATCCGAAGAGGTATTTACCTCTCCTATGAAGGGTGAGGCTGAAGGTATCGTATACTCCTCACGTCCTCTCTGCTACAACGGTGTGCTGATTGAAAACTTCTGGGTGAAGTTTGAAAACGGCAAGGCTGTTGACGTAGGTGCGGAAAAGAACGAAGAGGCATTACGTGAGCTTATCAACATGGATGAAAATGCAGGATATCTCGGTGAGTGCGCACTTGTTCCCTATTCTTCACCTATACGTGAGAGTGGATTACTGTTCTACAACACACTCTTTGACGAGAATGCTGCGTGTCATCTTGCACTCGGCCGCGGCTTTACAAATCTTCTTAAGAACTATGAAAGCATGACCGAGGAAGAGGCTCATGCGGCAGGTATAAACGACTCTATTGTTCACGAGGACTTTATGATAGGAACGAACGATATGAGCATAGTTGCAACAACCTCTGACGGCAAGGAGATAAAGATATTCGAGAACGGCGAATGGGCGTTCTAAGTTAATTAAATACAAAAAAAGCAAAAGGCCATATCGAGCGCTTAAGACGCTCGATATGGCTTTTTTGTCAATAAAAGTTGTCAGTTAGTGAGTTTTTTTGCATATTTTGCTATCAGTCGCTCGGCATTCTTTATGCCATCCACAGCAGAGGAGATTATGCCGCCTGCATATCCTGCTCCCTCACCCGTCGGATATATTCCCGAAAATCCGTATGCCTCAGCCCCCTCATCTCGCTCAATTCTTACGGGAGATGTCGTACGTGTTTCCGGCCCTGTGAGAGTGGCATCGGCATAGTTGTATCCGGGAAGCCACGCATCAAAATCGGGCATAGCCGCGCGTAATGACCCGCATACAAAGTCCGGCAAATACTCATCCGGTGAGGATATAATCGTTCCGCGCGGATAAGACGGAGTAACGCCGTGTCTTTCAGACGACTGTTTCTTTTGAAGAAAGTCCGATAGATTGTATGAGGGAGCGCGGTAATCTGAAGAAATCATATATGCCCCCCTCTCTATTTTGCTTTGAAGCTCTATCCCCGCAAGTGGGTCATCAGATGAAAAATCACTCGGAGTAACAGATACAAGCAAAGCGGAATTTGAATTATCGCCCATCCTATCATACTCACTCATACCGTTTGTAACGATGCAACCCTCGTGACTCGTTGCCGCAACCACAGAACCTCCCGGACACATACAAAAGCTGTACACGCTCCTGCCGTTAGCAAGATGCGTAACGAGATGATATGACGCCGTTTCTTCAATATGCGACGCTGCATCCTTATAAATTATGCCGTTGATATACTCACGGGGATGCTCTATTCTTAATCCTATTCCAAATCCCTTTTGCGTCATTTGGAGGCCACTGTTTTTCAGCATTTTTATCGTGTCGCGAGCAGAGTGACCGATGGCAAGTATGACTGCTCTTGTGGGAATGTCCGCTTCTACTCCACCTTTTGTGTAAGTTATGCTTTTTAATTCTCCGTCCTTGACATTGATTCCCGAAAGCTTTGCAGAAAAAACAAATTCGGCTCCAAGACTCTCTGCCTTGCATCTTACCGTCTTTACCAAGGCTCCGAGCTTATCTGTGCCAAGATGCGCTGATGAAGAGAACATTATTGTAGGATCCGCTCCTGCATCTACGAATTCCGTAAGAACCTTCAGCTTGTAGCCGTCGTGAACTCCAACCTTAAGCTTGCCGTCGGAATACGTGCCTGCTCCGCCCTCTCCAAACTGCACGTTGCACTCCGTGTCAAGAATTCCGAGAGAGTTGAAGGCATTAATCTTTTTTTCTCTCTCATCAACCGTATGGCCTCTCTCGATAACTATCGGTCGCGCACCTGCCTCTGCAAGAATCAGCGCGGCAAACAATCCGGCAGGTCCTGCACCTACAACAACGGGGCGAAAATCAAATGATGCTACAGGCGCAGAAAACACCTTGCAATCATATTCTCTGACCTTGTTCTTCAGGTTGAGCAGTGACCTCTCCCTCAGAGAATCTACAGAAAATGCCACCGATGTCTTATATTTTGGTATATGCCCGTCCACTATCACGAGCTCGCGTCTGACTATTCTTACATCGCGCAATTCACCGATGCTCACAGGCAGTCGCTCCGATATAGCTTGTCTTATCATACCGTCATCATAACGGTATGGCAAAATCAATTCTGTCTTTATCATACTGTTAGTTTATTCTTTCCTTAATCATACCCGTTTCGTAAGCACATCTGAGCATTTCAAGGTCATCAATTCGTCTGCTTATTTCAAGTCCTTGGTCCGTATCCTTAACGAGTATTCTGTATGACGAATTCTCAAACACCACGGTGTCAGAGATAATGTCTACGTTGTTCTTTATGGCGTTAGCCCTTCCTCTGAAAGGCTCGTGCGCAGAAATACGAATTCCCTCGGCATTATAGATAAGAGTGTATCCGCCTATGCCCGTGGTGGGTTGATAAGCCTGACAGAATCCGCCGTCTATAACAATCAGCTTTCCGTTTGCCTTTACCGGTGCTTCACCCTTACGTGTTTTTACAGGAATATGCCCGTTGATTATATGAGAGCCTTGACCGCCAAGAGAAAACTCCTCGAGTATCTTGTCAACGATTTTCTCGTTTTGCCAGGAGCTATAATAGGCGTTCTTCGGTTCCTCCCATGTGGATTCGTCATCTACAAACAAGCGCTCAAAGGTCGTTATCTTTTCTCTTGCACATATCGGCGAGTTTTTACCGCACCACAAAAACCATAAGAAGTCCTTACCGCGTTGTCTGTCCGCAGTTCTGTCCTTTGAGAAATATCCCTGTCTTGCGGCACGGTCGCACCAGTCAAGAAGTGCTCTTCCGCTAAGTCCGTCAGCACACTTAAATTTAATAAACTCACCATTACTGTCAAGCGGAATACTGCCATGGAAAAGCAAGTTTTTGTTAAATATAGTGTACATTTCGCCCTTTTCAAAGAGAAAAGCGACATGCTTCTGCAATTTTTCAGAACGCATAAATGCATTCTTGAGATAGTGCATAACACGAGCTTCATCCTCTGTCAGCTTATAGGGATCAGCAGGGTCAACCGTCGGGAAATCGCAGTCGGCAAGTGGGTATTCCTTACCCTCTATCACAACCGTCTTTTTCTCTCTGTTTATCTTATCGAGCAGGAGCCTGTCATTCATATCAAAGTCGGGGTTGCGCAGTATAGTCTGTCCCTCAAGCTTAAACTGAATTATGCTTATTGCCTTGTGCATTCTCGCTATGAGAACATCGTCATCCTGTTTGAGAAAATCGCCCTCTGTGTTTCCCTTTGGCATATATCTTGACACATCGGAATTCTTATACTCCTCATTTGCAAAAAGCGATAATGGCCTCAAAGATATTCCGTAACCTATCTCTATAACGTCAAGATTCTTGTAGGTTATTGAATTATTCAGTACCGTTGCGATGCACGTCCTTGAGCCTGCGGCAGCACCCATCCAGAGCACGTCGTGATTACCCCACTGTATATCGAGTGAGTCCTCCTTCATAAGCTCGTCGAGTATAATATCCGCCCTTGCACCTCTGTCGAAGATGTCGCCCACAATGTGAAGATGGTCGATAACGAGCTTCTTAATTGCGGCACAAATAGCAATAATAAGCTGCTCCGCAGAGCCTATTCTTATTACGGTATCAATTATACTGTCATAGTACTGAAGCTTATTTTTCTCCTCGTTGTCATTATGCAAAAGCTCGTCTATTATATGCTCATAGCCGCCTGCAACCTTCTCAAGACATTTATTAACCTTGGAGCGCGTATACTTATTGCTCACCACACGGCAGACCTGAATCAATCGTTGTATGGTTATGGTAAACCAATCGTCAACGTCAACAAGCCTCTCCTTTATCTCATCTAACTTTTCTTCAGGATAATATATCAGCGTTGCTAGCTCTGCCCTCTCCTTGGCAGTGATAGTCTTACTGAAAATGCTGTCAACCTTCTTGCGTATAACCCCCGAGGCATTACGACGAATATGAAGAAATGCTTCATATTCTCCGTGTATATCACTCATAAAATGTTCTGTTCCCTTGGGGAGATTCAGTATCGCATTCAAATTGATAATCTCGCTGAGAACTGCGTTGCGATTAGGATACGTCTTTGACAATTCAAGTAAATATTTCTCTTTGTCAGTACGGTTATACATATCGCCCTCCATGCCATAACATTGATAAATATATTATATATTAAAAGCAGAAGCATGTCAATATAATAAAATTCAAAGTGCCGCATGCTTTGTTACAAAATAAGACAGAATAGAATAAAAAACGGCAAAATATATGAGAAAACAAAGATTTTAGCAATGAAGCACCCCGAGAGACTTGTACTCTCGGGGTGCTGTTTTATTCATTTTTGCTTAACTATAAAAGGAATGGAGCGTTCATTATGGCAGCGTAAGCAATCACGCATTATAAGCAAAATTAACCGCCGAGATACGCACGCTGGATGTCAGCGTCACCCAAGAGCTCCTCTCCTGTACCCACTTTAACAATCTTACCAATCTCAAGAACGTATGCGCGGTCGGATATAGTGAGAGCCTTCTTCGCATTCTGCTCTACGAGCAATACTGTCGTACCGAGCTTGTTCACCTTATCAATCATATCAAAAATAGTGTTTACGTACAGAGGCGAAAGTCCCATACTGGGCTCATCAAGCAGTAAAAGCCGTGGGGACGACATAAGTGCTCGACTCATCGCAAGCATCTGTTGTTCACCGCCCGAGAGCGTGCCTGCAATCTGTGAGGAGCGCTCCTTAAGTATGGGGAAATTGGAGTACATTTCTTCAAGCTTAGCATCAAACTGCTGCTTATCACGCTTGGAATAATAACCCATTTTCAAATTATCATAGACCGTAAGCTCGCCAAAAATTCTTCTTCCCTCGGGTACCTGCGACATTCCCATGCTCACAAGCTTATGCGCACGGAGAGCGGTTATATCCTCTCCCTCAAAACGCACTGTGCCCCCGGATTTCGGGATAAGACAGTTTATAGCGTGCATAATCGTAGTTTTACCCGCTCCGTTAGCTCCTATCAGAGAAACGATTTCTCCTTGATTTACCTCAAAGGAAACGCCCTTTACAGCCTTAATCAAGCCATAATTAACCTCGAGATTATTTACTTCAAGTATTTTCATATTGCAATTCCTTTCAAGCATCAGTCGCCAAGATATGCCTTTACGACATTCGGATCGTTCAATACTTTACCAACCTCTCCCTCTGCAAGAGTTTGTCCGAAGTTTAGCACTGTAATTCTGTCACAAATTCCTGCTACGAGGCTCATATCGTGCTCTATAAGCAAAATCGTCATATCGAACTTTTCTCTGACAAATCTTATCGTTTCCATCAGCTCGGCAGTTTCCTGCGGATTCATACCAGCGGCAGGCTCATCAAGCAAAAGCAGCTTGGGATTGGTTGCGAGTGCACGAGCTATCTCCAGTTTTCTCTGCTTTCCGTATGGAAGATTGTATGCAAGCTGGTTGCGCTCATTAAGCAATCCAAAGATATCGAGTATCTCCTTTGCCCTCTCTCGCATTCTTTTCTCCACCGATCGATGCTTGGGCAGTCTAAGCACAGATGCTAAAAAGCCACAGTCATATTCCGGTAGATTGTGAAATCCCACCATAACGTTTCTTATTACCGTCATATTGTTAAATAATCGGATGTTCTGAAACGTTCTGGCTATTCCCTTCTGATTTATTTTTTCCTGATGGAGTCCTCTAAGCTCCTCACCGTTCAGATAAAATGTGCCGACTGTAGGCTGATAAACACCTGTAAGTATGTTGAATACCGTAGTTTTGCCTGCTCCGTTTGGGCCAATAAGACCATATATCTCATTTTTCTTTATTTCGAGATTTACGTTATCAACAGCTTTAAGACCGCCGAATGAAATCCCGAGATTTTCTGTTTTTAATACGTATTCGGTCATGTCTTACTCCTTATCAGATTTGTCGGGATCCATCACGCTCTCCTTGGGAATGACGTCCACAGAGAGAAGCTCATCCATTTTTATCTTAGTAGGAACTCGATCCCATTTGCCCTCGTCACCGGAATCAAAGGATTCGTCGGCGTGCTTGTTGAACAGCTTTTTCATAAGCCTTGTGACATTGTATTTTTCTCTTATTGATTTGAATGCCGGTGCATTGTTATAAATAACTATCAATATGAGCACAAGAGCGTATATCAGGTCCTTCATAACAGCCATATTACCTGTGAGAAGCGTTGTGAGCTTTTCATTGAGGATGGTTATAACCGTTGCTGAAAGGATACTGCCCGTGATGCTTCCCATACCTCCGAGAACCACCATAACGAGAATCTCTATTGAATAATTGTAGTCAAAGTTTGCCGATGATACCGTGGAATTTGAAAAGCTGTACATAACACCTGCAATTCCTGCAAATGCGGCGGAAATAACAAATGCCGTGAGCTTATATTTAGTTACGTTTATTCCCGTTGCACGAGCGGCAATCTCGTTATCACGGATAGCCGTTATGGCTCTGCCGTGCTTGGAGCGAATAAAGTTCTGCATAACCGCAAGACAAATAAGGATAAACACAAAAATGATTATGAAGAGATAGCTCTTATCAAATCTCGGTGTGCGCAAGCCTCTTGCACCCCCGAAGGACTCTGTGCTACTGTTCTCAAATATAGTCTTAACTATTTCACAGAATGCAAGAGTTACTATTGCAAGATAGTCACCTTTAAGCCTCAACGCAGGCAATCCGACTATAAATCCAAACAATGCTGATGCAACAGCACCAACCAAAACGGAGATAAGCACGTTAACCAGTCCCGTTCCGATAGAGGTTTCGGCAAGGAGCACCGACGTCTTGCCGCCGAGATATGCACCTATACACATAAATCCGGCGTGTCCGAGCGATAGCTCACCGAGAAAGCCCACAACAAGCCCGAGAGAAACAGCGAGGATTATAGCAATTCCAAGCTTTTCTATCATAAACAGAGTGGATTGCTTGAGGGAATCTGTAAGAGTGAGTACGGTAAAGAGAATGAGAAATGCCGACACGCCAATGTAATTAAAGTATTTTGATATACGCGCCGCCCTTATCTTCTTGATAAATGATGACATATTACACCTTCTCCCTTCTCTTCTTGCCGAGAATTCCCGTAGGTCTTACGATAAGAATGATTATGAGTATAGCGAATTCTATCGCATTGGTATATGGAGCAATCGCAGGAACGGAATTACACAGGCACTCCACCACACCGAGAAGTATACCACCGAGCATTGCACCGGGAATTGATCCTATTCCGCCGATAACCGCTGCGGTAAACGCCTTGATACCGGGTAATGAGCCGTACGTCGGCATTATAAACGGCACGCTCATAAGGTTAAACAGGCCTGCAAGAGCTGCAAGCATAGATCCGATAACAAAGGTAATGCTGATTATGAAGTTTATATTTACGCCCATCAGCTGTGCGGCATCTCTGTCCTCAGACACCGCCTGCATTGCTCTGCCCGTATTTGTAAACTTGACGAAGACGGTCAGAAGTGCCATCAGGACAAATGATACAACGAGGGTAATGACGGTTCCCACGCTGATAGATATGCTTCCCATATTTATAGAGCCAAGCTCCGGGAATCTTACGTATCTTGATGCAGAGCCGAAGAATATCTGTCCAAGGCTCTGAAGAAACGAGCTTACACCTATTGCCGTGATAAGAACCGCAAGAGGAGATGCACCGCGTAATGGCTTATATGCGAGCTTCTCAACTCCGAAGCCGAGGATAGCGCAAATTATAACAGCCGCAAGCACCGCGATGATTAATGATACCCATGGGGGCATATGGCCGAACGTCATGGCAATAAATATATAAATACTGTAGCCACCGACCATAATTATATCACCGTGTGCAAAATTGAGCATTTTTGCTATTCCGTATACCATAGTGTATCCGAGGGCTATCATAGCATATATGCCGCCAAGACTAACACCGTTGATGAGAGTAGTTATAAAGTTCATAATCCGTTCCTTTAGCAATTAGAATTACATTTCTTGCACTTTTGAATTATCTGT
>JAZNHE010000138.1:0-10279 GCA_045576795.1 Eubacteriales bacterium | reverse complement strand
TAAAGCAGTTTTATATCAAAGCAGAAAAGGGACGAGATTTTCTCGCCCCTTTTTCACACGATCTTGCTTGCAAGGTATAGTGTGTTATACGATATTTTGTTTTCGGAAGGAATATAAGTGATGTTTTTGCTTACGCAAAAGGTAAGAAGTGATTTGTTTTGGCGTTGTGGCATAGATGTCTGTGTGCCATACATCTAAATGCCATTAAAGGTGCAATGTTGACTAATGTTGACTTTTATTACAAACTGCATAACTCTGTTGTATATTGTTAAAAATCTATTTACAAATTCTTCAAAATGTGTTATAATGTTATCAAGATGACTAACAACCACCTTTGCGTGGGCTTGGTTACCAAATATATTATTGAAAGGAGAGCAAATATGAAAAGGCTTTTACACATTGCTGCCTTACTACTCGTGCTTGTATGCATGTTAGCAGCATGCAATAAATATAGTCAAGGTCTTGTATACACCTCCAACGGTGACGGCACCTGCTATGTAAGCAGAATTGGTAATTGTACCGATACCAACATATCAATCCCTCCTACGTCTCCAAGCGGCGACAGTGTCACAAGCATCGGCGATAGGGCATTCTATGATTGCGATTCACTCGAAAGCATAGTAATACCGGATAGTGTCACAAGCATCTACCATGAAGCGTTCTATCGTTGCGATTCACTCGAAAGCATAGTAATACCGGATAGTGTCACAAGCATTGGCAATGCGGCGTTCATTGGTTGCCATTCACTCGAAAGCATAGTAATACCGGATAGTGTCACAAGCATCGGCTATTTTGCGTTCCGTAATTGCGATTCACTCTCAAACGTGAAGATTGGAAGCGGCGTCACAAGCATCGGCCTTGAGGCATTCTATAATTGCGATTCGCTCGAAAGCATAGTAATACCGGATAGTGTCACAAGCATTGGCAATGCGGCGTTCGGTAATTGCGTTTCACTCGAAAGCATAGTAATACCGGATAGCGTCACAAGCATTGGCCTTTCGGCGTTCGCTGGTTGCGATTCACTATCTGACGTGTACTACACAGGCAATAAAGGAGAGTGGGCAAAAATTGAAATTATAGGAAATTACGAATTAACAAATGCCACCATTCATTACAACTACATTCCTGAAGAATAAACAACTTCCGGCGAGCCGTTTTTGCGGCTCGCCTTTCTTGTAAAAGCTTGTCGTATCTTTGCTCATCACGGGCAACGCAGGCATACTCAGGCATACTATTGACATACGGATATAAATATAGTATAATTAAGATGCAACAAAATAAAATATGGAGGTACACTATGAATAGTAAAAGGATTATATCGCTGATTTGCGCAGTTGTTCTGTTATTCTCTATGTTCAGCATTCCCGCGTCGGCAAATTCCCGAGCGCAGGTCTGGAGCGGCACGGATGCTAACGGCGTTGTCTTCAGAGACGGTGACGTTCCGATACAGGTTGAGAGCGAGCTTCTGACATTTGATCTTCCTACCCTGCCTTACGTAAAATACCGCGATGCGGAGAGCTTCCTTGCATATGACAGTAAGGTAACGGCAGAGTATACCTTCTACAATCCTACGGATATGACGATTACCGCCACACTTCTCTTCCCCTTTGGTACTCGTCCCGAATATGCGTATTACAGTCAGAAATATGCTGCTGATGAGCTTGACAGACACGGTGTATACGTAAACGGTGAAAAGATTAAGGCGGACGTCAGATATACTGATTATTCCTCACCACACTTCAACACCGACGAGCACCTCGCCACCCTCAGTGACGAATTTATTGTGGATGATTTCTACACGCCCGACCTCACCGTGACAAAATACAGCTACGAAATAGTAGGTCAAAAGTCAAAATCCGCATACTTTAATATCGAAGTTGCTTCACTCGGTAAAGATAGAGTAATTGTAATAAACAACGGAAAACTCGGAGGACATATCAAGGATAACGGTAATTTCTCAATGAGCAATAGAACCGCTGACAAAAATGAGAAGCTGACAGTATTCTTCTACGTTTTAGGTAGGCCGTTAACCACGCCTCCCGATGCCGGCTGGTATGAGCGAAACGGTACTGCCCCCGATACTAAAACTGACGGAAAGTTCACATATCTCGGTACAGAGAGCTCGACGCTCAGAGATTTTATCTTCAATGAATACGATGCCGCACGCGGAGTATCCGAGGTCGATTGGTACAACGCCTTCATTGCAAATATTAAGTCTAAGGAAGAAGTACAAGGCACTACCCGTGCGGTAAGTGCGCTATACTTCGGCTCGCTTATGCGTTGGTATGAATATGAGATAACGCTTCAGCCCGGCGAGAAGATCAAGAACACAGTCACCGCGCCTATGTATCCGGAAATTGAGGCGTGGGATCAGCCCTACGAATACAACTACACGTATCTGCTCTCACCGGCAAGCGGCTGGGCAGACTTTGGACGGCTGGACATCGTAATAAACACGCCATATGAAATGAGCGAGACCAATCTCGAAGGATTTGAGAAAACGGAAAACGGTTATAGGCTTACCCGTGATGGATTACCGACCGACGAGAATGGGTACATAGATTTGCACTTTACCCTTCTCAATGACGGAAACACCCCCAAGGAGCAGCCTAATCCTAACAAGGTTAAGGGCTTCTTTGAGCGTGTAGGAGAAGTTATCTCCTCGTTCTTCATTATTGTATTTATGGCCATAGTTTCCGTATTTAAGTGGATAGCTGAGCTTTTCATAGCTAAATAATTAAATACACCGGGCAGGTGATATAGGCTCGCTCCTTAGCGCGGTTTTTAATACATTAAACGCTTATAGCTCTTGCCGAGCACGGTAATAATATCCCCCGTTAAATGAAGCAGATCAAAGGCACTGACGCCTCACGAGATGCATATCAAGACGGGGGATATTTCATTTTTGCCTTTGTATCGGTATAGCATATTTTCAGCAGAGCAGCTATCACGCCCCCCTGTATTGATAAGAATAACCGAGGCGGTGTCTTACGGCATACCTCGGTTTTCTTTTGGCGGTGCAGACTTTGGATTTGAACTCGGTCCCGTGCGCTCTGCGCTAAGGGATGCCACTGCATCCTTCTGTGCCAATAGGAAACAGCTGTCATTGCCACGTTTATCAACCAAATATTGAATTAAACATATTTTTGAAGAAATCAATTATTCTACTGAAGAAATCCCCAATAATACTGAATATTGACCTGAATGTATCTGTAACGGGCTCAGTCCTGAGAACAAATTGCAGCTCCTTATAGTTGCCCTTGGCATCCTTGGGTAAGCCTTCCAAATGAAGCTCATATCCGTTGTCGGTAGTCTCAAACTTACCGACACTGCTTTTGCTGATATAGTACGGGGTGTTAACATAGATGTCAAGCGTTCCAAAATCCGCCCAGGTGCCCGCAGGAGAGAGCAGATAGGTGTAAGTGTATTTAACAGGGTCGTAAGAGGTATCCACGTCCGGGTACATAGGCGCAGAAACAGTGTTAGTAATTCTCTCCCCGGGTCCAACAGTAACCTCATAGCAATACCATACTGTAAGGAGATAACCCGGCCAAGTGCTGAAATCACTCAGGGAAGCAATGGGATTGCCGCTATCCCTTCTTGCTTTCAGGATCTCAAGGTTGGCATTGTACCAATCCATATGAGAGACACCGCACTTCTCATCATAATTCTTAAATATCAGATCGTTAAGCGTCAGAGCTTCTATCTTTTCTGATTTGGTGCCGACGGCCAAAACCTCGCTATCATTGCACTTCCAATCGTAATAAACCTTAAAGGAAGGCAAAGCGCTCGGCTCTTCTCCGATAGCATAGTAGGTAATAGTACTATAGGGTCTAACTCGATTGCTATACACACGGTAGGTTCCATTATCTAATACGTGACACTTAGAACCGGAAGGAAAATAAAACATCGTGTTAGGATAATCCGACGGCGATATATCTATACCGCATCGAGCTCCGCCCCAAAATTCTCCGCCTTCAAAGGCCGGCATCGTTATGACGTATTTATTGACGAGCAAATCTCCTCCCGTGAAGAAGTCATCCTTAATATAGTCATCCTTAAGACGATAAAGATCTGTATCAACGTCAAAATCTTCGAGATAATTTATCACGGTATGTCGTATATTTGCATCAATGGCTTCACCATCAACCGTTATTTTATAGTCGGTAAATTCACCGGGATAGGTATTATAAGTCTCGGTTAAAGGAAACGCCATTCTTGCCGTAATAGTTAAATCCGATGGGTTGTAAAAGGTATATTCTGCAGTAACTCTGCCGGTGTACGAGGCAAGATCCTGCTCCGAGTAACTGCGGTAATCAGGAAACTCCTGCAAATCAAATGTAAGAGTTTCATGCTCCACTATCAAGGGACAGTCCCCGTCTACGGTCATAACACCGCACTCGTCACGCCCGGACCAATCATGCTGTGCGGAGTTTGCCGAAGCGGGAAAGGAAAAGGATATAAACAGTGACAGTAGGCATAATACCGATATAATTTTTCTTTTGTGCTTCATAATTGTCCTCCTTCTACACTATTGATTGAATTTCGGTTTTAATGTAAGTGAATATGATAAAATATGCTTTCTATCATAATTATACCATTTATATTTTTTTTGTCAACGCCGTAACTTGTATTTCCGAAAGTATATTTACAAATCGTTCTGATTGTGATATAATCATATCAATATATCTAACGGCCACCTATACATGGCTTTGGCTACCAAACAAGCATTGAAAGGATGACAACATGGAAAAACAGGAAAGAAAAATGAAATTTCCTATAGGCGCAATATTTCTTCTTTTCTTCGCCGGACTGAGATTATATGACGTTATACCGATGTTCGGCTATACGGGAGGATTAACGCCTGTAGTTTACTGTATTGAGGCTATCGCTTTTGTGGTATTGGCAATCGTACTTATGATGAAGAAGAGAGGCATGCCCGTGCTCGTTATAGCGTGCGTTATGATAGGCGTGCAGCTTTATGAAATAATATCTAACATCAGATTTCTTCTTATTTCAGCTACCAACTTTCTTCTTTTAGCCATATGGGCGTGTATAATAATTCTCTCTCTGATGGATATGAAGCTCAAAAAGCTTGCAATACTGAGAAAGTTGATTTCAAGGATGTATATTCCCGCGCTGTGCTCCTGCTACGCGCTGAGCGTAGCCACGTTTATAAAAACACACAACGCGCTTAATATCCCCCTCGGTGATTATCTATTGCCCGCACTCCTAAAGGCAACGTTTGAAGCTCTCGGGCTGCTGCTGATAGGAAAATGGTTAATAAACCCCTACGTTTCCAAAAGAAAGCACGAGCAAAGCTTGTTCGGCAAGGAATACATCTCACTTGCAAGACACATCTGCCTGTTGCTCTTTACTTGCGGAATTTGGCAGTTCATTTGGATATACAAGGCAACCGCATTCACTAACTCGGCACCTGACGAGGACGCGCGCAATCCTTTAGGAAAGCTCCTTATGTGTATGTTCATACCGTTCTATATGATCTATTGGACACACAAGACGGCTCAGCGTATCGACAAGATCGCAGGTGCAAATGGCATAAATTCAAGCCTTGGCAAGTCGTGCCTTGTGCTTGCTATATTCGTCAGCATCCTGCCGCCCATCCTTATCCAGGGCAAGATCAATCAGATTGCCAAGGCAGGCTGATATTTGAAACTCAATACATAAAAGAGTCCTCGTACGTCGAGGACTCTTACTCTTTATTACGTTCTTTCCCTTTAACCTTATAATCAAAAACAAAATTCAAATTATAAAAAATGCGCTCTAAAATTTTATCGGGAAAGAGGTATATATCTCCAACAAATTTGACAAGATCAAAAATAGAAGAAAACCAAAAAACGAGCAGCATCCCAAGTGGGTAGCTGCTCGTTCTCTATTTTTTGAATAAAGCATTTTTTGCTTATTTAGACTTAATATGTAAAGCAGGGTTTACAATACTGTCACATGCATCAACACTTGCCTGTCTTAAAGAGATCAATCTGACGCCGAGACTCTCTATGAGGTTCTTTGGGGGGAGGGGGAGGTCGCGGAGCTCTTTTGCATTGATCTGCTTGGACTTGGATACTATGGAGAGATATCTGTCATAGATCGTGGAATTGAGAAGCGCGAACAGACCGAATACAAGACGTGCGTTCATCTCCTCATTCTTGTCCTTGGTGTCTATGAAATTAATCTTGTTGTGTGTACTGATAAACTTGTGCTGGGGCAACTGACTTGCCATATAGATAGCCGCATTGACAAATCTGTCATCGCTCTTGGCAGGTACACGCTTGATGATAACCATATTCTTATTCTTCTGAATAAGCGTGGGGTTAACGGGAGCGAGGTACTGATGCTTAATGGGGAGCGGGAACTTGATCTGTCCGCCCTTGATAGCGGTGGGACGGATGAGCGGTACACAGCCCTTGATGGGGTCGGTAAAGAGCAGACCGTCGCAGCGCGAGTCAATAACAAGGCCCGTGGATATCTTGAGTCCTATTGAGCTCAAGGTATCGGGGAATGCGGAAATGTACTGAACAATCTTGGTATCCTCAACGCTCTTGGGCAGGGTGAGTGAGCCGTCCTTCTCATTAACTACAAAGTTGTAGTCAAGTGCGGGAAGCATAACGGTATTCTCGGGCTTGCCCCAGTCGGTAGAGGTGGTAACGGTAACGGTAAGAGGCTTGGGACACTTGCCGTAGGAGAGAATAATAGACTTCTTCAAGGGAATGGCTCTCTTATTATTCTTCTGCTTGCCGATGAAGAGGTGGATCTTGTCAAGAGCAAGATTCTCAGCCATCTCACGACGGTATGCGGTAAGTGCAGATGCGCTGGCAACGCTGGTGGGAAGCATAATAACGAGTCTGCCGCCATCCTCAAGGTGCTTGCCTGCCATCTTTGCAAAGAGGTATGCCGCGCTGATCTTAACCTGTGTTACACCGCCGGCTCTCTTAGCCTCAACAGTACTCTTCTCCACAAATTCTGTGGGGGGATTGCATATAATAATATCGAACTTGTCCTCTATAACGTCGAAGAATGTAACCGTGTAGTGATTCTGCGACTCTGTTATGTAATTTTCTTCATATACTGTAACGTATACTCTAACGTCATAATCGTGACGCGCCTTCTTTCTGATACGCTCGAGATTGTCCTGAAGCATCGGAATGAAGTCAGGGTTGTTCTCATAGCAGGTGAGGAATATCTGACGGCAATTCTTGCATCTGTTGCAGATCTCCTCTACCACTGCGGCGGAAAGAATACCCGTACCCGCACCGGGATCAAGCACTGTGTATGCAGTCTTGTTCTCATCGAGAGTGAGCATATTCGCCATAAGGCGAGCCGTCTCCTTTTTGGTGAAGAATCTACCTATACGTATATTTTCGCTCTTCGACTTTGCGCGAATAAGCTTACTTGTGTTTCTTACAGCAAGATTAAGCATTTCTTTTCCTCCGTTTTTCTGCCTGATTTTATCTTAAAACTATTTTACCACATTTTTTTAACGTATGCAAGAGATTTTTACATTTTTTTCTGAAAAATATTGCAAATGTACTCAATAAATGTTATAATCATTAAAGAAGATTAAAAAATGACCTATAACGAAAGGAAATAATGCTATGGATGAGAATAATCAGAGCAAGAAGATAAAGATACTGCACTGCAGTGACATACATCTTGACGCTCCTTTCATCGGTATGCCGAGTGAGAAAGCGGATGAGAGACGCCGCGAGCTGCGCACCACCTTTGCAAAAATGATGGAGTTTGTCCGTGAGCGCAAGATAGATTACGTTCTTATAGCAGGCGACCTCTTTGAGACAAAATACGCTACAAACATCACAGCCGAGATCATAATCAGAGAATTCCGCAACTGTATGGACACCAAGTTCATCATCGCTCCCGGTAAGAGCGACTGCTACGACAACAACCCCCTGTATCTGTCGGGCAGACTCCCCGAGAACTGTCACGTATTCTCCTCTGACGCACTCTCAAGATTTGATTTTGAGGAGGACAGAGTTACGATTTACGGCTGGGCGTTCAAGGGTCAGGAGCTGACGAGCAGTCCCCTCTTTGACAAGCACGTTGACGACAGCTCAAAGATAAACATCGTATGCGGATATGCAGACCTCGACGGTGAGGTGGACTCTGTATGCTGCCCCATTTCCACGCAGGATATGAACCGCTTCGGCGCGGATTACTATGCTCTCGGAGGCAGACATCAGAAGACCGAGTTCGTTAAGAGAAACGGCTCAATGTACAGCTACTCCGGCTCGCTTGAATGTACGGGCTTTGATAACCCCTACCTCGGCGGAGTTAAGTTCCTTAACATCGACTACAACGGCGGCGAATTATCAATGGATGCCAAGCACATTCCCTTCGGCCACCTTCAGTTTGTAAACGAGCAGATAGACATCACAGGTGTCAACACCAACAACGAGATAATCAACCGCATCAGCCAGATCATCAGCAAGAAAAAGTACGGTGCTGAAACGGCTCTGCGCATTGAGCTCATCGGTGACGTAGATCCGAGATTTGTAGTACCCAAGCAGCTTGAGTGCGATGCATTCGGTCTATACTTCTTCGATATGGTAGACAAGACAATGCCTCTCTTCGGTACAGAGCACTTCAAGAGAGATATGTCCATAGCAGGCGAGATATACCGCCGCATGCTCCCCATGTTCCAGAGCGAGAACGAGGAGGACAGACTCACCGCGGCAAAGGCGTTCAGAGTAGGCCTTGCGGCTCTTGAAGGACGCGATATAGACGTTTAATCAACCTCCACAGCAGGCAAGATCTATCGCCGCATGCTCCCCATGTTCCGGAGCGAGAACGAGGAGGACAGACTCACTGCGGCAAAGGTGTTTAGAGTAGGCCCCCTAGCGCTTGAAAACAGAGAGATCAAATTGTATTTATAAAAAACGAGGCTGTCCGATAAAGGCAGCCTCAAAAATTTAGTATAGAAACAAACAGTAAATTTTGGCAAACGGGAGAAAACAGATGAAAAAGATACACACGGATAACGCACCGGCGGCAATAGGCCCGTACTCTCAGGCTATGGTAGTCGGCAATCTCGTATATACTTCAGGACAGATACCAATCAACCCACAAAGCGGCAACATAGAAGCGAGCGACATCGAGTCGCAGACAGAACAGGTATGTAAAAATCTCACGGCAGTCCTCACCGCTGCAGGCTCATCACCCGAAGCTGTTGTGAAAACCACCTGTTTCCTATCAGATATGGCCGACTTTGCCGCATTTAACGTCGTTTACGCAAAGCACTTTCCATCCTGCCCTGCTCGCTCCTGTGTAGCAGTAAAGGCCCTGCCCAAGGGTTCTCTTGTTGAGATAGAGGCAATTGCGGAAATAATCGGTTGATATAAAATAGCTTTTAAAAGCGGATGCTTTTTTACCGAAAGGTATTGAGCATCCGCTTAATTTATTGCGTAAATGTAAACAATCGTTAGATTTTATAGCATATACCAATCCATATAGGCTGATTTATATCATTGCGCACTTGTGCACATTAGTAGTACGTCACTGTACCGTTCTTTGCCATCTTACCGTCAGTACAGTAGATGGTGTAATTACCTGTGTTGAAATTCCAAGAACTACCTTTACTAATAGCATTCCATTCTTCAACAGTTCCATCGTAAGTGATACTGGTAAGGCTTGTGCAAAAAACGAACGCACAATCACCAATACTTGTAACGCTATCGGGGATAGTAACACTTGTAAGGCTTGCGCAAACCGAGAACGCAGAATCGCCAATAATTGTAACGCTATCGGGAATAGTAATGCTTGTAAGGCTTGTGCAACGATAGAACGCAGCATAACCAATACTTGTAACGCTATCTGGGATAGTTATACTTGTAAGGCTTGTGCAACGATAGAATGCAGAATCGCTAATACTTGTAACGCTATCGGGAATAGTAATGTTTGTGAGGCTTGAGCAACCAGAGAACGCAGAAACACCAATACTTGTAACGCTATTACCGATAGTAACACTTGTAAGGCTTGTGCAATCTGTGAACGCACCATAACCAATCCTTGTAACGCTATTACCTATAGTTACACTTGTAAGGCTTCTGCAACCATAGAATGCATAATCACTAATGTTTGTAACACTATCGATACTTGTAAGGCTTGAGCAACCAGAGAATGCAGAATTACCAATACTTGTAACGCTCTCGGGTATAGTAACACTTGTAAGGCTTGTGCAATCTGTGAACGCACCATAACCAATCCTTGTAACGCTATCAGGGATAGTAACACTTGTAAGATTTGT
>JAZNHE010000137.1:0-12310 GCA_045576795.1 Eubacteriales bacterium | reverse complement strand
ATCTTCATTTGTCAACAGTTTTGGATATGACATTTTCTAATACCCTCCCCCATTTTTTTAATTTGTACAAATATCTACTGCAAATTTTATGCAAAATGCGACTATATGCCCAAAAAATATGTTTTTTTATGCATTTTTATATGCATATATGCAGGAGGTAGTTTATGTAATGGAAAAAAATATTTTCCTCGCATACATGTTTTATAATATTAAGGAAGACTTTTTCCTGCCCAAAAACTGCAAAATAAACAAAATTAATGAAAATATATCACTGACATACAAATAGACAAGACAACCGACACGCAAAGCAGGCAAAACAGTCGCACAAAGCAGGCAAAGCAGTCGTAACGTAAGGCATCCGACACACAAATAGGCAAAGCAGACGATATACGGAACAGACAAAGCCGCCCCTCGCACAAAACAGGCAAAACAGCTCACACAAGGCAGGCAAAGCAGACGGAACCGTAAGGCATCCGAAACACAAATAGGCAAAGCGGCCGACATCGGCACCTTATCCGCGCCTCCGAGGATGGAACGGCACACCCGTCGATACCCGACAAGCAAGGATGAGATAGTATATGCGCTGTTGATTAATGATATTATATATTATAAGTATAGAATATTGAATATTGATAAGAATATATGTACATAAAGCTATTATTTGCACTACAAGGAGAAAAGGCGATGCTAACCGAGAGCGTCAATCGATGACGGAGCACAGGATAGGTGAGCCGTTTTTCTATTAATGCCTTTCTGCTCTTGGTAAAGAAAAAAGCGTCAAAACCCAAGTTTTTGACGCTTTTTGACTATTATTATTTACATTTTTGTTGTTTTCTCTTCATTCTTGCAACTCGGCGGTCATTAATAATTCCGAAAATTACAGATATAGCAACTACTCCGCCGGCAATTCCGAGAGCTATCATTGCGCCCGACGTGAGCTGGTCAAAGCCGCTCTCATGCGACCCTTGAACAAAGTCGCGCACAGTACGGTAAAGAAATCCTCCGGGCACGATAGAGATTATTCCCGGTGTGAGAATAACCACCGACGGTGTTTTATACGCCCTTGCGATTATCTCAGAGAACAGAGCCGCGATTGCCGAGGAGGCAAATGCCGCCCAGAAGAGCGAGCCGCCGATAAGTATCTCTACCGCGAAGTAAACGACAAAGGTAAGAGCTCCGCAGAGCGTAACCGAGATCAAATGTCTTTTATTTACCTTAAACGCCACGCCAAATGCGAGTGTTGCCACGATTGCGCCTATAAACTGGAGTAACACGTTGGGATCCGCGCCTGCCGCGGCATTGACGCTTATTCTGTCACCTATAATGGCGTAGAGAAGCATATATCCGAAGCCAATCATAAGCGTCTGGAGGAATGCGTGTAGAGTTTTCATCATTCCTGCGAGCAGGTCTCCCGTCAGAAGATCGCGCATAGCGGTACCGAAGATAAGTCCGGGTACAAGTAACATAATAGCACCGATTATGATAGAGTCAACGTTGAGTCCGGGTATTATCATCGATGCCACAGCTGCGAGTGCAGATGCCAAGAATGCGGCTATAACCGTCCTCGCCATAGCGTTAAGTCTTTTCGGTGCGTACTGATTAAATGCGGATATTGCCGCGCCTATCAGAAACGTTATTGCCGCCTCGACAATTCCGCCGCCGAAAAGCAGACAGAATGCCGCAGTACCTACCGCAGAGGCAAGTATTCCGACGAGGTTAGGATAAATTTTCCGTCTCTTCAGCTCGTGGAGCATATTGTCAAACTCATCGAGCGGAGGTGTTTCCCTGCAGATGCGTCTTGACAGCGCATTCAATTCCTCAAGCATATTAAGGTTGTTTGCCGTCTGTCTGACTCTGCGAAGCTGCGAGGAATATGTTCCGTCGGGCATTCTTATCGCCGCGATTATCATCGATACAATGCTGAACACCTCTACGTGTGCCGCACCGTATGCAAAGCAGATGCGCTCAATGGTGTCCTCTACTCTGCCGACGTCTGCACCGTTTTTAAGCATTCCCTCACCCACGTCGAGTGATAGGCAGAGCAAATAGTCAGCAAAGTCATCCTTGTATATTTCTCTTGTTTGTTTTTCCATACTTTTTCCTTGTTTTTGTGTTAAAAGTGGTGTACCGTGTTAGTTTTCTCTACCGAGAATATTATTCTACGACTTACTCAACCCAAAATTCACAAGTCAGGTGGAACTCTGTCGCATCCTTGAATGCGGTCTTGTTTGCCCAGTAGCTTTTCACTACACGGTAGTGGCCCTCCGGCAATTCTCCGTACCTTGCATAAAGGTCAAAGGTGTGTGTCATCTCCTCACCGGGAGCAAAGATGAGTAGCTCCATAGTGTTGGCAAGATCGCCGGTAGGCGTAACCTCATACCACACGCCGTCGCGCTCCGTCTCAAGAGAATATGAGCGCATATTTCCGCTCTGCCAGGTGGAGAGCGATTCATTCTTGATGGTGACAGTCACGCTGCGCGAGTCGTTACCCACGTAGCTTATAATCGCGCCCTCGTAATCGGAGTCGCCGCGCTGAACAGGTCCACCGCAGGTAATTCCACCGCCAAAAATATCGCGGACACTATCGACGAGCTTACAGCCCGTTAGTGATAAAATGAGCAGACACGCTGCCAATATCATAATTTTCTTCATAAAAACCTCAAAAGCTTCAATTATCGTACTTATTTTAGCACATATATTTGCGTTGTGCAATATATTTTTTAATAATTTTATGCGCGCACTCATTATATTGATATGATAATGGAGAGTGTACGTGTGTCCCTCGTCTTTTTTGAGTGCTTTTCGGACACTCGTTCAATAAAAATGTGCGTTACCGTATCTTTTCTCCGACGCAAAGCACCTCTCGCGCTTTTCACGCATCTGCCAATATGAAGCACCACTCGCGCTTTTCACGCATCTGTAAATATGAAGCACCACTCGCGCTTTTCACGTATCTGCCAATATGAAGCACCTCTCGCGCTTTTTCTTATAAGTATTATGTGTTTTTCGCGATGTGTTTTTTAAGCATTAAATCAAGACGAAAAATATTTTTATTTTTTTTCAAAAAACTATTGACAAACATATTTCCTTTTGTTATAATGATATAGCGTTTACGGAAGGTTAGCTCAGTTGGGAGAGCATCTGCCTTACAAGCAGAGGGTCACAGGTTCGAGCCCTGTACTTTCCACCATACAGAGCGCAGAGCCACTCTGCGTTCTGTTTTTCGAAAAATGGCTTGGTAGCTCAGTTGGTTAGAGCGCTAGCCTGTCACGCTAGAGGTCGTGGGTTCGAGCCCCATCCGAGTCGCCATTTTTCGGTCCACAGTCCGCCTCTGTAGCTCAGTTGGTAGAGCAGAGGACTGAAAATCCTCGTGTCGTTGGTTCGATTCCGACCGGAGGCACCATTCTATGCGGATTTAGCTCATTTGGTAGAGCGCCACCTTGCCAAGGTGGAGGTGGCGGGTTCGAGCCCCGTAATCCGCTCCAAAAGACCGTACACTTAGGTGTGCGGTTTATTTTTTTATACTTTTTACGCAGGGGCTCGAACAAGTTCGAGTTCCATTCGAGTCGCGTGTCGAAAACCGTCGCCTTTGCAAGTCAAAGTCTCCTCTTTCTCGCGCTTGGTCGAACACCGCTCGTTAAAACAACACTCAGTTGTTTTAACTTCACTAACCCGTAATCCGCTCCAAAAGACCGTACACTTAGGTGTGCGGTTTATTTTTTTGCATATTTTTAGCAGAGTCTTATTTTTTGTATGTTTTTGGCGGCTCTTTACACAGTTTTATAGGCTTCGCATAGCCTTGTTTTATAGTTTTCCGCACAGGAGCGCGAAAAAGGTTCGAGTTCCATTCGAGTCGCGTGTCGAAAACCGTCGCCTTTGCAAGTCAAAGTCAAAATATATCCATTATTTATATTTTCATTTCTACCGAATAAGCGGTCGATATTGTGTCAATAATGCTCTTACCACTAAAAAGGAGGTAAGATATGTCACCAAAAGAACTACTCTATATCGAAGACACGCTCGGACACGAAAAACAGATTAAGGCAACCTGTCAGGAAAGCGCAAAAAACCTTGAGGATGCGGAGCTCGGCAGCTTTGTAAACTCCATAGGTGCGAAGCACAAGGAGTGCTTCAATAAATTCTACGGTCTGCTCGGATAAGGAGGAAAATATGGGCGATAAGGAAATTATGGAAAACCTGCTCCTTAATCTAAAAGGAGAATGTGACCTCTTGATGCACGGTGCAATCGAGTCATCAACACCTGCAGTACACTCCGCGTTTACTACGGCATTCTGCGAAACGCTCGCCTTACAGAACGAGGTGTATAACAAGATGGCAAGCAAGGGGTGGTACCCAAGCACTCCTGCAGAGCAGAAGCAAATCGACAGCGTTAAGCAAAAGTTCTCTTCCGGGTGCTAAAACCGTATTTTGTAAACTAAAAATTACAAATTCGCGTTATAACATCGATAACAGAGAGGTATGGCAATCATCCGCCAACCGCATAGTTGGTTAGGATGCATCATTTATACTCACGACAAATATACCCACCACGACCGCCGCGCCTCTCAAATATCGCTGAAAAAACGAGTCCCACACGGGACTCGTTACATAACAAAAGCCGCTTACGAAAAGCGGCTTTTATTCATTATACTTAATATTATGTAAATGCAGCCAACGTCAGACGAACATTCCGAACAGTAGCACAAACGCTGCCCCGATAAACGTTCCGAGCGCGTAGCCGAGCGAGCCCACAATAAGTCCGGGAACCATAAGGTCATCGCTCTTTATCTGCTTTGCAACGGCAGGGACAAATGCAGGTCCGTAAACGCCTGCGGTAAGCACCACCAGTGTGACGTCGGAATCCAGCTTAAAGATACGAGATACGAACAAATGCAGGATAAAGGTCATAACGGTAATTATACCGAAGAACAGTATTATATTCACAAAATTATTCCCTATATCAGTAAGGTCGAGCGCACTTGCGAGTGCAAACGAAAATACGAGTATCAGATACTGTCCTACAAGGCTGTTGCCCTTCACCGCCCTGATGTTCTTATTGAACGAGCCGACAAGACCGAAGACCGTAACACCTATCAAGAGTGCCGGCACAAGATAGGTAAACATTTCGCCATCCTCTGCGCCTGTGATAAACCACAGCACCACACCGAACAACGCAGATGCAACCGCCATAAGCACGGCAAGGAGAATACAGAAAAGCACGCCTCTTACGTCCTTTAATCTTAAATGCTCGAGTGCCTCGTTGTTCTCAATATTTGATTCAGCGGTGAGGTACTTTGCCCTCTTGTACTTTCCGAGGAAGAGGTTCGCAAAGGGCTTGGCAAGGGTGAGCAGAAATACGTAGAATACACCGCCTATTATCATATCGGATAGATTAGCAAGAGCAATCTTGTCCTTTGCAAGACCAAAGATAGAGCCTATCGCGTTGAGATTTGGTGTTCCGCCGCTATAGAGTCCTATCGCCATACCGCCGAGCACGTCGGAGTCCGAGAGCACTCCCTTGAATATAAAGAACACCGCCACCGTCACGACAATGAGTGATATAAACAAGGAAATTATGGATTTAACCACTACCCGTGAGAGTTTTGTGGCTTCCTTGAGGTTGGCGTTAAAGAGCAGGAGCGGTATTGCAACAGCTATTGCGAGATAGCTGCCTATCTCTCCGACGTCCTTGTTAAGACTGAATTCAACGCCTACCGTGTTGAGTAAAAAAACAATCAGTGCCACCAATATTCCGGCAACGTACGTCGTACCTATCATACCTAACAGCTTTACTCCGCGTGTGTTTCTTAAATTGAGTATCAGCAGTGGCACACCGAATATCATCAGCGCCTGTATAATACTTATCGCTATCATATTTTCACCTTTAATGGGGAGAATTACTCCTCGATTCTCCCTTCATAAATGCGGTACACCTTGTCTATATATCCGTCAAAATACTCGAACACCTTGTAGGATTTGGCATTCTCCTCAACTATCGTGCCGCCCTCAAACTCAAGTATACCGTCCTTCTGCATAGCGGCTCCGGCGCGGCTGAACATAAGGCCGAGCAGACTCGTGCCCTGGTACTCGGGTATAACGTATTGCAGCCATCCGCGTACCTTGTCTATTTTACGCGATAGGCGTATGTACTTTAGCGGTCTTAATCTGCCGCCAAGGTGTCTGAACACCTGATTCAATTCCGGGAGGAATACTATAAATCCCACTGCCCGTCCCGTAGCACGCTCACGCGCTATGAGTACGTATTCATACTTGATAAAGAGGCGCATATCCTTGAAAATGCCCTTTATCATATTAAAGCTCGGCGCACTCTCGTAATTTATCTCGGTCGTTGCCGATGACATAATGTCCGCAACCGCCTGTATATCGCTGTTAAGCGTCTTACTGCTGAGTGTGCTTATCACAAGCTCGTCGCTCTTGAACATTCTGCCGAGCCGCTCCGCCTTCTTGTAGACCTTGTCGGTCATAGGCACGGTCATTGACAGTGTGTCCGTGTGCTTGACGAGTCCGAGCGCATCGTATATCTCGGTATAGTACGGGTAGTTGTAGGTAAGGAATACGCTCGGCAGCTTGTCATATTTATTGGTAAGCACGCCTCTGCGTGTATCGGGGTCGTAGGGACAGTATGGCCCCTCTACCCTCACCGCACCGAGCTCGGAGGAGTGGCGGCGCATTTCGTCGAGCAACGCCCTCGCTACAGAGAGGTCATTACAAAAATCGAAGAATGAAAAATACGACGTTACCTCTCCGCTCTTCTCGTCGGGCATAACCGTGTACAGTATTCTTCCCTTTACACGCCCCTCACTCACGTACATAAGAGCGTGGTATTTTTTCTCCTTGAGTACAAATCTTGTGAGCTCCTTAATCTGCACCGAGTAGAATGGCAAGACGTAATTCGGCTCATCCCTATACAATTCACCGACAAAGCGCACAAATCGCACCACGCCACGCCTGTCTTTAACTCTTACTATCATTTTTAACCTCTTTTTCAATCGGGTTTATATCTCTTTTCTGTTCATCAGAGGGAAGCTTGCCGCTATCGCAAGAACGGTTGTCAAAAGCGTGACGGTTATCGCCCACTTAAGCTCCGATACGCCCTCCGCACCGAGCATAATTCCGTACACGTTCATAAGGCCGGTGGGTAAGGCACTTTCCGCCTTTGGAATGATGCTGAGTATAGATGACAGAACCACGGTACCGCCCGTACCGAGCAAAACACCGATATAATTGCTGAAAATTGTAGAAAACATAACGCACAGTGCAATCGTCCAAACACCGAAAATCCAATACAGCGCCGCAGATTCCAACACGCCCGGAACAATAGAATTATCCCATAAAACGTCATTGGCTACGTACGTGATTACGTAGCACATCCAATAACTGACAGTCCATACGATGAGCATAGACGCGAGCTTTGCCAAAACTATCTTGTATCTTGCGAGTCCCTTGGTAATCACAAGCACGAGCGTGCTGCCGTACTCCTTGGTGAATATACCGCCGTACATCATCACGAACGCTATGTGAAGGATCGTTACGTTGCTGAAAAACTGCATCCAGGAATCAACGGCACTGACTGTCATAACCGTTACCTGCATACCACCTGCGGCAAGTGACTCGGAGAACATCTCCATCAGCCACGGAGTTATTGCCGTGATGCCGGGGTTAAGAAATCCTATAACTATGCTTATGCCTAAAATGACAAACAGCTTTGCTCCTCTTACGCTCTCGAGGAGCTCTTTTTTGAAAAATGCAAGGAGTGATTTCATTTCACAACCTCCATAAACAACGACTCAAGGGTGGGCTCAATACGCTCAATTTTGCGCACGGGTATGCCCTCCTCGGTCAATTTTTGCATTATTTCCACAATCTCCGCCTGTGTTGCCTTGACTGTGACGGAAGCACCGTCACCAAGCTTCAGCCGGCAGTCAATGTCCGTCGCGCGGCTGACGTCCTTGTCACTGTCTAAAGAGATTGTGAACTCATCGGACATCCTCTCTGCTCTCAGCTCCGATATTGTGCCCTGCTTTACTATACGCCCACCCTCGAGAAATGCGACGTCTGTGCATATACGCTCAACATCCGAGAGAATATGAGTCGAAAACAGTACCGTACTCTCCTCGCTTGCCGCAAGAAGAACGTCGAGTATCTCACGTCTGCCCACGGGGTCAAGCGCACTCGTCGGCTCATCGCATATAATCAGCTTTGGTCTGCCTATGAGAGCCTGGGCTATGCCGAGCCTCTGCTTCATACCACGGGAATAGCCCTTGATTTTGCCGTTTTCATTTGCCAGTCCCACAAGTTTGAGAAGCCTCTCACTCCTCTCTTCGATTTCATCCTTGCTCATCTCGAGGCTCTCTCCGAGGAGTCTCAAGTATTCACGCGCTGTCATAAACGGGTAGAACTCCGGCACGTCGGGTAAATATCCTATATATTTGTTGGTAGGTGTCTCGCCAAACCGCACTCTCTCGCCTGCGACCTCAATTTCGCCCTCGTCGATCCGCAAGAGTCCGAGCACCGCCTTCATAGTGGTGGTCTTTCCGGCACCGTTTCTGCCGACGAAGCCGAATATACGGTTCTCACCGACGGAGAGGTCGAGTCCGCGGAGCACCTCCTTATTTCCAAAGCTCTTTTTAAGCCCCTTTATCGTTAATATATCCACGATATTCCTCCTCTTGTTTAGTGGAATGCACGTAAGCCGAAGCAGCCTTAAAAACCGTAAGCGTCACGTGCAACGCTCTACTCATATGCGCCTATATTATAGCACACTCGCGCGGATATTTACAATAGGGGACAGAAAAAACTTGATTTTAGTCATTTTAATCAATTATTCATTACCGTTTTGTTGAAAAACACCTACACCGACGGGATTTATCTCGATAACACGGTAAAAGCACTTGAATTGGATCAAATGCAGAATGTATAATGGCATTATAAAGTAAAGTTTGAGGCGAGGGACATCTACGTTATGGAGGGTACGTTCTACCGCTGCGAGATGCTCGCGATTGACAACTATGACAAGCTGACGGTAGAGGAAAAATGGTCTGCCGGCGCAATCGACCTCGGCGGAAGGCTCAATAGAGGTGAGCATACTCTCACTCTGACAGTAACAGACCTCTCGGGCAACAGCACAACGCTTGTCGTAAACGTACACGTAACGAGTGATGACACCCACGTGGGACACCTGATCGTACAGCAATAAAGCATACGGGCGCACTCGGATGATAGCCGACCGCTTTTAAGAGCGAGTCGTACCTACCGTCAGTAATGCGCCTCCCCATACAAACACCGAGGTGTTGCTTTCGGCGTACCTCGGTTTTTTATTAATAGGTTGAAAAAGCATCCGTTATATGTTATAATGGGTAAGAAGACAAAATACTTTTACGTGAGGTTTTTATGGCTAACGGAATTTTTGACGGAGTGAAGAAGAACTTCGGCTTTGGATGTATGAGATTGCCTATGAAGGACGGAGAGGTGGACTGTGCTCATTTCTCCGAGATGATAGAGGTGTTTTTTGATGCGGGATTTAATTATTTTGACACGGCACACGGCTATCTCGACGGCAAGAGCGAGAAGGCAATAAGAGAGTGTCTGACCTCTCGCTACCCCCGTGAGAGCTACGTCCTCACGAATAAGCTCTCCGGTCCGTTCTTCAAGACCGAGGCGGAGATACGCCCACTGTTTGAGAGTCAGCTTGAGGCGTGCGGTGTGGATTACTTCGACTTCTACCTTATGCACGCGCAGAACAGGACCAACTTTGAGAAGTTCAAGGAGTGCCGCGCATACGAGACTGCCTTTGAACTCAAGCGCGAGGGTAAGGTGCGCCACGTGGGACTCTCATTCCACGATACGGCGGACATTCTCGACAAAATTCTTAACACGTACCCCGAGATAGAGGTTGTACAGCTCCAGTTCAATTACGTTGACTACGAGGATGCCGCAGTTCAGTCGCGCAAGTGTCTTGAGGTGGCAAGAGCACACGGCAAGCCCGTAATCGTAATGGAGCCCGTAAAGGGCGGAACGCTTGTAAAGCTGCCCGAGGATGCGGCTATGATATTCGACAGACTCGGTGGCTCTTATGCAAGCTACGCGATAAGATTTGCCGCGAGCTTTGACGGTATATTTATGGTGCTGTCGGGTATGGGAAATATGGATATGATGACGGATAACGTCGGATTTATGAAGGACTTTAAGCCTCTCTCTGACGAGGAGTGGCGTGCTATCGAGAAGGTGTGTGCTATTTTCCGCGCACAAGATCTTATCCCCTGTACAGACTGTAAATACTGTATGGAAAGGTGTCCTATGCAGATACCTATTCCCGCCATATTCTCCTGCCTTAACTCCCACCGCGCGTTCAAGCACTGGAATACGGCGTATTACTACGAGGTTGAAACAGAGAACGGTGGCGCTGCCTCCTCCTGCTTGGAGTGTGGTGCGTGTGAGGATGCCTGCCCACAGCATCTCCACATCCGCGAGCTGCTCAAAGAGGCAGTAGCGGAGTTTGAGGCACAGAGCGATGAATAGCAACCTCGAAAAAGCACGAAAACTGCTCACGGTCGGTGGGTACACCTGTGTTTTCGTAAGCGATAACGACGTCATCACAAGCCGTGAGCGCGGTGTGGCACCGCTACTAAAGCTCTATGACAGCGGCTCTCGTCTTTCGGATTTTTCTGCTGCAGACAAGGTCGTCGGACGTGCCGCCGCATTTATGTACGTTCTGCTCGGAGCGAGGTATTTGTATGCGGAGGCGGTAAGCAAGCCTGCGCTTGAAATTCTCACCCGTGAAGGAATATCCGCAGATTACGGACAACTCGTTGAGAATATACAGAACAGGCGCGGCGACGGAATCTGCCCGCTTGAGAGCGCAACCCTGCCCTGCACGGCACCCGACGAAGCACTTGTCAAAATACGCGAGAAGCTCGCAGACTTAAAAAACAATCCGACAGACAAGGGCTGACGTGTCCTTGACACCGGGCAGTGATGCGTTTAAGGGCGGCATTAACCGTATAATCTGTTACACGGTATCGGTCTTGCGGTCTTTATCGGGAGTTGTCGGTTGATTTTTGCGTTTTGCTATCCAGATTTGCTATCGTGGTGTTATTATCCGTGAATTTTCAGTCTATGTATTCCGCCCGACAGAATACTACGGACAGCGGTTATTAATAACACCGCGGTGCAGGATATAAATCACGCGCTCTCGCACACGGCAAGGTGAGTAACACAATCACACGCTCTGCGTATACTGTAAATACATACCGAGGATGCCCGACGCCTCTTATCGAAAAAATAAAATCTTTTCTAAAATTCCCTCAATACCTATTGACAAAATGATAAAACTTTGCTATACTGTTACAGTAACTGAACATCTGGTGCAGTAGCCAAGTGGTAAGGCCCCGGTCTGCAACACCGTTATCCGCCGGTTCAAATCCGGCCTGCACCTCCAAAACAAAAAGGACACCCGCAAGGAGTGTCCTTTTTGTTTTGGTGGCGTAGGTCGCACTTTGTGTCGACCTTCCGCCGTGCGAAGCACAAGGAATCCGGTTCACATATCCGCCTTTCTAACCGATGCCCGCTCGCGAGGTATCGTGAAAGGCGAGATATCTTCGCCATAGGCGAATACCCGGCCTTTTTATCCTACACCCTCGTGGTCGTTTTTTTGTTTTTGGTGGCGAGGTCGCACTTTGTGCCGACCTTCCGCCGCGCGAAGCGCAAGGAATGCCGGTATTGCCACTCGGGGCGAGTTCGCGATACGCGTTCCGCTTTATTGCTAATTACGCTTTCTTCTCCTCGTTTGGCAAGATTCCACCGATGGTGGAATGCACATACCCCACTCGGAGATCGGCAAGCTCGCTTTTCAGGTAGCGAAGCGGCGCGAGAGTGTTAGAAAACAACTGAGTGTTGTTTTCCCTCGAGCGTGACCGAACCGCAGTGAGAACAGAGTGTGCGAATATTCGCGCAAAGCGCGAAATTCCGGAATCCGCCTACAATGTATCTTGACAAAGAAGATGCCAACCGAAAAACCCGAGATTTTCTCGGGTTTTCTTCGTTTTTTGCCGTTTTCCTCATTTTTTTGAAATTCGGATTTTAGTGAAAATAAAAAGATGCCAATCGGCATTTTCAGGCAAGAGAGTAGAAGTGAACCTTTTCCTTGCCTTTTTTGGCGGAGAATATTGAAAAACATTAGAAATTGTGATACAATAAATGTAAGAAAGGCGGTGTGGTGATGAAAGAAATAATCCGTAGATTTGAACAATTGCTTTGGGAAGAAGATGCTCCTACGAAAGACTCCGCATTT
>JAZNHE010000136.1:0-7049 GCA_045576795.1 Eubacteriales bacterium | reverse complement strand
GGTATTTTAAGCTAACAAAATCTTACCACATAACGCCGTCAATGTCAAGTCCAGGAACGCCATTAGATAATGCTTGTGCAGAAAATTTCTTTAGCACACTTAAATCTGAGTGGCTTCATCGATACACACCGGCGACCAAGGGGGGGGGGCGCCCCCTCCCTGGTGAATACATTCATTTCTACAATTATGAGCGTATTCAACTAAAAACAAAACTGAGACCGTATGAGAAACGATGTCAGTTTCAAGAAATAACGAGCTTTTAAGAGTAAATTAAAGCTATTCTACGAAAAGTTTTTTTATTTCGTGTCTATTGCCTTGGGTTCACTCCAGAGCACTGTTATACGATGGCTCACTTGTCCTTTTTATCGGTTTTTTAGGGGCGCTTATAGGATGTTTTGCGCGAGGATTTTAGTGGCTTGTGCGGTTGTTTGTCGGCACGGAGTTTGCGCATTAAAATGACAGGGCGCACAAGTCCCCAAAAAAACGACGTAAAACACCCTCAAACACGCACCAATTTATTATTTGTTAACACTATATTAATGATTTGTTAACATATATCTGCTAAAATATATTAGTCGCACATAGTAGCGGCATATTGTACCTTGCCACCGAGTCGCGAATACGTGATATATAGCAGGAACAATGTAAAAAATATTCGGACCATTAGCTCAGTTGGTTAGAGCTACCGGCTCATAACCGGTCGGTCCTAGGTTCGAGTCCTAGATGGTCCACCAACAAAAAGAGGTCAGCCCTTGCGGTTGACCTCTTTTTGTTGTCGAATCATCTCGATTGACTCGACCTAGTTCTTTGGCTCTGCTAAAGATAAGGTTCGCATACGCACCCTCGTGGTGCGTATATTGCGTAATTCGTCGTGTCCGACCGACGAATAGCAAAATCCTAGATGGTCGAGGTCAGCCCTTGCGGTTTAATTTTGGCTTTTTCGCTTTTTTTGGCGTGTGCTTGGCTCGGCGCGCGTAGGGAGCCGGCTTGTATCAAGACAAGCACACGCCACGGTGCCAATTAAAGTATATATTGACAAACCGCTTTATTTGTGTTAGAATAAATTTGCAAGTTACAGCTTGTAAAAACACTATATTAGGAGGTATAATTATGCCACACGACGAATGGGCTGAGTGCCCGAATTGTGGACGTACCGCTTGGGGGCGTTCCGAAATCGAAGAACAATTTGGTTATAGATATGGTGGAACTACTCCTCAATCCTGGTGTAGAAGTTGTCGCTCTCGCGAGAGAAACGAAAAGAATTGCGGCTATACACAATGCCCTTGGCACGGTGAACCTAATTGCAGTTCACGATATGATTGCCCTTGTAATGACGACTAATATATTAAGCTAACTTGATTTATTTCGAGTTAGCTTTTTTCTTTTACTTTTGCTTTGGATCTTGACATTGTTCGAGATTTGGAATATAATATATACAACTATACTTTTAGGAGGAACTATGTTACAATATATAACTGCGAGAGAAGCGGCAGAAAAATGGAATATATCGCAAAGGCGTGTATCCATACTTTGCGCTGAAAACAGAATCCCCGATGTTGCTATGCTTGGGAATATGTGGATTATTCCTCGTAACGCAGAAAAACCAGATGATGCAAGAAAGGTAAAGACTATAAAGCGCTCAGAGTCTGCTCACCCCTTCGTAAAATGGGCTGGTGGTAAAGGTCAGCTTTTAGAGGTTTTGAAATCCAACTTACCCGAGGGCATTGGAACAACTATTACAAAATATGCTGAGCCATTTGTAGGCGGTGGTGCTTTGCTCTTTGCTCTGCTTTCTGAATACTCTTTTGAAGAAGTTTATATTAACGATAATAACAAGGAGCTTATCAATACTTACTCCGTGGTTAAAGAGTACTGTGAAGAGTTGATACAAATTCTTTCAGATATGCAGAGCAAATATAATGCTTGTACGGACAATGAAGAAAAGCAAGCATATTACTATGAACAGCGTGACAGATACAATACGCTAAGTTTGAATGATGATACTCGCATTGAAAAGGCTGCGTTATTTATCTTTATAAATAGAACTTGTTTTAATGGATTGTATCGTGTTAATAGAAAAGGCTGCTATAACGTACCTTTTGGCAAGCACTCCAACCCAACCATTTGTGATACAGAGAATTTGCTAAAAATATCCGAAGCTTTACAAAATGTAATTATGCGCTCGTGCGATTATCACGATGTATTGAGTTTTGCCGATGAAAATACTTTTGTTTATATTGATCCCCCCTATCGTCCTTTAAACGCTACTTCTGGATTTACCTCATATACAGAAGATCAATTCAACGATCAAAATCAGATTGAGCTTGCTGATATGTACAAAGAACTTTCTAATAGAGGTGCGAAGGTTATGTTAAGCAATTCCGATCCTCACAACGTTGATGAAAATGATAATTTCTTTGATGATTTGTATGCTGACTTCACGATATTAAGAGTAGATGCTTCTCGTATGATAAACAGCAAAGC
This sequence comes from Eubacteriales bacterium, assembly GCA_045576795.1. GTDB lineage: Bacteria > Bacillota > Clostridia > Oscillospirales > CAG-272 > UBA1740. The sequence goes on along the minus strand of JAZNHE010000136.1, from coordinate 4,565 downwards.
TTCTTCTCGTGGTAAAATCAAAGAATTGCTTATTAAAAACTATTGATTGGAGAGAACTATGAAACGCAATTTTAACGAATGGCTTGGAACTTTCCGTTCGAGCATAGCTACATACAGTTATTACGTGGATTTTGAAAAGGTTTATGGCAATATAGATGCTATAAAGGTTGAATTAAATATCTTAAACTCCTTGATCGGCTCTAAAAACATTGAAGCTGATTTTGAGAAGCTCTTGAAGGATTATCCGCAGATATTAAAGTGCATTCCTATTTTGCTTGCTGTAAGAGGTAGAGAAATCTATGCTATCGACGGTGACGGTGAATATTTGTTTAATTTCAAAAAGGCAAATTGTTCGGTAGAAGAATACGAAATGTTTATGAGAAAAACAGGTCTTTTCACTTTGATTTCAGAGCATATCATTAACAATCTCGTTGACTATGTAACCGGTGTTGAAGTTGGACTTGATAGTAACGGTCGCAAAAATCGTGGCGGTCACTTGATGGAAGATCTCGTTGAATCTTATTTTAAAAAATCCGGACTTATTAGAGAAGTTGATTATTTCAAAGAGATGTATATATCCGAGATTGAAGAAAAATGGGATATAGATCTTTCCAACATTTCTAATCAAGGAAAGGCAGAAAAGAGATTTGATTTTGTTGTCAGAAAAGGCTCTATGATTTACGGCATTGAAACCAACTTCTATACAGGCGGTGGCTCAAAGTTGAATGAAACCGCAAGAAGCTATAAAACCATAGCTCTTGAAACTCGTGAGATTGATGGTTTTACTTTTGTTTGGTTCACTGACGGTGAAGGTTGGAAATCAGCTCGTCACAATTTAGAAGAAACCTTCGATGTAATGGACGATATTTATTGTATCAAAGATCTTGAAGATGGCGTTATAGATACGCTTTTTGTTGAGTAATATGGCAAAAAATATTCCTTTACAGCCCGAAAATTTTGAACTTGAAACAAATACGGTATGGGCGTTTCCTAATCGTGGCAAATGGGCTACGCACGATGCAAAATATCGCGGAAATTGGTCGCCTTACATTCCGAGAAACGTTATTTTAAGATATTCTGCCGAGGGCGACACCGTATTAGATCAGTTTGTTGGTGGTGGAACAACCGCGGTTGAAGCAAGATTAACTCATCGTAACTTCATCGGTTTTGATATAAACCCTGATGCTGTTGCTCTTTCTACGCAAAAGTGCAACTTTGAGTTTGAAACACCTTGTACTACTACGATAAGGTTAGGTGATGCTCGAAGCCTTGATTTACCCGATGGCTCCATTGATCTTATTTGTACACACCCACCTTATGCAGATATTATTCAATATAGTGAAGGCATAGAGGGCGATTTGTCGCATCTTGATATGAAAGCTTTTCTTCCCGAAATATACAAAGTTGCCGAGGAGTCTTTCAGAGTATTGAAGAAGGATAAATTCTGTGTTGTGCTTATGGGTGATACACGTAAAAAAGGTATGGTTCAGCCTCTTGCATTTGAAACTATGACGATGTTTCAGCTTGCAGGCTTTAAGCTCAAGGAAATAATAATCAAAGAGCAACACAACTGTCAAGCAACAGGATATTGGAAAACAAATAGCATAAAGTACAATTTCCTTTTGCTTGCTCACGAATACTTATTCGTATTCAAAAAATAAGCAGGAGGATAAAAATGACTGTTGGAGATTGGATAAATATAGCTCTATGTATTTTGTCTTTTATATTAGCTGCAATCTCGGTTGTTACAGTAGTGATAACTTTAAGGCAAAACAACAAGATGATAGAGTCATCGACAAGAGCCTATATTGCTGTTAGTGGTCAATCAATAAATGTACAAAGCTCGGAATTTTTGCTTGTTGTCAAAAACTATGGAAATTCAAGTGCTATAATAGAAAACATCACTTTTGATATTTCTCTCAAACCATATATGTATGCTTTGGATATAGAACCGTTTTCCGCTGTAACCAATGCAACACTTTGTCCAAATCAAAACATAGTGTGCAATTTAAATCCCGTAAAAATGGGTGAGGATAATATTACAATAATCAATTGTACTGTTACATATACTTCAAACGGTAAGAAGTACGTTGAAAAGCAAATTATTAATTTTGAAGCTCTGTGCAAGAATGTTGTAACGAAAGCAAGCACAGAAGGTAAGGAATTGAAAATTATTTCTTACGCATTGCAGGAAATGTTGAAAAAGAACTTATAAGGTTCGACTTTCCTGAAGCTTGCTCCACCAACAAAAAGAGGTCAGCCCTTGCGGTTGACCTCTTTTTGTTGTCGAACCATCTCGATTGATTCGACCTAGTTCTTTGGCTCTGCCAAAGATAAGGTTCGCATACGCACCCTCGAGGTGCGTATATTGCGTAATTCGTCGTGTCCGACCGACGAATAGCAAAATCCTAGATGGTCGAGGTCAGCCCTATGGTTATTATCTAACCATTTGCATCGACTGTGTTGCACACGGTTGGTTCTTTTATATCATGCACACGTCAAGGTGCGATAATCTATGCTTTATTGTTTTACTGTTCGTTTTTACTTTGAAAGGGATTGAACGATTGACATATATATGGTACAATAAAGTATAAAGCAAAATGCGATGGTATTCTGTTCTATTGTGTGTAAAAGGAGATAACTAATATGGGATTTGTGTGGCGCGATTACAGTCCTGAAGCAATGGGATATATTGAAAACTGGCTTGATGATGTTGCTATAAAGTCCACAGGCTTAGATAATGGATTTCGTGACTTTTACGAATATTGGGCAAATGAAGATGGATTTGTTGTCGGACAGAATTTTTGGTGTAAAGTCATTTTTGAAAACGATGAACCCATTGCTTGTATTGCTTTTTGTTATCACGAATGTAAAATAACCATTATGGAGTTTGTTGTCAAACCGGAAAAACGCAGTCAAGGGAATGGCTCGAAAGTTCTAAAGCAACTTTTTGAATGCAAAGAGATAATAGGTTTAGACATACAAAAAAGCGAAGCTGTAATATTTCCAAACAATATAGCCTCAAAAAGAGCATTTGAAAATGCAGGCTTCAAATATCATCATACTCACGAAGATGGCGATGCTTCATACTATGTTTACGATAACAGCTTTAATCAGAGTATTGAGTCTATCCGAAATAAAAACAACTCTTGAAATAGCTCTCGGTATATGCTATAATGTAATAAAAATATTATGAAAAGAGGCAATAATATGGCAAAGAGTGTTCAGGATGTTCTGAATATTATTAAGGAAAACGGAATAAAAATGGTCGACTTCAAGATGGTGGACATCAACGGTCAGTACCGTCACGTAACCATTCCGGCAGATAATTTTTCCGAGGACGTAATGGAGAGCGGAATAGGCTTTGATGCATCAAATTACGGCTATGCGGTAGTTGAGAAGAGTGATATGGTGTTCATTCCCGATCCCGATACAGCTATAATAGATCCGTTCTGCGAAATTCCGACGCTTTCTATGACGGGTAATGCAATGATAATTGATTATCCTAAAAACCGTCCGTTGCCCCAGTATCCGAGAAATATTGTTCGCGCAGCTGTTGATTATATGAAGGCAAGCGGCGTTGCCGATACGATGAAGATACTTCCCGAGTTTGAGTTCTATCTCTTTGATAACGTGGGCTGGGAGGTAGCAGGCAACAGCATCGGTGTTGCACTTGATGCACAGCAGTCATATTGGAACAGTGCGACCGAGGGCAAGGGCGTCATTGTTCCCAAGCAGAAGAATTACCATATCGCAAAGCCCTTCGATATTGCTTATGAATGTAGAAGTGAGATGTGTCTGCACATGCAGGAGGCAGGTATTGAGATAAACTATCATCATCCCGAGGTTGCCGCCTCAGGTCAGTTCGAGATAGAGCCTCAGCTCGGTGAGGTTATGCACATGGCGGATGCTACCATGATGATAAAGTACATTATTCACAACACCGCGCTCAAATATGGCAAGAGTGCAACCTTTATGCCGAAGCCCATCTATGGCGAGGCGGGCAGTGGTATGCACGTGCATATGCTCCTCTTTAAGGACGGTAAGCCGGTATTCTCCGATGATAAGGGATATGCTCATCTCTCCAAGACTGCGCATTACTTCATGGGCGGACTTCTTAAGCATATCGCTTCACTCTGTGCTATAACCAATCCCTCGACCAACTCGTTTAAGCGGCTTGTTCCCGGATTTGAGGCACCTGTAACGATTGGATACGCTACCTCTAACCGCTCGGCAGTTATAAGAATTCCCGCATACGCCAAGAGCCCTGATAAGCGTAGATTTGAGCTGCGCAACCCCGACGCAATGTGCAACCCCTATTTCTGCTATGCGGCAATCCTCATGGCAGGTCTTGACGGTGTTAAGAATAAGATTGATCCTCACAAGGAGGGTTGGGGACCCTATGACTTCAACCTCTTCCACCTCTCCGACGAGGAAAAGGCAAAGCTCAAGGGTCTGCCCGCCTCTCTCGATGCGGCACTCGATGCGCTTGAAGCGGATCATGCATATCTTACAGAGGGCGGAGAAGTCGGATCGTAGCCATGTCGTTCTGTGAGCCAAGGAGT
>JAZNHE010000135.1:0-6290 GCA_045576795.1 Eubacteriales bacterium | reverse complement strand
TACTTTTTTATTTGTTTGTGATATGATGTAGGTATAATAAACGTACTGTGAGGAATTATGAAGAAGGAATATTTCGGAAAAAATACTGACGGTAGCGCGGTAAACCGATACACCATAGAAAACCAATTTGCTTCCCTCGTTCTTATGGACAGAGGTGCAACCGTCGTTTCATTCAAAATCTTCGGCAAGGATATAGTAGGCGGATTTGATAATTTAGATGACTATATTGCAGATGAATCGCATCAAGGTGGCACGATCGGAAGAGTGGCAAACAGAATTGCCGGTGCAAGATTTATAATGAACGGCAAGGAGTATTCCCTGCCTAAAAACGATAACGGTAACTGTCTGCACGGCGGTGACGGATTTGACCGACGGATGTGGAATGTAAGTGAGCATAGTGATGACAGAATAACATTCTTCTACACTTCATCCGACGGCGAGGAGGGATTCCCCGGCAGACTTGATACGGAGGTAACGTATACCCTGGATAAAACCTCATTGATGATAGAATACAAGGCTATTCCGTATGCGAAAACACCAATAGTACTGACAAATCACACGTATTTCAACCTTAACGGATTAGGCGAAAGCATTGACGGACACAAGGTTATAATCGCGGCTGACAAATACGTCGAGGTTGACGACGAGCTGATCCCGACAGGAAATACGCCCTCTGTAACCGACACGCCATTCGACTTTACAACAGTACACAAAATCGGTGATAGGCTTGATGATAGCTTCAAAGGATACGATCACTACTTTATTTTCAATTCCACACAAGAGTCAGAGATTGTCGGCAAAAAGCTGTCACTCGCCGCAGAAATGTGGGGCGACGAGCTGAAAATGAGCGTATACACCGATCAACCGGGTGCGCAATTCTACACCGGAAACTTTCTTGGAAACGGTCCTGACTTCAAGGGAAATATCAAGCAGGTGTTCCACGGAGCATTCTGCTTTGAAACACATACAATTCCAAACGGTGTAAACTACGGTGTCGGCTTTTACGACAATGGAGAAGTATACTCCCAAACAACGGTATATCGTATTGATAAAATATAAAAAAGCTCTTGACTTTTACACCGTACCGTGTTAAAATATCTTGAAAGCTATGATAAGAACAAGTAGCATCGTACAAACTCACAGAAAGTTGCCGTTTGATGAGAGGCGCGGGTCAATGTATGATTAGCGAATACATCTCGGAGTGTGTACCGAAAGGCAGTATGCCGAGTAGGCTACAACGGGTATGCCCGTTACAGCAAATTGAGATTCTCTTTCCAACTGTCAAGAGAATGAATCAAGGTGGTACCACGTTTATTACGTCCTTGGGTGTTTTTGCCCAAGGACTTTTTTAGTTATTATTTTTTTCAATATATTGGAGGTAAATATGCAAATTTACGAAGAACTGGTTGCCCGCGGCCTTATAGCGCAGGTAACAGATGAAGAGGAGATCAGAGATCTCATCAATAACGGCAAGGCTACGTTCTATATCGGCTTTGACCCGACCGCAGACAGCCTGCACGTTGGTCACTTTATGGCACTGTGTCTTATGAAGCGTCTGCAGATGGCCGGAAACAAGCCTGTTGTTCTTATCGGCGGCGGCACTGCTATGGTAGGCGATCCTTCGGGAAGAACTGACATGCGCTCTATGATGACAAGAGAGACTATCCAGCACAACTGCGATTGCTTTAAGGTTCAGATGGAGAGATTCATCGATTTCAGCGAAGGCAAGGCTACTATGGTAAACAATGCTGATTGGCTCCTTGATCTCAACTACGTTGACGTGCTCCGTGACGTAGGTGCATGCTTCTCGGTTAACAGAATGCTTACCGCTGAATGCTACAAGCAGAGAATGGAAAAGGGACTCTCATTCCTTGAATTCAACTATATGATAATGCAATCCTACGACTTCTATCATCTGTATAAGGAATACGGATGTAATATGCAGTTTGGCGGTGACGATCAGTGGTCCAACATGCTTGGCGGTACCGAGCTTATCAGAAGAAAGCTCGGAAAGGATGCATACGCTATGACAATAAATCTTCTGCTCAATTCCGAGGGCAAGAAGATGGGTAAAACCGCAAGCGGTGCTGTTTGGCTCGATCCTAAAAAGACTGCTCCGTACGACTTCTATCAGTATTGGAGAAACGTCGATGACAAGGACGTGCTTAAGTGTATAAGAATGCTCACCTTCCTTCCTCTTGATGAGATCAACCAGATGGATTCTTGGGAAGGCGCGCAGCTCAATACTGCCAAGGATATCCTTGCATACGAGCTTACAAAGCTCATTCACGGTGAGGAAGAGGCGGAAAAAGCACGTAATGCTTCGCGCGCACTTTTCGTCGGTGGAGATAGTTCCCTTACCCCCTCTGTAACTGTTCCCGAGGATATGCTCACGGACGGTGTTATAGACGTAAACAGTCTACTCGTTCTCGGCAAGATGGTTCCCTCCAAGTCAGAGGGCAGACGTGCTATTGAGCAGGGCGGCGTCACAATAGACGGTGAAAAGGTTACCGATGTAAGAGCTACTGTAACCAAAGAGCAGCTCAAGGACGGAATTCTCGTTAAGAGAGGAAAAAAGAGCTTTAACAAGTTCGTTCTTTAATCCGCATCTCTTGTATTAAAATCATAATAACGGAAGAGGTGCATATACTCGCCTCTTCCGATCTTTTGCGCATTTGCATTTATAAATATCAGTAACACAAAAGCGCGTATCAATATATTTCTATTTTGTTAAAAAAACAAAATTTAACTTCTTAACTATTGACGATTTTGTGTTGTGATGGTAGAATGTATATGTAAAGGAATTAATGTCTAACGGAGGTAACTATGAAAAAGATTTACAAAAACTTTGCTTTCGATCTTATAATAGCCGTTGCGGCTCTTGTTCTCGGAATAGTTATGCTGCCTCCTTTCGGTATTGGCAAATATGCGTTAAGCATATTATTAGCAGTTACACTCGTATTGTATTTCGTTGTGTATTTATTGGATAAACTAAAACGAGTAAAGGGAAGCATTTTTGTTCTCACGCTGGTGGAAACAATGATCTATGCATCCATTGCCATGGAGTTAACTCTGCAGCAATTCAGACTCTTTCAGCCGTTCTCAATATGCCGTTCTCTCGGCTTGGTTCTGTTTGTAAGAGGAACCATTTCCGCAATCGGAATGTACTTGGATGTGGTTTCATCCACTCGCAAAAAGTCAAAACTGCCCGGTTTTATTTTGAGATTATCGTTTATTTCGGTCGGTATGTTTCTTATAGCAAACCCGGTTATCAACGATACTATCTTGAACTGGGCAATGTGCATATTCTTCTTCCTGACAACTCTTTCATTCGGAGGGCTTGCAATTCTGTTTGCTCCTGCTAAATCAAAGAAACAGGAATCCGAGGACTATTAAAATTAATATTTAGCGGTGAAGAGCCATACTGCTCTTCACCGCTTTTAAATTTCGACGTGACATAAAAAAGGTATATACATAACAAATCCAACAAAGACTAACGGTATTAATATACGGAGGATTTATTATGGAATCTCTTTGGGAAAAGGATGCTCAAAAGGTCAGCTTTGCCACCTTGAAGGACAATGCAAAGACTGATGTATTAGTAATTGGCGGCGGTATTGCGGGAATCTTGTGCGCTCATAAACTAAAAAATGCAGGAATAGATTGTATGTTGGTGGAGGCCACAGAGATTTGTGGCGGTATTACAAAAAATACAACCGCAAAAATAACATTGCAGCACGGATTAATTTATGACAAGATGCTTCAAAGATTTGGGAAAGAAAAAACGCAGCTCTATGCAAAGGCTCAAGCGGAAGCAGGAGAAGAATATGCGCATTTATGCTCACGCATTGATTGTAACTACGAAACACGGGATTCATACGTTTATTCTCTGCAAGACCGCAGAAGGATAGAAAAAGAGATTGCCGCACTCGAGAGAGTGGGTGTATCTGCAGACTTCTCGGATGCGAGAGAGCTTTCATTCTCGGTTTGCGGGGCAGTACGTGTTAAAAAACAAGCACAATTCCATCCGCTTAAATTTCTGTATTCAATAGCAAATGCTCTCCCTATTTATGAGCACACAAAGGTTACTGAGCTTATGCCAAATGTCGCTATTACAAATAGCGGAGAAATTTCATACAAAAAACTGATCATCGCAACACACTTCCCTACAATCAACAAGCACGGTCTATATCCTCTCAAGCTATATCAGCACCGATCATACGTCATAGGCTTACAAGGAGCGCAGAATATCAAAGGAATGTATGTCGATGAGTCTGATACAGGAATGTCATTCAGAGGATATAACGATATTCTGCTGCTCGGTGGGGGCGGACATCGCACCGGAAAGAGGGGCGGATGTTGGCAAGAACTCGAAAATTTCGCAAGAAGGCACTATAAAGATGCTGCGGTTGTCGCTAAATGGGCAACTCAGGATTGTATGACGCTTGATGATATTCCCTATATAGGTCAGTATTCAAAATCCACGCCTGAGGTGTTCGTTGCAACGGGCTTTAACAAATGGGGAATGACAAATGCCATGGTTGCGGCAAATATTATATGCGATCTTGTTCAAGAAAAGAAAAGTAAGTATGAGAACGTTTTCAACCCTTCGCGTACAGTGCTCCGCCCTCAGCTTGTAATAAACACCATAGAGTCTATACTGGGACTTATAACTCCCACAACTCCGAGATGTCCGCACCTCGGATGCGCCCTAAAATACAATAAGGCAGAACACACGTGGGATTGTTCATGTCATGGTTCAAGATTCACGGAACACGGTGAGCTGATCGACAATCCGGCAACTGATGATAAAAGAATATAACGTATATATTGTCTTTTTATGGTAATAATATGATCAGATTTATAAAAGGAGGCAGTATTCGTTATGTTTAAGCATGAAAAACAATTCTTTCATCCTGTTGGAGTAGAAAGACCTAATCCACAATATGCGGTTCTCTTACAAGAGCAGCTCGGTGGAGGCAATGGAGAGCTAAAGGCGGCAATGCAATATATGTCGCAGAGCTTCAGAATAAAGGACCCCGAGATCAAGGATCTTTTCCTTGATATTGCTGCTGAAGAGCTCTCACATATGGAGATGGTTGCACAGACTATCAATCTCCTCAACGGTCACGATGTAGATGTAACAAATGTTCAGGCAGGAGAGGTTCAGACGCACGTTCTGCTCGGTCTTAATCCGGGGCTTATCAATTCCTCAGGGTATTCATGGACGGGTGATTACGTTACGGTTACGGGAGACCTATGCGCTGACCTGCTATCAAACATCGCGTCGGAACAACGAGCTAAGGTAGTTTATGAATATCTCTATCGCCAGATTGATGATAAAAAGGTCAGAGAGAGTATTGACTTCCTACTCAATCGAGAGGAAGCACACAATCAGATGTTCCGCGATGCCTTTAACAAAGTGCAAAATACCGGCTCAAATCGTGACTTTGGCACCACCAAGGCGGCGAAAATGTATTTCTCTATGTCCGATCCCGGACCGAACGCTTTTGCAACGGGTGAAACACACGCTCCGAAATTTGAATAAAAGAAAAAGTCGCTTGTTATGTAACAAGCGACTTTTAGTATAACGATGAAAGTGGTGTTTCTATTTATTTATTAATTCCTTTTGCATAAAATATTCTTTCAGCAAGCAGCCATCCTTTAATTTGTAAGCGTTAGGACACTCTCCAACAATCTTAAATCCGAATTTTTCATAAAGAGCTCGTGCGCGATCATTTCCTTCCACAAATACAAGCTCAATAATTTGGATCTCAGGTCTGGCTTCTGCCACGGATACAAGCTCCGCAAACATGGCGGCGCCAATTCCGAGATTCCAATATTCTTTTAGAATTGCGATTGCAACAGTTGCGCGGTGCGAGGTTCTAATATCACTGTTAAAATTCATCCCGCAGTTTCCGACTACTTCTCCATCAATATAACACGTTATGGACAATAAATTTTGAGAATCCCTGCGACTCTTTACCTACTTTTCTTCACTCTCGACAGTTGCATCATCCCACTCTTCCGGATATCGCGCGAGAAAATAAGTTTCGCTACAGGATTTTTTTATGAATATCAGCATTTTTTCATCGTCTTCAACACACGGGCTTTTTAATATGGCCGTTCTACCGTCTTTAATATTATTTTTTTATCTTCAAATATAATACTGTAACTCCTTTTACTTCCCGGCTTTGTTTTAGTATAGCATATTTCTATTTAAAATTTAAGAAAAGAGCAAAATATCCATGTTTTTGTAATAAAAAAGCCATAATATCGATATTTTCGTA
>JAZNHE010000134.1:0-2522 GCA_045576795.1 Eubacteriales bacterium | reverse complement strand
GAAGATAGTCCGGCTGTCTTTAGCAAATTACTATTTGTTACATACATACAAATTTTAAATTTGCTTTTATCCACCCCTTTAGCATCTTTATTCAGAACAAATGCTCTGAGTTCCTCCATTAAAAACGCCGAGTTACTCAATTCATTTTGAGCACCAATTAATGTTTGAAACAACGGTGAGTGTTGTTGATTGTCATCCGCTTTATGAGGATTCAGATATCCTATCAAAAAACGATGATCGTTTACAGAGCAAAACATAGAGATGATTTGTTTTATAAGTCTTGCTCCGTATATTCCGTCTATACTGATACCTTGTATATCCTCTTTTTCTCTTTTAGCAAGAGCTTCCGCAAGAATATAGGCAAATTCTTTATATGTATCTCCGTACCATGTTCCGGTATTATTGTTGCACTCACGGCAAAGAGAATACCTTCCAGATCCTTTTTGACGGTCAACATATTTCAATCCCTGCACATTCCACGGAAGCCGATCCCCATCAAAAAGAATTTTTTCGCCCGAATACATTTTTGCGGGTTTTGAATTAAAAGCAGCTCTTGGAGGAATATGTTCAAACGTTAGTTCGCATTCTTTTCCACACAGCGCACAAAAGCCATAATGCTTGGACATAAGAAATATTCCTCCTATTAATTTACTTAATCTATGGTATTATGCCACCAATTCTATATTCATTTTCATCAAAATCGCCTCATAGCTCTCACCAAAAACCTCATAGAAGCGTCCAAGACCACCTTTGCGGTCGAAGGGATTGAGGTCGAGATCGCTTGTTTCAATACTCAAAGACACGGCAATATGATCTTTAACAAGACGGAGCCATTCCATCTGCTCGTCCGTGAAGTGTACCGCACCTGCGTTGCGGCGGAGTGTCCACTGCATAAAGTTATAGTTTACTCTGTCAGCAAAAGGAGCGAGATTTTCGGTGTACCCCATTTCAAAGCGAATAATGGAGATAAGATCTGCAAGCTGCGCCATGGTGCCGCGCTTTACCTTTTCGGGCTTCTTGATGGCATAGCAATCCCAAAGGCGCTCTATGGTGATACCCTTGACTTTCAGCTTGTCATACAGAGTCTTCAGTCCTTCAATCGCCATCGGACGGTCTTTGTAATTCTGATTGTAAATGATACGCAGAGCAATGATCTCGTCTCTGTTTTCGTCAATAAATTCACGGAAAGAAGAAATCACACGGTCGGCGTTTTCCTCTTGCTGAGAATCAAATCCGGCAAACAGAACCTCGTCAAGATTAACGTTGTCGATAATCTGTTCGTGACTGCGGCGCACATTCTCAATGTAATCGCGCACATCGGGATTTTGGAACGGAGCAACAGCATCAACTACCAATGCCTTCTTTGCTTCGGCAATTTGTTCCTCAGAAGGTTCTGCGGTTTCAAACTGTTCCTGCGCCTTGTGGAGAATTGCATCCTCGTCAAAGGCGTTCAAAAGTTTTTCTGCAATTTGTCCCGCACTGTCGCCAACCTTTTCTACAAACTCTTTTTTCTCGCTAGGAGTCATTTGACTATTCAAACGAATGACACGGTTTGCAAGAGAGGTGAGCGTGTCCTCGCTCTTATCACCGAGAGCTACGTTCATCATCAATTCTCTCATACTGACAGACGGTTTGCGCTCAAGAGTACGAGTGTCGGACTTCTTGGATTTTGTAACGCCAACGGCATCCACGATAACGAAATGGTCTTTGTTGTCGGTTGCAGAGGGCGTGACCTTTTGGAGATCGTCTTTAGAGAGAGTTCTCGTTCCACGACCTTTCATCTGCTCGAAATAGTTCTTGCTGCGTACGTCACGCATAAAGATCAAGCACTCGATAGGCTTAACGTCCGTTCCTGTTGCAATCATATCAACAGTAACAGCAATGCGAGGATAGTAATCGTTGCGGAAAGAGCTTAATAAACTTTCGGGATTCTCTGCGGAATATGTAATCTTCTTGCAGAACTCGTTACCTTCGCCGAACTCTTCACGGACAATTTGAATAATATCGTCTGCGTGACTATCAGTTTTAGCAAAAATCAGAGTTTTCGGCACTTCCTTACGACGAGGGAACAAGGATGTAAACACATTTTCCTTGAACGTGCGAATTACGGTACGGATTTGGCTTGGATTGACGATATCCCTGTCAAGCTGCGAAGGCGTATAATCCACTTCCTCATCAAGCTGTTTCCAACGCTTTTCGCGAGATAAGCGGCTACGAACCTCTATCATCTGCTTCATAATATGCGTTGTGTTCTTGCCGATATTGGTTTCAATGAGGAAGATATCCTCACCTACGTTTACGCCGTCAATAATCGCTTGTTCACGAGGGTATTCGCTGACAACGTTTTCGTTAAAAAATGCAAAGGTGCGCTTGTCGGGAGTTGCGGTCAGACCGATAATAAAGGAATCGAAATATTCAAGCACCTGATTCCACACATTATAAATGGAACGGTGGCACTCGTCAACGATTATGCAATCAAAGAATTCCGGCGGATATTTTTCGTTGTAAACTACCTCTTTGGG
>JAZNHE010000133.1:0-4387 GCA_045576795.1 Eubacteriales bacterium | reverse complement strand
ACAACTGTATGGGCACGTATAACACCGCCGATATGGCAGAGAAATACGGTGCTGAAAAGTTCATTTTAATCTCCACGGATAAGGCTGTGAACCCCACAAACGTCATGGGCGCATCCAAGCGCATGTGCGAGATGGTGATACAGTGCAGAACAGACAGTAATACAGAGTTCTGTGCGGTCCGCTTCGGTAACGTGTTAGGTTCAAACGGCTCTGTAATTCCCCTCTTTAAGCGTCAGATTGCCGCAGGCGGTCCCGTTACCGTCACGGACAAGAAGATAATAAGATACTTTATGACCATTCCCGAGGCGGCTGGTCTCGTAATGCAGGCAGGAGCTATGGCGAAGAGCGGTCAGCTGTTTGTTCTCGATATGGGTAAGCCGGTTAAGATATATGACCTGGCTATCAATATGATAAAGCTGTCCGGACTCAAGCCGTTCGTTGATATTGATATTATCGAAACCGGTCTGCGCCCCGGTGAGAAGCTCTATGAAGAGCTGCTCATAAAAACCGAAAGCCTTACCAAGACCGATAACGATATGATATTTATCGAAAAGGATACCCCCCTCACCCGTATGGAAGTAGAAGAGAAAATGAAGATACTGAAGGATGCGGTGACGGCGGCAGAGAATGAGATTGCATCTCAATCAATAACCGAGGCTATGAAGCAGGTGGTCGATACCTTCCGATCTCCTGACGAGGTTAATATCAAGGCTGAAGCCACTGATGAAATGATAGCAGCGCACGGCAAGGTGCCTGCGACAGTATAAAATTAAAAAACGGCGTGTGCCGGTTGTATATCCCCCAGAATACAGCCGCGCCGCCGTTTTTTAATTGTTTTTTGTAAATATTTATTGTCATATTATGCCTTTATAATACTTTTTGCTTAATTTTCCAATTATAGCAAAAAGAAGAAAATTTGCAAAAACAAAAAGACATAATGTAAAAATCATCTTCATCACCAAGACCATAGGCGTTGTTGCACTACTATTAAAGTCAAAGGCGGAAGAAGAGATGCGAACAGCTAATATTCCCGATGCTAATGGGATACCCACGCCTCTCAATATGCTAACGCCAATCTTGATGCGTTTTTTCAAGCGATGGAATGAAAGTGAGAAATTAAAGATCTCCATTATTATGATAACAAGCGCATAGCCCGAGATATCGAATATCGGGATCAGCACCCACACAAGAAATACCGAGAGGAGCGAGTCTGCAATATTAACCCACATAGAGAACACCTGCTCACCTATTCCCTTCAGCATGCCATCTGTTACGTGATCGAGGTACATAATGGGTATTATGGGCGCTAACATTGCTATAAATCTACCTGCATCATAGGAGTGATATATAACATATCCAAGCTCCTCGGCAAAGGCGTATATCAAAACCGAAGCCGCCAAGGCATATGCAAGTGTCTTGGATAACGCCTCTTCCGCTATGTATTTCATACGTGCGTAGTCACCTGCCCCCTCGCACTCGGCAAATTCCGGCACGAGGAGTCCTGCAAATGAACTCAGTGGAGTCATAGGAAACAGAATTATCGGCAGAGCCATGCCGTGAAGATAACCATAGGATGCAAGTGCCTCACTCCTGGTATTTCCACGCTTTATCAATCGCTTTGGTATTATGCTATGCTCAACGGATAATAGGAACGACCTGACGTATGCGGAAAATGCTATCGGCAGTGCCATTTTTGCAACCTCAACAGTGGCATACCCCTTGACACGTGTTGATTTATATATACGACGGTCAAATAAGAACTCTATAAACGCTACTATAAAACACAACACCTCTGTAAGAGTTACTCCTATCGCCAATGCCATTACCGCATATTCCACCCCCCTATGCGAGAGCTTAAGAAGGAGAAGCACGGTAAGTACAATACGCATCACCTGTCCAAGCACTTGCACAGCGGCATTCAGCGTAACACGCCTGACCGCTACGAAATAGCCGGAAATGACGGACGACAGTGCAATCGGCAGTAAAGACAAGGACAATACTCTTATTGCAGATACGGTTCTCTGATCAGATAAGATACTGTTTCCTATTGGAACACTTAAAGAATAAGTCAACACGGATGCCGCCAATCCAAAGCAAACGGCATACACGAATGCTCCTCGTAGCACCCTATCGCCATCATTGTCACTCCCCTCCCCTATTGCAGCCGCGACAAGCCGTGTAACGCTCAGGCTAACTCCGGAAGTGGCAAAGGTGACTGCAAATGAATACACCGTCATGACAAGACTCTGAAGTCCTACCCCCTCTGCGCCTATAGCCGAGGATACGTAAGCTCCAAGTAGAAGTCCGGCAGCGCGCATAGCGAAGCCAACCACGGTCAAAAGTATTCCATTATAGAAAAATTTTATCCTCTTTGACATAACACACCTACTTACATTATACTAAAATATATGTGCAGGACGGATAAAAAATGCCGTTCTGACTTCCGACACGCATTAAAAAACGGAGAATTAAAAGCAAATTTAATATGAAGAAAAATTATGGGCAAATAGATAATATAAAAAACCCAAACATGTTACAGTGGCGTCGCCGTAGTGACTACGGCAGTCCGAGCAGACATGCTTAGAAAAAAGAAAAAGAGGAGCGGCTGCTCCTCTTCTTCATATAGTTTTCGTTCTTTGCTAAATTTATACCGTGGGCTAAATAAATTTAGATGAAGAAAGCGTGAGTGCGATGGCGTCGCCGTAGTGACTACGGCAGTCCGAGCAGTCATGCTTAGAAAAAAGAAAAAGCGGAGCGGTTGCTCCTCTTCTTCATATAGTTTTCGTTCTTCGCTAAATTTATTAGCCCTGAACCATCTTTGCGATTTCTGCTGCGAAATCCTCTTCTCTCTTCTCAAGGCCTTCGCCCTTGTCGTAACGAACATAGCCGGTAACGGTGATGTTGCCACCGAGAGCCTTTGCTACAGATGCTACGTACTTGGATACGGACATAGAATCGTCCTTAACATAAGCCTGCTCAAGAAGACAGTTGTTCTCATAGAATTTGCCAAGCTTACCTTCAACGATCTTTTCAAGAACCTGCTGAGGCTTGCCTGCCATCTTGGGATCCTGCTCCATCTGCTTGATGAGAATAGCCTTCTCGTCAGCAAGAACAGATGCGGGTACGGACTCCTTGTTGAGATATGCAACGGGCATAGCCGCGGTCTGAAGTGCAACGTTCTTTGCGCACTCTGCGAACTCGGGAGTACCTGCTACATCGGTGTCAAAGCTAACAACAACACCTGTGGTACCAAGACCGTGGATGTAGGTGGAAACTGCGCCCTCTACTACTACAAAACGGCGGATAGAAAGCTTCTCACCGATCTTGTAGGTGTGCTCATTGAGAGAGTCTGCAACAGTGCCCTCGCCCTCTGCTACGTTACATGCAAGAAGTGCATCAACGTCAGCGGGCTTGTTAGCGATTATAGTCTTAAGAATAACCTTTACAAATTCCTGGAATATTGCATTCTTAGCAACGAAGTCAGTCTCGGAGTTAACCTCAACCATTGCAGTGGTATTGCCGATAGTCAAAATATCAACAAGTCCCTCTGCGGCAATTCTGCTCGCCTTCTTTGCTGTAGCAGCCATACCCTTCTCACGAAGAATCTTAATTGCAGCCTCAAAGTCACCGTTAGCGTCCTTGAGAGCGTTCTTACAATCCATCATACCGCAACCGGTCTGCTTTCTGAGCTCGGCGACGGCCTTTGCTGAAATCTCTGCCATTTTACTTTTCTCCTTTAAGTTTTAATCGAAAATTACTCTGCTGCGGGAACTTCCTCTACAGGAGCCTCTTCTACACCGCCGTGTGCTGCGATAACAGCATCAGCAAGAGCACCTGCGATAAGCTTGATAGCACGGATAGCGTCATCGTTACCGGGGATGATGTAATCTGCATCATCGGGATCACAGTTGGTATCAACGATTGCAACTACGGGAATACCGAGCTTCTTTGCCTCGAGAACTGCATTTCTCTCCTTGCGAGTGTCTACGATGAATACGCAAGAAGGAAGTCTATCCATCTCCTTGATACCGCCGTAGGACTTCTGAAGATCCTCGATCTCCTTAAGCTTCTTAGCAACCTCCTTCTTGGGGAGAAGGTCAAATGTACCGTCTGCCTGCATCTTTTCAAGCTCCTTAAGACGCTTGATAGAATTGCGGATGGTCTTGAAGTTGGTAAGCATACCACCGGGCCAACGGTTGTTGGTGTAGTACATTCCGCATCTCTCAGCCTCTTCCTTAACGGTGTCTGCTGCCTGCTTCTTTGTACCAACGAAGAGGATAGTGCCATTGTCCTGAGCGAGCTCAGCTACAAAGTTGTAAGCCTCCTCAAACTTCTTAACGGTCTTCTGAAGGTCTACGATGTGAATACCGTTTCTCTGGGTGAAGAT
>JAZNHE010000132.1:0-6421 GCA_045576795.1 Eubacteriales bacterium | reverse complement strand
TACCAGTATCCGCGAATAGTTTCAGATACCCATGACTTAACTTCAACGTCACAAGGTATATTATCACGCAAGAACATCTTTTTGCGAGCCTCATTATCGTAAAGCTCGGCTATATATCCGTTATTATGACGGAAAAGCTGACGTCTCTGTTCAAAATTGATTATATTTTCATTGCTGTCGGGAATGTGGTATTCATGATGCACAAGACCGAATCTCTCAGATATTTTTTTCGCCGCCTCGGCATCGGGAATTTCTTTCTCTGCGGATATGTAACTGAACGTTTCGAATTTATTGTAATTTCCATTTCCTGCCGCGAAAGTGGTATTGGAATCTATTCCTCCGGTAAGAGATATCCATGGGTTATTCCACTTTTTGCTTACCAGATACATATTGTTTTTTAATATTTCGGCAGCGGATATGATTACACGCTCATATTCCTCGTTGCTCTCGGCAAATCCCGTATGTTTTGTCGGCCAATAACGCTTGTGCGTTACAGTTTCGTCATAACAATAGCTGATGCTGGGTACAACTCTTTTAACGCTCTTAAAAGGTGTCAAATCAGCGGGAAGATACGGCCCCATAACTCGTCCGTACCATTTATATGAAACCAACTCCTTAACAAGCTCATCCATCTCAAGTCCATTGAGATCACCAATAAGTTGCGCGTGTGATGAGAGGTAAAAGTTGCCGTCTATGATGCCGTAACACGCAGATTGCATACCCGACGGATCAACAAGATATCCGATTTTACCGTCTGCTATCTCTCCATAAACAAATACGCCGGTTAAATCACTGATACGTTCAAAATAGTTATCCGTTCCATATGAATCCGAGATCAAGTCTACTTGCTTAATCTCATCAATTTCCATTGTGAACGGATTATAGGCGTGTCCCATGATGAAAAAGCATTTTCCCTCTTTTTCAAGTATGTGCATCCCTGTAAGATTGTGGGCCATAAAGTAATATCCGTTGTGCTCCTCTACTCTCCAATTGCCATAGAAAGGAAAATCGGATGTATCAAGCTTTTTATCCGTTATTAGAAAGCCTCGTATAAACAAATCGTTTCTCAGCTTAGGCTCGGAATCCAATATACTTCTAATATCAACCATTGCCGACACTCCTTAAATTCTCAAAAATTTTCTTCATCAATCTATCTTCATTTCCGTTTCCAACAAAGCTGTTATGCGGAGTTATCAACACATTTTTCATACTCCACAACGGTGACTCTTGGGAAAGCGGTTCTTGCTCGAACACATCGAGAACAGCACCTCCGAGCTTACTGCCAAGTGCTTCAATTAAAGCACTCTCGTCAATCAAGGGGCCTCTTGCTATGTTGACAATTACAGCTCCATCTTTAGTAGCCGCGAAAGCTTCTTTGTTCATGATATGCCTTGTTTCTTCCTTTAGGGGTAGAGTAAGAATAAGAATATCACTCTGCCCAAGTGCAATATGAAGCTCATTTGTGCTATACATATCGCTGTACAAATCATCTTTTCTTGGATAGATATCTACACCTATAACACGGCACCCGAATGCATTAAAACGAATAGCACACTCGCCTCCAACACTCCCACATCCGACAATGCACACTGTTTTACCGTAAAGCTCACATAGTCCTCTGTGCTTTTCCCACTTGGCGCTCTGCTGCATATCGTTAAAGAATCGAATTTGCTTGTACAAATACAGAACACCTGCAAGTGCAAACTCTGCCATCGGTATACTGTAAACACCACCTGCATTAAAAACTTGAATACCGTGGTCTTTCATATAATCGATTGGGACACGATCAAGCCCCGCACTCGTCAGCTGCACAAATTTCAAAGAGGTAAACTTTGTAACAGGATGATACAAAAACAACCCGTTACATATAACTCCCTCGATGCTTTCATACGGAATTGGCAGCTCTTCGCTTTCATTTTTGTGAAAGAAGATCTTATATCCAAGCTTTTCTATGGCATCCAAATTATTTTGCGTACATTTCCAAGCGCCGGTCACGAGCAATGCTTTCATTTGTGCTATTCCTTATCTCGTATAATTTTTTCTATGATTTTTTCGATTTCCACCATATTATCGCGTGAACAATCTCCACTCTTCTCACACTCCGCCTCATACCTTCGAAGCCTATCGATTTCAACCTCAAATATATTCCTTATGGCGTCTATATTGTCCACAAGGCTTGTATTACAAAAGCTTCTGGATAATATAACGCAGCTTGATCCGAGTCTGTAATGCTCTTTTATGATGTATTCGGCAGGGAGCATCCCCTTGCCAAGCGAAGCTATTCCGCCAAATCCATACGGAATTCCCTTTTGTTTGAATTTTTCACACAGCATTTCTACCGTTCCGTCGACAAGAAGCTCAAACATAAACTTTTTTCCGTATCCGAGGCTCAAATCATTCAAACCCACAAAAATCTCATCTATGCCATCAATGGCGAGGATTTCATCTATGCAATTAACCGCTTCCGGTGTTTCTACAAGGGGAAGCGTTATTGCTCTTCCATCAACGATTCGAACAAAATCTCTTACTTCCTGCGCGGTCTTAAAATACGGGAGCATAATTACGTCAGCTCCGGCAGCAATTACAGCATCTATCTCTTGCTTGGAGGATGTGAACTCATTTGTAGCTCCATGCATTGGATTACATCTTACCATAAGCTGACACTTTGTTATAACGTTTCGAATTGTTATTACATCCGAGATAGTGTGCTTTGATTGTACTGTATCCATGCCACCCTGACGATCGCTCTTTCCAATATATTCCATATCTACAAAAATCCTGTCAACACCTGCGCTTTCGGCTACTAAGGCTACATCAGGATTATTAGTTATGTACATCAGTTTAAGCATAATGCCCTACCTTGTCAATTTTATTCCGCGTCCTGTTTATCTTCTGAATTTCCGGTAACGCCAACAGTCTCTTTATTTACAACAGTCGCGCCTTTGTTTTCATTGTCTGCGTTGGTGAATACCTTAAACACGGTGAGAAAAAGAATTTTAATATCAAGCCACAGTGAAAGATTGTCAACATACCACACGTTCAACTCTATGCGGTGATTCCATTCAACGTCTTTGCGCCCATGCGTTTGCGCCCAACCGGTAATTCCGGGACGAACCTCGAACATTCTGAGCTGCTCTTTCGTGTACTGTTCAATAGGCCACGGGTGATATGTAAGCGGAGGTCTAGGCCCTATAAAGCTCATATCGCCCTTCAGGATGTTGATTACCTGAACAAGCTCATCAAGGCTGGAGGCTCGCAAAAACTTGCCAACACGAGTAACTCTTGCATCCCCTTTGCCGGAATAAACTCCACTACCTGTTTTCTCCGCACCAACACACATTGAACGAAGCTTATAAATCCAAAACTCCTTACCACCAAGTCCCAATCTCTTCTGCTTGAAGATAACGGGACCGGGAGAATCTATTTTAATAGCAATTGCCAGCACGAGTAATATGGGTGAAGAAAGGATAAGGATAAAGATCGAAAGTATAATGTCAAACAACCTCTTCAAAAAATGTTTATACATACGCGTGACCTCGCATAAATCTTTAAGAATTTGCGCGTATTATAATGCGCACAGATTAATTATAATATAATGCATAAGAAATGTCAAGAGAAAAAGTGGAGTTTAATGCAATTATCACAAAAAACAGAATTAGTACAAAAAAACGAGCCGCAAGTCAACTCTTGCGGCTCTATGTCGTAAAATGTATTTTTAGCCTTGCAGTGTAAATTTCAAAACCACGGGGTTGTGGTCAGAATATTCAAAACCGGTTACAACGTTTTCAACCTCTATACAGTCAACGTTATCCGAGATGATGAATCCGTCGACGATAATAGTGAAGTTGCCTTCTTCATAAGGGATGTCGCAATCACGGCAGGTGGGGGCGATTACTCCGTCCTTATAGAACGTGCAACGGGAAAATCCGTCAGGAATCAATTCCTCAGGGAATGGTTGTGCCCATCCGTACTCAAGAGTATCCATTCCTCCGTTAAGTCGCTGAGTAGAGTCACCTGTAAAGTCGTGGTTAAAATCACCTCCGCAGATTACATAATTGCCATTCTCATACTCTGCTTTCATATCGTTCATAAGCATGGTTATCTGCGCTGTGCGAATCTCATCGTTGCCACCGTATGCAGACGTGTGAACGTTGAATATAACGAGCTGCTTTCCATTCTCTACGTCTATACGGCTTATGCTGTAACAACGGTCAAGGTCGAGAAATTTCGACACGGATGTGGATATAGGGAGACTTCTGCGCAGGGAGGACTGAATGTCAAATGATGAAAATGTCGCGAGTGAGCTATACGAAGCTCCGTGTGGCTCGTTAAAGGGATACATCAAATATGCAGAATCATAGTTGATGGCTCTGGCACTTGAATAGCCATGATACGTATCGGTCAGAATCTTGTACTGATCGATGTGGTAGCTACGGGTAGAATCAATGTCTACCTCTTGGAAAAGAATAAAATCGGGATTATAAGACGATACGGTAGAAATAGCTGCGTTAATGCACGCTCTGACGCTTTCCGGACTTGCGGCACGTGATTGCTTACCGCCATCCATAAAGAATGTAAAGTCACTGGTATATGCACCAAATCCTATGTTCTGTGTGACTATTGTATACTCTTCATCAAGGCTTACGGCATCGTACAATGCTTCACCGTCAATGTCAAGCTCAAGGTTATCGGGTATGCGATGATACGTAGTAATTACATACGTAAGGTACCCGAGAACAATGCTGATAAGGACAAGCAGTGCTGCCAAAGAAGCTTTAACAAGTTTTGCGCCTCTTTTCATTTTTGACCTCCAAATGCTATATTTTGACAACTATAATTGTCATTTTTGAAGAATTATGACATTTTTTCACTTCCCAACAATAAAACGCTCTTTTTGAAAATTACAAAAGTGCTACTATAATCGGATGTGTCATATCTTCCATTTATTACATTGTATCATAAAATCCACGCGATTACAAGTGCCTGTCTGTTATTTTTTCAGTTATGCAGAAATATATTTTTCACTAACATATCCGCGCTACAAGTTTCGATCAGGTAAATATAATTTATTGATAAAAAATACCTTTACAAGATAGAAAAAGTATGATATAATAACATAGTAATGCGATAATCCGTTACAGGAGGATAAAATATGAGTCGTAAGATAGGAACAGTCTCCCGTGGTGTGAGAGCACCGATTATACGCGAGGGAGACGATATAGTAGAGGTAGTTGTTAACTCCGTGCTTGATGCCGCAAAAGATGAAGAATACGGCTTCAAGGTGCATGATAGAGATATAATAGCCATGACGGAGGCTATAGTTGCCAGAGCACAGGGCAACTATGCATCTGTGGATAATATTGCAGATGACATACGTGTAAAGTTTGGCGGCGAAACGGTGGGTGTTATTTTCCCTATTCTCTCCCGTAACCGTTTTGCTATATGTCTGAGAGGCATTGCTATGGGAGCTAAGAAAATCGTTCTTATGCTCTCTTATCCCTCCGATGAGGTTGGCAATCATCTTGTCAGCTTAGATGCGGTTGATGAGAACGGTGTCAACCCCTATACCGACGTGCTTACGCTACAAGAATACCGTGAGCTTTTCGGCTATGAAAAGCATAGATTTACCGGTGTTGACTACGTCGAATACTATGAAAGTCTTATTCGTGAAGCCGGTGCTGATTGTGAGATAATCTTCGCAAATGATGCACGTGCAATACTCCCCTACACCAAAAACGTCTTGTACTGCGATATTCATACAAGATTCAGAACGAGAAGGCTGCTCGAGAGCGCAGGAGTTGACAAGTGCTACGGACTTGATGAAATTCTGGCCAAATCCATAGACGGCTCCGGATACAATGCGGAATACGGACTTCTCGGCTCAAACAAGGCAACAGAAAACACGGTAAAGCTCTTCCCGAGGGATTGCCAACCCGTAGTAGATAAGATACAAGATAGGATATATATAGAAACCGGCAAGCGTGTCGAGGTAATGGTATACGGTGACGGTGCATTCAAGGATCCTGTCGGCAAGATATGGGAGCTCGCCGATCCTATTGTTTCACCTGCTTACACTCCCGGACTTGAGGGAACTCCAAATGAACTTAAGCTAAAGTATTTGGCAGATAATGAATTCGCAGGACTCTCCGGTGAGGAGCTACGCAATGCGATTAAGAGCAAAATCCAAGAAAAGGATGACAACCTTGTTGGAAAAATGGCTTCCGAGGGAACTACTCCCCGACAGCTGACCGACCTTATAGGATCGTTGTGTGATCTCACATCGGGCTCCGGTGATAAGGGCACTCCGATCGTATATATTCAAGGTTACTTCGATAATTACACTGCAGAATAAACTACAAAAAACGACCTCGTTCAGAGGTCGTTTTTTGAAGTCGGAGGCCAAGCGGTCTTAGGAAGACAA
>JAZNHE010000131.1:0-3844 GCA_045576795.1 Eubacteriales bacterium | reverse complement strand
GGTCTTCCTAAGACCGCTTGGCCTCCGACTTCTTCCTCAACGGGAGCGCCTTCCTCGGCAGGAGCAACTTCCTCAACGGGAGCGGCTTCCTCGGCGGGAGCAGCTTCCTCAGCAGGAGCGGCTTCCTCGGCAGGAGCGGCTTCCTCGGCAGGAGCGGCTTCCTCGACGGGAGCGACTTCCTCAGCAGGAGCGGCTTCCTCAACGGGAGCGGCTTCCTCGACGGGAGCGGTTTCTTCGCTTTGAATGGGGGTCACGTTTTCTTCGGGAACCGCAGCGGCTTCGTTTTCCGGAGCGAGATTCTCGTTGTTAACGGACTGTTCGTTCAAAGAATCGTGATTTTCCATTTTAGCCTCCTAAAATAATATAAAATACAATTATTAAAATTCATAATTGACGCAAGTATTATAGCACACTGCTTTTGACAATACAATGGATTTTAATAATATTTTTCTTTCTTTCCGACTTTTTCATCACTCTGCACAATTTTATACTTTTTTATTGCCAAAAAAGTACATAAAATAATGTGAAGTTTGTTAAATATTTATAAAAATTAACAAAAACAAGATGGTAAAACGAAGTTCACCATCTTGCTGATAATATGAAATTATATAGTAAAATGATACTCATCTTACATCCTTGATTACCTTTACCGCTACGCCCTGTACATCAAGATGGAAGGGGTGAATATCACGGTATTTAGCATTCTCTGCTCTTAAAACAGGTGTGCCGTCGCGGTCAACAAAGTATCTCTTGAGAGTAGTGTCGGTTCCGTCAACAAGGGCAACAACTACCCTGCCCGTTTCGGAAAGCGTAGTTTTACGAATGAGGACGAGATCTCCGTCATCTATTCCTGCTCCGGTCATAGAATCGCCCTCCGCACGGAGCAGATAACAATCACCAAAAAGCCACTCCTCTGGCAGTGCAACATATCCCTCGACGAGCTGTGTATGCTCATCCGGAGCTCCGCAAGGAATTCCACCGAGAATCGGCACTCTGCGATATGCCGGACGCATCCGCTCCTGTCCCTCAATAGAGAGTGTATCCTTACCGCTATAAACGATGACTCCTCTGTCACGCAGAGTCATAAGATAACGGTATCCAACGGAATTTGACATTCCCATATATTCTATAATCTGACCGAACTTGGGAGAGTCACCGTGCTGCTCTATATATTCTTTGATATAATCCGCCATTTTAGCGAGCTTCTCTTCATTCATCTTTTTCATAATATCCTCCTCGACCGTTTCATAAAAGAAGTTGCGGTTCTGTTTCATTATATACCTACTTTTTGCTTTTGTCAAGAGGATTTTTGTTTTTCTTGTAAGATAAGCTCTTTTTTTATCTTTTCCCAATTTCTTAATTTTCGCCCGGTTTTTGAATTTCGATGCAAAAATTATAGCTTGTTTTCCGATTATTTTTCAAGAGTAAGCAAAGAAAAAAGTTAGCAAAAACGGTGTTTAATCGCATTTTTGCTAACTTTTATAGTCATTTCAAGTTATTTATCAATCAAATTTGAAGACAACATTTCCTTCCTCTAAAACGAGCTTCGCCTTAAATCGTTTGCCATTCTTTGAGATGAAATCGTTAAGAAGCGCGGTCGATCCCGTGGCAAGTAATCTGGAAACCTCTGCTATTGGAATATCTCTTTTGCACATGGTAATACCCATCTTAAAGGTGCATCCGTCGGAATATCCCATACATCCGTAATTGTATTTTCCGCGTATAACATTCCTTTTACAGAGAGGACATTCTCCTGCAATTTGTCCTATCTTACCGGTATCAACCTTGGGCATCGGAGGGTTGTTCTTCTTATCGGCAAAAATTAGTGAAATCTCATTTTCCGCAAGAGTGACCGACTCGTCAATGCTCATCTCGCCTCGGAATACTTTCTTCAGAGCCTTGCCAAGCTCCGAGGTTTTATATTTATCCATCACTATGCCAAGACGGGCAATCGATTCTATCAAAAATTCGCCACCCGGAAGAATGGTGTATACGTCCTTTTTAAGATCAATATAACCGCTCTTCTTTGCATTGTCAATAATTCCTGTGCGTGTCGCCTCGGTACCAAGCTCAAGTCCCTCGAATATTGCTTTATAATCGTCAGCATCATCAACCTCTCCGCTCTCCTCAAGTTCCTTTGCCTTCGCCTTATCCTCCTTGAACGGATTCTTAAGGTACTTGTTAAGAGTTTCAATTGTGTAATGCTTGGGCGGAGTTGTCTGCTTCTCCTCCGGCTTGAAGTCGATGTTGACCTCATCGCCTACTTCAAGACGAGGCAATATCTTATCCTTCGCGGAATAATCGTCATACTTAGTCCAACCGGGCTCTAAAATTACGGTTCCCTTGAGAGAAAACTCCTCATGATCCCCAACCTTTATCTTTATTTCACTTTTCTCAGCGACGCAATCCTCCGCACAGAATACCGCAACAAAGCGACGGAAAACAGTGGAATATACCTTGTTCTCATCCTCTGTAAGCTTATCTTTCACAGGTATCTTGTAAGTGGGCGTAAGAGCGGAGTGCGACTCTATCTTTGAGTCATCAAATATGGTTTTGGAATCCTTGAATTTGATAGGATAACCAAGCTTGGATACGTTGGATATTATCGCCTTCATTTTATCCTTTTCCGCAGTGGCAAGATATTCCGAATTTGTTCTGGGATAGGTGAGATAACCGTCCTCGTAAAGCTTCTGTATGATTTTAAGGCTATCAGCCATAGACATCTTATATTTCTTGCCGAGAACGTTCTGAAGTGTCGAAAGAGAATACAGCTTACCCGGCAGTATTCTGTCCTTCTTACTCTCAACAGACGTCACTACTGCCTTTGAGCTATTATACAGCTCTGCGACCTCGTTCGCCTTGTTAAGCTCGTCTTTTGCAAACTTTTGTTTACTTGTAAGCTCTATTTTCTCTCCGTTCGTTTCAGCCGAGCTCGATATGACATAGTAAATTTCGGGAGTGAAATTGCGTATATCCATATCACGATCGTATATAGCCTTAACTATCGGAACTATAACTCTGCCAACCCTGAGCAGCTTGCCCGACTTTATGGTTGCATATCTTGTAAGGTTAACTCCATAGAGCCAATCTATATACGTTCTGGCAAGTCCCTCTCCGGCGAGGTTGTCGTACTCACTCTCGTCCTTCATCTCCGAGAGTGCGCGCCTTACTGTTTCCGGCGTTTGGTCGGGGAGCCACAGTCTTTTCTGACTCTTATCACCCTTCAGTGCATTGTCGACGCAGAGCCTGACTATTATTTCTCCCTCTCTGTCTGCGTCCCCGGCGTTTACAATTGTGTCAACGTCGCCACGGTTACAGAGTGTCTCAATAATCTTGAACTGCTTCTTAACACCGCTATCGACCGTTTTCTTGCCCTCTGCGTGCCTAAGTTCAAACTTGAACTCCTCCGGGAAGCACGGAAGATTATCAAGAGTCCATCTTGTATCCTCTGTTCCGGTGTAGCTTTCTATATCGGCGAGTGAAAACAGATGTCCGAATGCCCAGGTAACTATATATTCATCATTGATAAAAAAGCCGTCTTTTCTGTCCATTTTACCTATTCCGGCCACTATGTTACGGGCAAGACTCGGTTTTTCCGCAATAATCAGCTTCATCGAGTGCCTCCTTTCAAGATTAATAGCATGATTTTATATTGTAACACATTTGTCCGAGGATTTCCACCCCCTTTGAGCAAATTTGTTATCCTGTTAGAATTTTTATGTTAATTCTGCCGATTTTTTCGTTTATCTATTCCATTATCTGAAAAGATGTGATAAAATATGTAACGGTAAAAACACAACAAAGGACGAGTAAAATGGCTAAACTGTATTTCAAATACGGTGCT
>JAZNHE010000130.1:0-2150 GCA_045576795.1 Eubacteriales bacterium | reverse complement strand
TTATAAAGAACTCTCGTTCACGCAAAAGTTTGATGCAGCCATGAGAACCAATTGCGATAGTGGAATTAGAAGGTACGCCTGTGCAGCACAACTCATATGTCCGATCATCACTCCAGCGCACATTTGCGATTACCGGTATATCGTTCTCTTGCAGCCAATGACCGATCGCACGACTTCGATAAATATTCCACTGCTGCATCACAAGAGGCATATCTCGATACACGCTAAAATCGGGAGTGATTACACCTTTGAACTTTTTGAGGATAGGCAAGTATTTTGAGGGCTGATTCCACAGTCTCTCGAAATTCACATCATCCTCGTAAAAGTGTACCCATGCATCATAGTCATGGCTACTAACTGCCTTCGAGAAAGGAATTAGCCTATTCGGCATTTCCTCTGTCCTCTTAATACAAGGAATTTCAAGAGCCCCCTCGTATTTTGCATTTTTTACTAAAAATGCGCGAAAAACGTCTTTGCACCCACTACGGGTGCTATTGTTTTTTGACATATTCTGACCTTTCTCCGCTTGCCTTTAGCGGAATCCCATATTTAGGCAGGCATGAATTTGGCCTAAACGGGTTGACAAAAGGGCAGAAATATGCTATAATACCTAATGCCACTCAGGAATATTACAACATATTTCTGCGGAAGACGCACGGTTTGCTGTTAGCGCAGCTTATTCGTGTGTCTTTTGTTTTATTGCATACAAATCGCATCACCAGCTTTCTATTCTATTTATGATACAAGCCACGTCAATGACTTCTCATAATCTTTTGTGAACGGTATCCTGCTCCAACGCTCATATCTTTCAAAACAGATCATAGCACAGGGATCCGATAAGAAAAAGGCGCGGGCTACATCGGTATAATCCTCACAACCAGCATGAGCAATCCACGGTGTAGGGGCTAACAGATACGCTGCGTAATAATCCGCAATGCGTCTTGCAAGCTCGCTTTCGTGGCGATGCTTCATCCGTATATGGCCGATTTCGTGTCCGATCGTGAAACGCAAGCGCTCCTTCATCCCGTTGGGGCGATAGTATATAACGAACTTTTTGCGCTCTGGATCATAATGACTAATGCCGTCAATGTCTTTGAATATTAGTTCGCGCTTGACCTCCTTCGGCATTTGCGTAAACGGAACAAGGTCATACCCCAGGTCAAGTGCGATCTGCATGGGATCTATGGGATACTCTCTTATGTCCAATTCCAAAAACAATTCCGCTACATCGCTCTCTATCTTATCGTACAATTTTGCGGGTAACGATACGTGATTCAGATAATCTTGCTCGATCATTATTTCTCCATTAACAGCTTGATAAGTCTCAACTTTTCTTCATCGGACATGGAAATCGTGCTTCGTGCCACAATCCTATAAAGGTCGTCGAAACCGGTTTCGTCTTCTTTGCCTGTAATCAGATATTCCACAGTAGTATTGAGCGCTGTTGCCATGTTTGCAACGACCTCAATTTTGGGCTCTCTCTCGTTTTTCAAGTATCTGCACATTGCCGCTTCGGTAACGCCGCACATCCGCGCAAATTCTTTTTGTGTGTAGCCGCTTTCTTTTAGTAATTGTGCTAACCTATCTCCTATTTGTGTCATATTCCTCTTTCCTTTCATTCTGCAAATTATCTAATTGGCAATATTATTATATCATGCGATTATCATTTTGTCAAGAGGCACAGTGAAAAAGAAGCATATATTTTTTATGTTAAACCATAGTAGCAAGAAATGAACATGCAGATACCACGGTCATTTGACTACGCCAGTTGATAAAAAACTTTCTCTTTGTTTCCTCCGATGCAATTTTTGAGGGGCGACCGTTCGTGGTCGCCCCTCTGTGCGTTATGCGTTCTTCGCTACCTTTTTCATCTCTGCAATTTCCGCTTTCATCATCTTTATCAGCTCGGCGAGCTTTTCCTCGCATTCCTCTCGTGTCTTTGCGTATACGTTCTTGGATATGCGTTTGCCGTTGACTCTTGGTGTAAACCGCCCTTCGCAGAGGTGGTCGTTTATCATCGTCACGCATCCCGTGCCGCTCTTGAGTATCTTGCCCTGGTAGGGCTCAAATTTCTTCTCTGGCGTGGCTTTCATGGGGGCGGGTTCACTTGCCTTGGGCGGCTCCGGTTCGGGCATCTGTGCGTCTGTACC
>JAZNHE010000129.1:0-26437 GCA_045576795.1 Eubacteriales bacterium | reverse complement strand
AAGCTCCTGTCAGAAAAATACGGATACGAATTTGTCGATCTGTATTCTCCACTTTTGAATCTTGAAACAGGTGAAATATATGCAGAATATACGACCGATGGCGGTCACTTAACATCCGCAGGATACGAGGTGCTTACAAATGCGATAACTCCCGCACTCGAACAACTATTAGGTAGATAACTGCGCTTAACAGCATTACAAATTCCAATTTATCGAACTAAAATGGGTGCAAACCCTTGTAGGAAGATGCACCCATAGTTCAAAAATTTGTACCCATTTTGAAACGGTATCAAAATTTTGGATTACTCACAGAGTAAAGACCGAATTTATACTCAGTCTTAATTTTTTTGCTTTACCGATAGCTCTTTCCCCGAGCGGCGACGGGACAGACCTCATCCACAGTCTTCGCTCTTCGCTCTAAAAACAAATATCGAAATCCAACGGTGAATATAAAATTGAAAGATTACTACACCAAGAAGAAGGAGAACCGCACAAATAAACTTAACACGGGTACGGGAGTTTCCACCGAGGTAGCGAAGCGGCGCGAGAGTGTTAGAAAACAACTAAGTGTTGTTTTCCCTTGAGCGTGACCGAGCCGCAGCGAGAAGCGTTGCCATCAGGTTCGGGAAAGCAATTTATGTGTGACTTGAAATAGGTAGAAATAAAACAAGCACAGCCATCGCGGCTGTGCTTGTTTTGTTTATTAGTATGTAGATATTTGATGTAAAAACGGTAGTGAATGATAGGTTAAACCGCATTAGACTTGCTTACTATTTGTGAGCGCAATTCAGTGGAAGGTGATAATACGTCATCTTCCGTAAAAACTATCAGCCTTATTTCCTTCGCACCTGTTCTTTCCCTGTCGTATGTCAGGTATATCTTATTATCGAAGAAATCTACATCCGGATAAGACGTAAAATAATCAGGATCATCAACAAGCTTTTTATATGCGAAAGTTTCTCCGTCATCCTCAGATAGCCATACGCTCATTCTACATCTTACGTCCCTCATATCATTATTGACAAGAATAATTCTACCGCTCGGTGTACGGGAAACGTAAAATCTGGTATTGGGAGAGGAAATTCCGTTAAGGAAGACCTCCGACCAGGTAAAACCATCATCCAAAGAACTTGCTTCTGACAATTCTCCACTTTCATTACGAGCAAACATACGTATTGCTCCGTTTTTCTTTTGATACGCCATAGCCTCATCATAGGAGGTGGGGATTTTTTTAGCACCGTAGTGACGAGAGAAGGTCTTTCCGCTATCGTCGGATATGCTATATCCATAGGTATCGTTCAATTGATCGTAATTAAATAATATCCAGCGTCCGCTATCGGTAACCAAAGGCTTGCAACGCAAAAATCCGATGTCAAGCAAACGGGGTTCGCTAAATACGGGATCCTCAGCATCAGGATTATCACAAACAACGCACCATGTGGTGTGTCTCATATCCGGAAACAGGTATCCGTCTCTGTCTACAACGGGCAGCTTGCTCGTCTGACTTGCAGAAAGCATATATTTATTCTCATCGGTTAGGGGTATGGCGTTATTTTGTACCCAAAATACCCAAAGTGAACCATTTGGAGCTATCCAAAGCTGGATATCCAAAGCGTGTACATTGCGCTCCTTTTCGCTTTCGATAACCAAAAGAGGCGCTTTAAAGGTTTTACCGCCGTCATCGCTGTAAACAAGATAATTGTAATTCTCCATATGCGGCTCACATATTCCTCCGGAATACCAACCCAAGAAGACTCTGCCGCCTCGTGAAACGGCAACGGTAGGGCAGCCCTGAAACTTGCGGATTTTTTCGTCATATTTCGGATCGGTAGGCCTATACTGAATTCTGCACGCGATTTTTGCCTGATCGTTTCCAAATCCACGAATGCTTTCATCTATTACCTTTTGTTTTACCGTATCCATAATCATTCTCCTTTATACTCAAAGATCTCAATTACGCCCCGGGTTGTAGCAAGCTCTGAAGCAGAGTCTTCTATTTCAATTGCTGAAATAGACAGCCGATTTTTTATCAGAAACATCATAGCCTTGCGAATACTTCTTTGACCGCATATGTATATTTGTTTTTTGCAATCGGACAAGCTCTCCACTTCCTCGCAAAGTATAGCGCCGAGGAAAAAGCTGTAAAGTGCCTCAGCACTGTACCCAACCATCTTATCCATTATTCTCGTTTGAAATAAAGCACGGTTTATACCATACTTTTTAACACAGTCATATCCGGAAAGCAGTGCTTCTCCATCAAAATTCGTGATAGATAAGTCAATACTCTTGGAAAGAATGGTGTTCTGAGAAAATGCGTAAATCATCTCACCGCTTAAAAAGCTTTGAAAAGAAGATATTCGCTTTCTTTCGTCAGAAAAAATGTGCTTACTGTGTGATCCCGGCATAATACAAACAGAGTTTGGTACCATCTGCGCTGAAATACCGATAAACTCACATTCCTCACCACGCATAATATCAATCTCATACATATTTTCCGACTGTATTTTGACACCGGGAATGAAATAACAGGGGATGGAGCTGATCCCTACATCCATAAGCTTCATAGAGCTATGAAGCTCCTTTATTCCCACGGGTGCTGCTATATGGGGAAGATTACACAATCCTAATTCTGACGTGAGCATTCCGGAAATTATGATAGCCCGAATATCTTTTTCTTCCGTATTTCCAGCTGTCAAAAGCTCTTTGATTTTTTCTCTTATTGAGCTTTTATAGATTTCATTTCCTTTGGTACAATCCTTTGCACCCATGGAAATTCGAGTCTCCGCTACCACTAAATAGTCCTTCACCAGACGTAGTCTCGTATTTGTGGTGCCACCGTCTATAGTGATATAGTTACTCATAACCAGTCTTATTTACTCCTGTTTTCTTCTATAATCTCCACGTATTCGCTTGCCAAACGCTGTATAGCTGCAAAATCCTTCTGCTTTATGTATTCCTTATGCACAATATTCGATCCTATTCCTACGCCGTTTACCCCTGCCGCAAGATATTCCCCGAGATTATTCAGGTCAACTCCTCCCACAGCAAGCATGGGAATATGAGAAAGTGGTGCTTTGATAGCCTTGATATACTCGCATCCCGACTTCCCCACGGGAAAAACCTTGACAAAATCGGCACCAAAGGAATATGCATCAATTATCTCAGTTGGAGTTAAAGCACCAGGAATAGAAACGAGTCCGGATTTTTTTGTTTCACCTATAACATCCTTGCTTGTATCAGGAGAAATAATAAATTGGCCGCCTGCATCACGTGTCATCAGTACCTGTTCTGTTGTGACTACCGTTCCCGCTCCTACCGCTAACTTTCCGGCAAAATGCTCGGCTACAAGGCGAATGTCCTGAGCTGTTCTCTCGTCGCAAAGTCCATCGGATGAAAACGTGATTTCAACCAGACGTACACCGCCCTCATAAAGTGCGTTGCAAAGTGGTATAAGATCCTCACGCTCTACGTTTCTGATAATAGCAATCAGTTTGTATTTTTCAATAAGTTCAAGAACAGTATCCGTCATTTCCTTACTCCTCGCGTTTTATTTGTAATTTTATCATATATAAATTGAAATGTAAATGTCAAAAGAGCCATATTATATTGCAAAAAGCACAAGTTTGTGATATAATATAGCTATGGAAACAAATTTTGCGAAAGAAAAACAATATAAACAAATCCATTTCCGATATTCTCGCGGTCCGTCATTAAGAAAGGGGCACGAAATACATCCACATCACGAAATAATTTATTACATAGACGGAGATGCAACCTTTATATCGGGAAACAGTTGTAAGGCACTTGAAAAAAACACACTGATTTTTGTACCCAAGGGATACTTCCACAATTTTAATATTAAGCAGCAGGATAACTACGTTAGACTGACAATCTCTTTCCCGGATATTCCGATTTTAGATGAAGTTCTTATGGAGGTCAGAGATATCATAGTATCAAGGAATGATGATGTGATAAGCTTTGCAGAGGCTATCATAAAAAATATTGACGGCACTCCCTTCACCTCTCAACCACTCTCCTTATACGCTTCTTTTTTATCACTGATTTCGGAATTAACAAAGCATCAGAGTCATTCTGCTCAGCCTCAATCAGAAAAAAACACACTATCCCAGTGCATCGCTTTTATTGACGAACATTTCACGGAAAATATTGCTGTGTCTGATTTGGCAAAAAAATACTTCGTCTCAAAATCCTTTTTAGTTTCCGGATTTAAGAGATACTTTGGCATTTCGATACACAAATATATAACTCAAAGGCGAATGATCTACGCTAAAAGACTTCTCGACGAAGGGCACAAGCCGACAGAAGTTTATTCTCTTTGCGGTTATTCGGATTACTCTACATTTTACAAAGCATACACTAACCGATTTGGACAATCTCCAAAGGATGCTAAAGCTCGGAGGAATGAAGCTGACGAAAACCCGTCGTACATACCAAATTAAGTGGGTGGCATTATGCTGTCTACTTTTAATATTTCAGAGCGCAGAATTGATCCATTTTGTATCAATTCTGCGTTTTTTATTGTGCTTTATTTCGGGCATATCTCGTCCATTTTAAGCATAAAATCAAACGCTTCGTTTATGACTCTCTATCTCACGGGAGCTTCTCTTCCCTGCGATAGAGTCTTTCGTTTAGATAAAATTGTCAACAAGATTAAATTACATCCAACACACGACAAAAGCATTGAAAAAATATAAAAACCGTGATATAATGATGTTTACATTTATTATAAAACTTTTCCCAAACGGGTTTTAATTCCTTACAGGAGATAAAATGAACATTTTAAGAAAAACAATGCTGAAGCAAGTCATCTGCATTATTTCATTGCTTTTGATTGTTCTGCTTTTGGGATATTATCTTAAAGCACCGATACTTAGCTTTTTATATCGGAATTTTGAAGCCACTACGCCAAGCGTTCACAGTGCTTGGGAAACCGCTCCGAAATCTTTTACTCAAGGCGATTTCTATGTCAGTAAAAATGGCTCTGATACAAACGACGGCACGAAGCAAAGTCCATTTCTGACCGTTAATCGAGCATTAGAGGCTGTTGAAGCTGCAGACCGTTCGCAAAAATCGGAAATAATCGTTTGTATAGAAGCCGGCAAATACAACATTGATACTCTTTCTCTTTCAGAAAATGCCGGCGGAAGTGAAAAATGCAGAGTTATCTATACTTCATACGGTAACGATGAGGTTGTCTTGAATGCGGGAACGTATATCAATCCGAGCGATTTTGCAAAATCAAAGGAATATCCCGACATTCATGAAAGGCTTTCGGAAACGTCAAGGGACAACGTCTACGTTGTGGACTTAACAAAGGCTCCTTATGATTTGGAGCAGAATGATTGGGGCAACCTCTACCCCATAGGTACATACAATACAGCAAACAGATATCAAGGTGACACTACCGGTCCTATGTACAGTGAGCTGTTCATCAACGGCAATCGGCAGGTCCTGGCACGTTACCCTAATAATGGATATATATACACAGACAGAGTGGTGTCGTCGGGTAACACAAGCTCTAACAGACCTTACGGTGACCCTGCAGGCGACGTTTATGCGTTAAATGATGAGCTTGCGGCAAGAGTGTCATCATGGCGCAACACGGAAAACGTATGGATGTTCGGATTTTGGCAGTATGATTGGGCGGACGGCTCAACCCCTATAGGAAGCTTTGACAGTAACACAAATTACCTTACTACAAAATATCAGAGCTTTTTTGGAGCTCGTGAAAATGCACCGTATTATTTCTACAACTGTCTTGAGGAGTTAGACTCCAATAACGAATGGTATCTTGACAGAAGCACCGGGTTGTTATGTGTTTACAGCTCTGTAGGCCTTGACGGTGCGGAAATAAACCTATCCCTTTCAAAAAAGCCTGTAATAACCGTAAACGCGAGCTTTGTAACGCTTAACGGCATAACCGTAACCGGTACCCGAGGAAACGGTATCGTTGTTAACGGCAATGACAATACAATTTCAAATTGTAAAATCAGCAACATTGGCGGATTTGCTATCAGAGTTTTCGGCAGTGACAATCTGATAACGAGAAATGAAATTGCAAACACCGGAATGGGCGGAATATCTGCATCCGGCGGTAAAAGAGCTACACTTCTCCCGGGAAACAACGTAATATCAAACAATCTTATCCACGATTGGGCGCAGATACACAAAACATATCAGGCAGGCATTGATATTGACGGTGTAGGAAATATATGCGCGAACAATGAGCTTTTTAACAGCCCACACCTCGCAATCCGATATAGCGGAAACAATCATATTGTTGAGTACAATCTTATTCATGACGTTTGTCTTGAGTCTGGCGATGCCGGAGTAATCTATGCAGGCCGCTCATGGTCATCATACGGCAACAATATAAGGTATAATTTGATATACGATATAGGTGGCAACGTATACTCGCCGAACGGAATATATATGGATGATGCTTTATCGGGACAGAATATTTACGGTAACGTCTTGATCAACATTCCGGGGCATGCAATATTCATTGGCGGAGGCCGAGATATGAATGTGTATGATAATCTCATCATAAATTCGGGCAGTTCCGCAATAAGGTACGACGCGAGGGCAAGAGAGGGGCTGATACAAAAAACCTGGTTTTCCGAGGATCTTCATATCCTGTGGCATACGTTATACAGCTCACCTTGGAGGACTAAAATATGGCAATCAGCCTTTCCGCAGTATCAAGCAATAACCGACGATATATCAAGTATAAACAGCCCTAACTTTATAGCAAATCCCTCAAACAGCTTGATTTCAAACAACGTTATTTTTGACAAATGTGCTTCGGCAGGAGAGTTTGACGATGCGGTTCTCGATTTCAGCACCGTATCTGATAATCAAACGTACTATTTATTCCAGCTTCGCACTGCATATAAGGGCTACAAGGATGGCACTTACTTAATCGACACAGAAGCTCCTTTCTACAAACAGGTGTTCAATGATGTTTTTGAAAAGGCAGGGCGATATTAAAATCTGTCCGAATTAAGTAATAAAGCATTTTTCATACGTTTTTTAACGAAGATCTATTTGTATTTTTATTACGATTTGCATTGTATTTTTCGAAATAGTGTGATATAATTATACGAAAAGGCACAGATTATGCCAAATTTTCAGATATGAATATCAAAGATAGGAGATTCTTATGGAAAACATCAGAATTCAAGACGACCTCTATATGCACGTCAATCAGGAAACGCTCGACAAGCTCGTTATTCCCGACGATAAGCCCTATGCAGGCGGATTTGCAGAGCTTGCAGACAGCGTTGAAAAGATTATGATGGCGGAGTTCGAGTCACTCGCTGAAAGCAAGTCCTTCCCCAACGAGTATATGCAGAGAGCGTGCGAGCTCTACGCAATAGCAAAGGACGCGGATAGAAAGGAAAAGGCAGGCATCACACCGGCACTTAACAATCTCGCAGTGCTTGACGAGGTCAAGACAGTAGGTGATTTCAGCCGTCTTTAT
Source organism: Eubacteriales bacterium (assembly GCA_045576795.1). GTDB lineage: Bacteria > Bacillota > Clostridia > Oscillospirales > CAG-272 > UBA1740. Next base: position 18,933 of record JAZNHE010000129.1, on the reverse strand, counting down.
AAGAAGCTCTCGCTCAAGGGCATTCCCACACCTATCAACATCGGTGTTGAAACCGATATGAAGAACACAAAGCAGCGCCTTGTATACATTCAGGGCCCGAGCGTTATACTTCCCGACGCCTCTTACTACAAGCCCGAGATGGCAGAGCAAAAGGCACAGATAATAGGCATCTGGACAGGCGTGGCAAAGATGGTTATGGCAAAGACTAACCTCTCTCCCGAAGAGCAGGAAAAGTACGTAAACGATACCCTCGCGTTTGATGAAATCATAGGCGGACTCGTAAAAACGAGTGAGGAATGGTCAAAATACGTTGAAATGTACAACCCTATGGACAAGGATACGGTGGCAGGAATGCTCTCCACCCTCGACTTTGACGTTGTACTTACTGATTTGTTTGGTCATACCCCCTCAACGATAGTAGTTACAGAGCCGAGATTCTTCGGTGAGTTCAAAACCGTGTTCAATGAAGAAAACCTCGACCTCTACAAGCACTGGGCATACGTAACCGGACTGTTAAAGTCCTGCTCGTTCCTCTCCGAGGAGCTCCGTGATATGGGCGGAATGTACAGCCGTGCGATAATGGGCGTTGCAAAAATGCAATCGATTGAGAAGTTTGCATACAACCTCGCATCAAGCTTCTACTCCGAGCCCGTGGGAATTTACTACGGTGACAAGTATTTTGGAGAAGAGGCAAAGAAGGACATCACGGAAATAGTATATCAGATAATCGACACCTACAAGAAGCGTATAAAGACAAATGAAATACTTGGCGATGAAACCAAGGAAAAGGCTATTCTCAAGCTCTCCAAGATGGGTGTAAAGATGGGCTATCCCGACAAGGTAAGAGCGGTATATGAAAAGCTTGTATTCAACCCCGATGACACCCTGTTTGATATAGTTCTCTCACTGAAGGCAATTACCGAGCTCGATACCCTCAGCAAGCTTGATAAACCCACAGAGCCGGAAAACTGGGCAATGCCCGGACACATGGTAAATGCATGCTACGATCCCTTCGTAAATGACATTACCTTCCCTGCCGCAATTCTGCAGGCACCCTTCTACTCCTTAAAGCAGACGAGAAGCGAAAATCTCGGTGGTATCGGAAGCGTCATAGGACACGAAATTTCACACGCCTTTGACAGTAATGGTGCAAAGTGTGATGAAAACGGTAATATCAACGACTGGTGGACAGCGGATGACTTCAAGAGATTTGAAGCAAAGGTTCAGCAGATGATTGAGCAGTTTGACGGAATTGAGCTTCCTTGGGGAAAGGTCAACGGTGCGTTCATAGTAAGTGAGAATATGGCAGACAACGGCGGTATGTCCGTAACTCTTGACATCATGTCACAGTCGAATAACGTATCGTATGAGGAGTACTTCTATAACTGGGCAAGAATATGGTGCGAAAAGGCAAAGCCCGAATTCCTGCAGATGATTCTCGCAGTAGACGTTCACGGTCCTGCAATGCTCCGTGCAAATATTCCTCCGAGAAACTTCGCGGAATGGTACAAGACCTTCGACGTTAAGGAAACAGACAAGATGTATCTCGCTCCCGACAAGCGTATCGTAATCTGGTAAATCAGTAGCGCACAGCATCGAAAACAAGCAAAAAACGTAAAATACCCCCTACACGTGTAGGAAAATCGCAAAAAAGAGAGTGAAGCGGCGACTGCCGTTTCACTCTCTTTTTCTTATTTTCAACGCTCACCGATAAGACGTTTACCCATCAAAATGACGGGTGGCGGTCAGATCAGTTGCTGCCCTTTTTCGACTCGCGCTGACGCTGTTGGCGTTGCTTCAATAGAAGCGTATGTGATAGCTGCATCTCCTGGATAATACACTTTACAAGAGAATCCAGCTCACTTCCCTCCTGGTAATCCGCAAGACTGATATAGTTAACTCTGTCGTCAAGCAGAAGTCCCGTAACCTTGTTTTTCTGTCCTTTTGTATACACGGCTATCGACGTGCCGCCCTGTTTTTTAACAAAGGTCATACAGGGTATGTCGGTAATTCCGTCACCGAAGTATATCATATTGCGGTAAGGAATAACACGGTCGTTCATCTTGTCGTTAACCTTTTTATTATCCGTTTCATCAAACGCTGCCTTGGATATACGGAAGATATACTGTGTCTTCTGGGTATAGTTTATTGCTATTTTCGGCCAGATTGCCTCGCCGGACTCGTCAAAGTAGTACTGACATGCGAAAATCTTCTTAAACTTGTCGCTTATTGCACAGCCGTCGATAATCTCCTTTATTCCGCTGGAAATTATGTAGTGCTCAATATTAACTCCTATCGACTCTCCATACTGATTGATTCTGTCAAACCAATTGAGGACACCTTTATAGAATTTTACCTCCTTGCCCGTGGACTTAAGGTAATCTCTTGTAAAGCTTATTCCCTTATCACGGCATGCAAGCATAGAATAATACATATATCCGAGAATGCTCTCCATATAATTCTTCTTGCGGAAGGTCTCAACCTTACTCCAAAAATCGTCGGGAGTCATCCCGAGGTTGGGGATAAAGGAATAGTTCTGCATATCCTGGTCGGCAAGAGTTTTATCAAAGTCATACATTAGCGCAATGGTTGGCTTCTTCTTCATAATTCTACCTCCATCTCTTTAGAAAACGCTTTTTTCCTTATTTTACCACATAATGCGCTGATTGTCAAGAAAAGGCGCGTAAGTAGTTGTTTTATTTATGAAAAAATATTAAATCGACATCGGTGTGCCACACTGTATTCGGCGGCTTTTTTTGATTGTAAGATACAATCCGATTTGCAAAAGGCGATAATTTTATGCTATTTTGACAATATAAGTTTACAAAAATATGATAAAACCGCAGAATTTTATTCCTTGTTTTATTGTTATATCTCTTAGCATATAATATTGATAAAATTCCGTAATACACGACCGATGGAGGCTAAAATCGGGAAAAGTATTGATTTTTATTTTATTTTAATGTATAATATGTGCTTGGTTGACATTACTCGATGTTTTTCGACCGTTAAATATCACCAAATACCAATGTATATCGCCCGATAGCGATAGGAGATAATTATGAAATTTACCAACATTCGTGGTTTTGGCACTATTGACGAATACGTAAAGGCAAAGCTGAATGAATACTCAAAGGAGGATAAGAGCTTTGAGTCGCTCTTCAAATATATGTTCTCCGAAGAGGATAACGTGATGGCTGAAACCTCCGACGGCTACCGCATCAAAAAGACAACGTACGGAGAATTCAAGAAGAGAATACTTGAGATAACACCTACCGTTTCAAAAGCTATCAGAAACGTTCCGCAGGGTGAGATGGTGGGACTGTATATGTCCAACTCGACAGAGTGGATAGAGATCTTCTGGGCTATTCTTGCCTCGGGATATTCTCCTCTGCTTATGAACACAAGATTATCCGATTCTGTGCTTGAAGGTATTCTTAAAGACTATTCTGTTAAGTGCGTCATATCCGACGGCAAAATTTTCTCTGTTCCAACTAAAACCGCAGAAGAGGTTACCGTGGCATCGGATAAGCCTTACGAGCGTGTTCCGTTTGGTAAAGAAGTAATCTTTATGTCCTCGGGAACAACCGACAATGTAAAGCTCTGTGCATACACCAGCGAGAACTTCTATTACCAGATATGCGACAGTGTCAATATAATCGAGGAATGTCCTAAAATCAAGGAACACTACGAGGGAGAGCTAAAGCACCTTGTGCTTCTCCCATTCTGTCACGTATTTGGATTTATCGCGGTGTATATGTGGTTTGGATTCTTCTCAAGAACCTTTGTTTTCCCGAAGGATCTCAACCCCGATACTATCCAGAGAACCGTAAAGAAGCATAAAGTAACTCATATATTCGCCGTTCCTATGGTTTGGGAGGCTGTGTGCAAGGCTGCCATCTCTAAGGTAAAGGAGAGAGGTGACAAGACCTATAAACGCTTTACAAAAGCGAGCTCCTTTGTCAACAATCACGGTCGACTCGGTGACACGGTTGCCCGTCGAATGCTGACTGAAGTGAGAGAAGGCCTGTTCGGTGACAGTATAACCTGCATGATTACGGGCGGCGGTCATATAAGGCCCGAAACACTGCGATTCTTCAACGGTATAGGCTACCATCTGCTCAACGGATACGGAATGACGGAAATAGGTATTACCTCGCTTGAAAAATCAAGCAAGCGTAAGGACGTCAACTCAGGAGCGGTCGGCACCCCCTGTCAGTATACGGAATATTCTCTTGAAGAAAACGGTATATTACTCGTAAAGGGCAAGACAAGAGCCGCAAGAATTATGCAAAACGGCACGTCATTAACCACTAATAGCGACGAATGGTTCAACACGGGTGACCTCGCACGTGTTGAAAACGGCAAATATTTTATCGAGGGCAGAACCGACGACCTCATAGTTCTTGAGGACGGAGAGAACCTCAATCCGCAGCTGGCTGAGAACCAAATCAGAGTTGTCGGAATAGACAGACTGTGCATATTCAAGAGCTCGGCAAATAGTGTAACCCTCCTGGCATCCGTACCCGGAGTCTTCCAAGAGTCCGCACTGAAGTCGATATACGACGAGCTTTCCTCATCGCTTGTAAGAATCAAGCTCGACGGAGTGGTAAGAAAAATTCTGTTCACTCACGAGGGACTTACGCTCCCCGGAGAATTCAAGGTGAGCAGAAAAAAGATTGCCGCACGTGTTAGTTCGGGCGCGATAAAAATCTTTGACCCACGCAAGATAGACGAGCACGTGGCGGAGCTCTCGGAGGGTATAGAGGCCGAGATTGCCTCATGCTTTGCAGAGGCGCTTGGCAAGGACATCTCGTCAATAGGCAGAGATGACAACTTTTTCCGCGACCTTGAGGGAACAAGCATTGATTACTTTGCGCTGTTAAGCATAATTAAGAACAGGCTCGGCATAAATATTATTTCAAACGAAACCGAAAAGCTGTCAACAGTAGGCGAGTTTGCAGACTATATAAAACAATCCTTTAACCACTAACAAGAGGTAGCCATTATGGTAAAATCACTCGACAGAAAATGGAAAGAATTTTTATTCGCGTTCTCTGGATTCGGCCCCAATCTTCTTATGATACTGATGGGCTCGTATTATTCCGATGCACTCAACCCCTCCGCACTTGAGACAGGTGAGCAGTTCCAGGCTATAATGCCCGGCGTTTGCTTCATTTTACCCTCTCTGTTCCCTATTCTCTTTGCTCTCGGCAAGGTATTTGACGGAATTATCGACATTCCCTTCGCACACATAACAGATACCCTCTCAACAAAGTGGGGCAGACGCAGACCTGCTATCGCAGCTTGCATTATCCCTATGATAGTAAGCTTTGTTTTGTGTTGGATTCCCGTAGGCGGACCTGAAAGACCGCTCCTCAACACAATCTGGGTAACGGTATTCAGTGTGATATTCTTCGCGACGTACACAATGTGTCTTATAGCGTTCTACGGCTCACTCTCCACAGCGTGCTCCAATGAGCCTCAAAGACTCCGCGTATCGGGCTACAAGTCATTCTTTGACACAATTTGCTACTGCCTCGTTTACGCACTTGTTCCGGTTATTCTTACATCCCTGAAGATACAGATTACAACTCTTGTTTTTGTATGCACTCCCCTTATGCTTACGATGGCTATTCCTCTCTTCCTCATCAAGGAGGGTGAGAAGTACGGCTATCCCGAGAATGACGGCTTAAGTCCCGAAAAAATTTCAATTGGTGAAAGCATTAAGCTGACCTTTAAGAATAAAATTTTCCGTCGCTGGCTCTACGTAAACTGCTGCACCTTCTTTGGTCTGCAGATGTTCCTCTCATCGATGAACGGACTCATAATCGGCGGTATGGGTATGAACGGATTGCAAATGGCAATACTTAACACCTGCGCATTTGCCCCCGTACCCGTGATGCTTTATCTCTTTAATAAGGCAAAAAGACGCTTCGGTGTGCGCGCGGCATATCAAAGCTGTCTTATAATGTTCGCAGTGGCTATAATGACCTTCTTCCTCGGCTCTCGCTTTGTGCTAGGAGAAGGAAATATGTCCACTAAGATTATAATAGGTGTGATCGGCGGACTCTGTGCAAGCTGGTCTATCGGCGTATTCTTTATGATGCCTTATCTTGCTCCTGCACAGATTTCAAGCGTCGAGGAGAAGCTGACCGGCAAGAATCACTCCGCAATGTATTTTGCAGGAAATGCGGTTTCTACCTCAATTGTAGGCGCTATTTCCGGTAACCTCGTATACGAATACATCAAGAACGTCTTTGTCTCCAAGGAAAAGGGCTTTGTATGGGCTGAGGCGGCTGACGGTCTCTCCGCATCGGAAATGGCATATAAACTCCTCTACGGTGAGGTAGGCACGTCCACCCAGGTAGCCGAATCCGTATTCAACTTCGGTAACCTTATAGTTCCGTTTATCGTTTGTATAACCTGCGTAATCGGATTCTTCATTGCATACAAGCTTCCGAAGGACTTCACTCCCTCCGTGCTTGCTGCAGAATACAAGGCATTAGACCCCACAGTAGATACAAGTATCATCGAAAAAGAGGAAGTACGCGAGGAGCGTGGCGAAATAATCTTCGTACAGTTAGGTCTCTCCGTATTATCCGGCTTCATCTTCGGCTTCATCTGGAGCGGAATGGTGATGAAAGCAGTTAAAAAGCTCAACGGCGGATTCAAGCCTGTGCTTGCATATCTTCTGTCAGCTCTCATCCCGTTTGCATCAATCTATTTCAACCTCAAGATGCGCAATGCTATAGTTAAGACCGCCGATGAATGCGGTGCTAAGGTTTCCATTAGCAAGTGGCTCGTAATTCTTCTCTCGGTGCTCTTCCCGATTTTGCCCGTAAACGTAATAACTCATGCGCTTCTGCAGAATGGTCTTAATAAGATATACGCTGTTAAGGACTGTTAATTATGGCATTCTTATTTAATTGGTTCGTAAAAATTACGGGTTGGATACCGCAGCTCCTTATATTCAGAATAAAGGTTCACTACGAGGATAAGGCAGTACAGGACCGAAGAATAAAGGGCAAGGCTATCGTAATATGCAACCACAACTATCTGATGGACTTCGGAGTTCTTCTCTACGTCTTCTGGAGACGCACGCTGCGTTGTGCAGTTGCAGAAATTATGTATAAGAAGAACTTTGTGATGTCGTTGCTTCTCAAGCTTCTCGGATGTGTACGCGTAGAGCGACAGACGCATGACTTCTCATTTATGGGAAGGCTTAAAAAGGTGCTCGACCGCGGCGGCGTTGTGGAGATATATCCCGAGTCAAGACTCCCCAATCCGGACGAAGAACGCCCTCTTGAATTCAAGCCGAGCTATGTATATCTTGCGCTCGAATCCGATGCACCGATAATACCCGTGTACAGTAATGCCAAGATTTTTGACAAGGATTACACGAGAGTAATCATAGGAAAGCCTATCAAAGTAGGCGAATTATACGACACGTCCCTCACCGAAAAGGAAAATATCGAAAAAATAAACAAATACGTAAGGAGTAAAGTAATTGAGCTCAGAGAACAACTCGAAAAGCAGGAAAAGGCGTAGAGAGCTTTTTGATAACTTCTGCTATGATTTCGTAAAAATAACGGGAGCTTTACCTATGCTCTTATGGTTCCGCCCGAGAGTATATAAGCCAAAGGGTGTAAAGATTCCGAGAGGCTCCGTTCTGGTGTCTGCAAATCATATAGATCTGCTCGATCCCGTCAAGGTGTTTCTTGCGTTTCCCGGCAGACGTGTACACTCACTCGCAACCAAGGATATATACAAAAACAAGTTCTTAATATTCTTCTTCAACCACGTACATTGTATTCAGGTTGATAAGCAGAATTTCACAATTTCTGCCTTTCACGATGTAGTATCGAGGCTGAAGACTAAACATATGGTGCTTATCTTCCCCGAGGGACAGGTAAATACCGCAAACGATGACTCTCTGCTCGCCTTCAAGTCAGGTGTCGTTCTTATGGCACACAAGGGCAATTCACCTATTCTCCCGTTGTATATAGTAAAAAGGGAGAGCCGCTGGCACAGAACCAGAATATTTATTGGTGAACCGTTCCATATTCAAGACTTGCTCGGAAAGATGCCGACAATGCAGCAGCTGAACGCGGCATGTGACGAGCTGCGCGAGCGTGAGCTCAAATTGCGCGAAGAAGCGGAAAAAATATTGCATAAAAACAAAAAACAAAAATAAAGAAAGCGAAGACAAAAAAATGAACAAGCATTTTGAAAAGTACACAGACAAGGAGACCTTCTCTAAAATAGTAGATTATCCTAATGTGACAGAAATGTGGAATCACAGTGTTGCTACATATCCCGACAACGTGGCTATCGTAGACGGTGAGAATTTCACATATTCAAGACTCGATGCTGAAGTATCAGGCTTCAGAAGTGTGTATCGTAACAACGGCATACAGCCCGGCTCACTCATAGCTGTTCTCTGCCCCAACTCCATAGGATTTGTAAAGGCGTATCTTGCCGCAGCAACCTACGGTCTGCCGGCAGTTCTTCTCCCTCCGCACCTTGATGCCGAGACCGTCTTTGGAATAACATACAAGTTTGGACTCAAGGCTGTGGTTTACGACGAGGCTTTTGAAGAAAAGGTAGCAATAATCAAGGAGAAGCTTCCCGGAGTTGCCCTCATTCATTCATCCGAGTCATCCGAGGAAAAGACTCCTGCAATCTCCGTTCCGACAAGCGCTCCCTGTGTTTTCCTCTTCACAGGCGGTACCACAGGTAAGAGCAAGGGTGCAAGACTCAGCCATCAGGCTGTTATGGCAGGTACCAAAAACGGCTGCTACGGCATGAAGCACGTATTTGAGCAGAGATACCTTCTTGTTCTTCCCCTTACACACGTATTCGGTCTTATCCGTAACCTTATGACATCTTTTTACACAGGCAGTACGCTGTTTATATGCCGTAACAACAAGGATATGTTCCGTGATATTGCAGTATTCAAGCCCACAATTCTCGTGCTTGTACCCGCACTTGCGGAAATGGCACTTAATCTGTCGCGCCAATTTGGAAGAAATATGCTCGGCGACGATATGAAAACTATCATCTGCGGTGCAGCTCCCGTACCTCCCTATCTCATTAAGGAGTATGCGAAAATCGGTGTTGCGCTTCTTCCCGGCTACGGACTTACAGAATCCGCCAACCTCGTATCAGGAAACCCTGAGGCTCTCAAAAAACCCGAGTCCGTCGGACTTATGTATGACGGTATGGAGTACAAGATTGTTGACGGTGAGCTCTGGCTCAAGGGCGTAAATATGATGGATGGCTACGTTAACGATGAAGAAAACGCACTTGCGTACGAGGACGGCTACTTCAAGACGGGTGACCTCGTAAGAATTGATGAGGAGGGCTTCCTCTACATAACAGGAAGAATTAAGGAGATAATAATTCTCTCAAACGGTGAGAATATCTCTCCTGCAGAGCTTGAGGTTAAATTCTACAATCTCGACGTAGTACAGGACTGCCTTGTATACGACATCACCGACAACGGAGTTGAAATGCTCGCGCTTGAGGTACTCCCCAGAATGAGCAGGGTCAAGGAGCTCGGCATCGAAGACCTGTACGCATACCTTAAGGAAGAGGTTGCAAAAATCAATGCTACCCTCCCTGCATTTGAAAGAATAAATAAAATTATCATCAGGGATACAGACTTCATACGTACTCCCGCGATGAAGATTGCGAGAAAGTTAAATGGCAATGTTAAGAAGTGAAATCAGTGAAAAGCTTATGGGCGTTATGAAGATGGCTATCCCCTCATCGGAGATAGACCTTGACAACATAACCGAAGACTCCGACCTTGTTACCGACCTTGGTCTTTCCTCTGTCGGTGTCCTCTACGTAGTTATCGCTATCGAGGAATTCTTCAATATCAGATTTGACAACATAGGCTTTGCGGACTTTAAGACTGTTGGCGACGTTATCAATTACATAGAGAAGAAGATCAACTGATGAAGTGGGAGCTTAAAGAACCTGTGCGCGGTGATATAGTCCGCGTTGCAACAAGCGGCCTCTATCATTTCGGAATATATGTTTCCGACGAGGAGGTCATACAGTTCGGACTTCCTCCGTCACGTCGCGCATCGACAAATCCCGAGGATATCAAGGTTCTCGCATCGGATATCGACGAGTTCCTTGCAGGCGGATTTCTCGAAGTATGTGTATATGACAGAAAAGAGAAAAAGAAGAACCGCACCCCCGACGAGATAGTCAGCTATGCGCGTGATCAGATAGGCAGAGGGGGATACCACATTCTCTACAATAATTGCGAGCATTTCGCAAATGAGTGCGCAAACGGAGAGCGTGTCTGTCATCAGACAGATGACCTGCGCGCCCTCTTCCGTTCAATTCCCGTAGTAGACGTATATCTATCCGAGCTTCCCGACACGGATATGACTCTCCCCCTCGGATGCAAGGAGAGAGAAAAGGAAATAGCCTCTGTATCAAATGAACGCGTAAGGCGTGAGAAATATTTCGTATGGAGGCTCCTCTGCTATGCTCTTGAGCGTAGCTTCGGCTTGAAGGAAAACAAGCTGCGCTTTACAAAAAATAAGCACGGTAGGTGGTCTGTCAGCGGTGCGGAAATATCCATATCGCACAGTGACGGTGCCTTGGCCGTTGCGGTATCGCGAGAGAGCGTGGGAATAGACATTGAGGTCGTACGTGCGCCCCGTGCTGAAAAAATGGCGGAGCGTATTATGAGCGATGCCGAATTTTCCGAATTCGAAAACGTAGCGGATGAAGAGAAGCTCAACAGGCTGATTGAAATCTGGACTCGCAAGGAGGCACTTTTCAAGTCACAAAACAAGGACAGCTTCAACCCCAAGGAAGCTGATAGCAGAGGCTCAAATTTCAGAAGCGAATCGATAGTATTCAATGATAAGTGCTACATCTGGTCCGTAGTAACTCCCACCCCCGAAAAGGTAAGAGTGTTCAAAGTAGACGTCAAATAATTATAAGGGAGCTTAATTATGTCTTTACAAATCTCACCGGAAATGTTTGCGCCGGAAAATATAAGCGACAGGGTCAAAAAATCTGCCGCTGCTCTTGCCGCCACGCTCAATGGCATCAGTATTGCCGATATAATACCGGCAATTTGCATACACGACCTCTTTTTCCCGAGATATGAGCGTCCCGATTATGACGTATATCCGGGTATATACTGCTATGACAGAATAAAATCAGTCCTACCCAGAGAAGAGTTCAAAATAAAGTCCGGGGACAATCTTCTTGCCGCGTATTACTATGAGGCAAAGGTGCCGCGCGGACTTGCTGTGCTTGCACACGGATTTCACTCGGGAGCTGACGACTATCTGCCACTCATTGAGGCCATAGTAAATCGCGGTTATTCCGTCCTTACCTATGACCTTACGGGTACGTACTCCTCCGAGGGTGATAGCATCATCGGCATGGGTCAGGCACTTATAGACCTCGATACCGTGTTAAACTATATCAAATGCGACGATAAATTCAATAGCATGCCGCTTGTACTGATAGGTCACAGCTGGGGCGGTTACGCTGTATCATCGGCACTTGCTCTTCATAAAGACGTAAAGGCTTGCGCCTGTATCGCTCCTATGAACAACGGACCGTTACATATGTTAGGGCAGGTCTCCAATTACACTCCCGATACGGCTGAATTTGTTACACCGATACTTGATGCATATCAGCACCACCTGTTTGGTAATTATATGAACTATAACGGTGTCGTGGGTATAAATTCAACGAGCGCACACGTTCTTATAGCGCAGGGTGTTGAGGATAAAACTCTCCGTCCCGACGTAGAGTCGATTACGGCACATCTTGATGAAATCACTAACCCAAACGTAAAGCTGCATTGGAGTGTTGGGTATCAGGCATCCCACACAGGAATCTGGCATTCGGATGAGGCTGAAATATATGCCAACAAGGTCCGCGCAGACGTTGAGGAGCGTAAAAAACAGCTCGGAAGAGCGCTCTCGCATGAAGAACTGCGCCAACTGTATTCGACAGTCGACCACAGACTTTTCAGCGAGGTCAACACCGAGCTTGCAGACCTAATTATAGAAACCTTTGATAAAGGGATAGCAAATTAAAACCAAAGTCTTAGGAAAAACAATAAAAAGTACAGCAATTCTCGATTTGCTCTTAACCGAGTTATCAGGATCTTGCTGTACTTTTTATTTTATATTCTTATTATTGTGACCGTGGGCTGCCTATCCGCAGCTAAAATATCTTTCTACGCCGTGGGTGAGGTTAAAATATGGGATATCCCGCTTTTGTATGCGCATCTATTAACTCGTCACACATAGCGATTATATCGTCTATGGACAGCTCTGCAGCAGTATGGGGATCGAGCATCGCCGCTTGATACAAATGCTCTCTCTTGCCTGTCACAGCTGCCTCTATTGTGAGGAGCTGGGGATTGATGTTTGTCATATTCATAGCTGCACACTGCACGGGAAGTCTGCCAACATATGTAGGATGTATGCCGCCACCGTCCACAAGACAAGGCACCTCTACGCACGAATCGGTGGGAAGATTGGTGATAAGACCGTTATTCAGGACATTGCCGCCGATCTTGTAAGGTTTATCTGTAACTATCGCCTCCATAATGCGTGACGCATATTCTTTGCTGCGAGTATGCTCTATATTGCCGCCTGCCATTATTTCATCACGTTGCTTTGCCCAATTCTCAATCTGAGTCACACAACGTCGGGGATACTCATCAAGAGGAATGTTTAATCGTTCGATAAGCTCGGGATATTTTGATTTGATGTAGAAAGGATTATACTCTGCATTATGCTCACTAGACTCCGTGCAATAGTATCCGAACTTATCAATATAATCGAAGCGCACCATATCCAAGTGTTTTTGTGAGGCATTGATCTCTTTTGCCTTCTCACGTATCATAGGATACAAGTCACGTCCGTCCTTGTCACGAACGTCAATAAGCCAGCCCATATGATTGATACCTGCTATAAGCTCACTGCCGATAATGTTATGGTCCACACCTATTTTCTCAAAAAGTCCACTTGTGCAGACCTGCACGCTATGACACAAACCAACAGTTTTCACCTTAGTATATCTGAGCATATAGCCTGTGAGTATAGCCATCGGATTGGTATAATTAAGGAACCACGCATCAGGGCAAACCTCCTCCATATCACGAGCAAAGTCCTTAAGCACGTGGATGGTACGCATTCCTCTCATAATACCACCTATACCGAGAGTATCAGCAATCGTCTGTCTGAGTCCGTACTTTTTGGGTATTTCAAAGTCGATAATGGTACAAGGATCATAAAGTCCTACCTGGATTGCATTCACAACAAATTTCGCACCCCGGAGGGCGTCACATCTTTCTTCTGCACCCAGATACTTTCCTATCTTTGCCTTGCCATCATTATACTTTTTGTTTAATGCATCTATCATTATATATGATTCCTCAAGCCTTGCGCCATCGATGTCGTAAAGCGCTATCTCAAGATCCTCACGCAATGCAGGAGTGAGAAAAACGTCGCCAATAACATTTTTAGCAAATACTGTACTGCCTGCGCCCATAAAAGTGATTTTCATAGTTGAATACCTCGTCTTTCTTCTTTATGCATTGTGCCTTTGTTTTTATTGTACCACGTTTTTTGTTGAAAATATATTGATTTTTGTGCCTGTTTCATGGTAAAATGTTGACAAAAAGGAGGTGTATATGGAAAACTATATACTTGATGCAAAAAGCTCGGATATTACTCCATTATTTATCGGGCACGAGGAGTGCGAGCCCGGACACTGTTTTGGCCCTTATATCCGTGACTGTTATATTATGCATTTCTGCCTCGACGGCATTGGAGTATTAAAAAATAAGGACGGTATATTCGGAATTAGCGCAGGACAACTATTCGTAATCCGTCCGGGTGAAGTAACAACATATGTTGCAGATATAACAAATCCGTGGGAATATATATGGATTGCCTTTCGCTCAGAGGAAAATCACTTCAACAGCAAAATCTCGGTATTTGATATACCAACGGGCCTTGACGATAAGCTGAAAAAGATTATAAGCTCCGAACAACACTCGCGCGAGGGTTGCCTCGCAATAATACACGAGCTTATTTGGCACTCCGAGCTCAATGATGAAAACGATGGCAGAGATGACAAAATTCGTAGCATACGCAGATATATAAAGTATAACTATATGTTACCGATAACGGTAAACTCTATAGCAAAAGCCTTCAGCTTTGATCGTAGCTACCTATATCGCTCCTTCAAGACAAGATACGGCATCGGCATCAAGGAATACATAACGTCTGTACGTATGCAGAAAGGACTTAAATTTTTACGCGAGGGGTATTCAGTTAAAGAGAGTGCGCATATGGTTGGATATGATGACGAGTTCAATTTTTCAAAAACATTTAAGATGTGGCACGGGATAAATCCGTCTTGTATAAACGCAAAAAAACGAGAATAACATTGATTCTATTCGAAGTAATGATCATACAATAACGACAAAAGGCAGGGATAACCCCTGCCTTTTATATATTATAGTTTACAGATTATACTATTTTCGGAAGACTTGCAGCAGCCACAGACTGTCCTACTCTTCTCGCCTTCTCATCGGGAATGTTAAGAGTAACCTTCTTGTTAAGCTCGGGGAATTCGGTAGCCATAACCTCCTTTGCCTTAGCAAGAAGAAGCTCTCCTCCCTTACCGGAAGTAACTCTACCCATGATAAGAACCTGTCTTATATCGTAGAATTCGCAGTAGTATGCGATGGTATAACCGAAATATGTACCGATGGTTTCGTAGATAGCAGCAGCTCTCTCGTCACCCTCTGCCATAAGATTCTGCACAACCTTAAGCTTCTCTGCAGGAGAGAGGCTCTCATCAAGCTCAATTCCCGCATAAGGAGCGAGCTTAATTACACCGTCCTGTGAGAAGTATTTTACACCGCAGCCCCAGTCGCCTGACCACTCGTCAACCATTGCATTCTCATTGAAGTCAACAGGAGCAAATGCAAGCTCGTTGAGCCAGCCTGTAATGTTACCGTCCATATCAACGTAGCCTGCAGCCTCACTGGTTCCCATTGCAATACCGAGAACACCGTTCTCGTTAAGGCTCATAGCACCCGCAAGAGCAGTAACGTCACCGTCGTTGGCAACCTCGATAGGAATATTCTCACCTATCTCACGTGCAACGTCTATGTACATATTCTTTACTCTGCGCTCGAAGTCCTCATCACTTACCTTTAAGAAGAGTGATGCAACCATTATCTTGTTATCGATGTAAACACCGGCGGAGGAAACGCCGATAGCGTCAACTCTCGGCATATGAGAAGCCGCTGTCTTCATCGCATCAAGTATGCCCTGGTAGTGATACTCGGGGTCGGAGTTGATCTTGGGGAACCATACAACCTCCTCGGAATATACGGTCTCACCGTCAACAACGGCAGAAACCTTTCTGTCCGATCCGCCTGCATCAAATCCGATACGGCATCCATCAAGATGTCTGCCTACGGGTGCGGCGGAGGACTTATCCACGGGTGCATGCTCAAGGTCGGTAAGTATAACCTCAAACTTCTCCTCGTACACTCTCTCCATAAAGCGCACGTCAAAATCTCTTGTTCCGTCATAGCAGAAGGTGTTCTTAATATACTCGCCTACAACCTTGCTTCCCGCAATGATAAGCTTGTATCCACCGGATACCCAGAGAAGCGTCTTTGCAATTCTGTCGATGAACTTGCAGTTCTCGTCATCGTGACCGATATTGTCCTTATAAATTCTAGTCTTGTATACGGTTGTATATCCCTTGTTTCTTTCTGCGGCAATTACGATATCCTGACCGTTTTCAGCCGCTCCCTCACGCATATTTTTGCACACGAGGGCCATGGGCTCAAAGCCCGGGTCCAATTTTGCCTGCACCTTAAGATTCATACTTAACTACGCCTCCTATAATCGTTTTATTAACGTTAAACTCATTATCAAGAATTACTATATCAGCATCCTTGCCAACCGCTATCGAGCCCTTTCTATCCTGGATACCGAGGGTGGTTGCAGGGTTGAGTGATGCACAGTTAACGCACTCGTGGAGCGGTATGCTCGAATTGTTGTACACGTTCCATACGCCCTTGTTAAGACGAAGCACGCTGCCTGCTATCGTTCCGTCCTCAAGACGGCAGAGATTGTCGCGGTAGATTATCTTTGCACCGCCGAGAGTATATTCTCCCTCGGGAAGTCCGCCGGCAGGCAGACAGTCGGTAATAAAGCAGAGCTTTCTGCCCTTGAGCTTGTACACAGTATCGTAGAGTGCCGCAGATACGTGATGCATATCAACTATAAGCTCACAGCTTACAGAGGAATTGAGTGCTGCGCCCACAACTCCGGGACCTCTGTGTGTAAGGGGTGTCATAGCGTTGAAAAGGTGTGTGGCGTGCTTTACTCCTGCGAGAGTGGAGCGCATTGCCGTATCATAATCCGCCGAGGTGTGTCCCATAGAAACCACCACGTCTGTGTCCCTTACTATCTCACGGATTGCGGCAAAGTCCTCATCCTCCTCGGGTGCAAGCGTTATAACCTTTATAACATCCTTGTATTTCTTTACGAATTCCGCATCGGGCTTCAGTATATATCTCGGGTCCTGTGCGCCCTTCTTGGACTCAGAAATGAACGGGCCCTCGGCATGAACACCGAGAATGGTCGAGCCGTCAAAATTCTTGCTCTCCTCCATAAGCGAGCCGCAAACCTCAATAGCCCCCTTGATTACCTCCATATCCACCGTCATTGTAGTGGGGAGATAACCCGTTACACCGTTTTCAAGCAGGCCCTTGGAGATTATTCTGATACTCTCCTCACTTGCATCGCACACATCCTTGCCAAGATAACCGTGTATATGAAGCTCTATGAGTCCGGGTGAGATGTATCCGCCTTTGGCATCAATAACAGTTACGCCGTCAGGAATAGCACATTCGTCAACTATTCCCTCAATCTTGGTATTAAAGAGAAGCGCTTTGCCCTCCTTGATACCGTCCTCAAGTATTAATTTTCCGTTTTTAATTGCTATCATAATGTTTCCTCACTTAAAGCATCTTTTTCTCTACACGCCCACGACTTATGCAACCTTTGTAAAGGTTATGGTAGCGTAATCTTCCTCGATTGAGTCAATTACAAACGTGTATGAAAGCACGTTGCCAAGGTCATCCGTAACAGTGGGAAGCGTATCCCCCTCAACGTAGGTGTAATTACCCTCATAGCTCTGAACGTACTCAATGAGATTGTCCACCGTGCCGTAGTCATCGGATGCACTTGTATTGTTGTTATAAACGTCGTAATAGCGCTCACCGTCATTGTCCTCATAGTAGAGTGATGCGTTGACGTGATATACCACTATGCCTTCACGTGTAAAGTATCCGTTGTCACCGGAATTAAGTCCGTTGTTGGTGTAATAGGCGATTATGTAATACTCCTGATATGCTCCGAGAGCATCGTCCCAGTTGTTTGCTATTATAATCGTATCGCCGTTCTTTGAGAAATCCTCAAGTGTTAAAGTCACGCTCGTATCAGTCACTACAAGACGGGATGTGGTTATCCAACCGAGATTTATCTTCGTGTAAGCATTGTGATCACCTAACATACCGTCCATGACGTCAAATCCGCCCATAGGACTGCCTTCGTATGCCGTGTCATAATAATCATCAGCGCCGAGAACGTGTCCGAACTCGTGAATAAAGGTGTAAGTAGTGAATTCCGAGGTATTGTCATACGTGGGATTGCCATCCGAATCGTATCCCTCGTGTAGGAACGAATAGGATGCCCACAGGTAATCGTTTGCACTGACTCCGTCATACTCAAAGTACTCGCCGCTCTCATCCGTGTAAAGATTCCAATATCTGTACGCCCACTGCATAGTAACGTCATAATTGACGTCGAGGGTGTTGATAAGAACTACGGCGTCTATCATACCGTTGTTATCCGAGTCAAACTTGGAGAGGTCCATATTCTTCACGGTGTCAAGGTATGCAAGAGCCTCGTCAAGAATATACTGGTCTCCTGCCTCAATTTCAGAGCCGTAATAATCCATTGTAGCGTTGAGATAATACGAGCTGTCGTGCTCGGGACGGAACCAGAAATCAAGCACGGTAATATCGAGATCGAGTGCCTCATAGCTCGATGTCAAGTAGTAGTCGTGAACAGAGTAGAAGTCATCTCCGCCGTTACCGTCGAATGCCGCACGTATATTATCAACGGTATATCCCTTGCTATCTGCGGTAACGTCTGTGAAGTCAACGGGAATTACAAGCACCGCAGGATTGGCTATAATGGGGCATCCGCCTATGTAATAGCCCTGCTCTGTTACGTTCTTAACGTACTCCGAGGTTGTAAAGTCAACGTCGTATACGCCGTCCGCATCTGTGGGAAGTCCCTTGCCGTCATTGGTTATAAGAGTATCCGGAGCATCCGATACGTCATCGCCGCCCTCATCGGAGCCACCCTCATCGGAGCCGCCCTCATCGGAGCCACCGCCTGTGCTTCCCGATAAAACGTAAGCATAGACGTCTACAACGTATCCGCTATCTGTATTATAGTAGGAGAGGTCAACGTAGACGTCACCGCTTTGGTAAACGTACCACGTATCACCGTAATCGTCCTGATAGGATTCAACGTAGGTATAAGCCGAGAACATTGCACGGTACGCACTGAAATCTGCCGAGGTGTTACCAAACGTATAGAAGTTAAGACCTACCTCATCCTCATAGGTGTAAGGCTCTACGTAATATTCATTGTTGGGAATAAAGGGGATTACAAGACCTATCGTGTCATTAAAGCTTGTCTTCTCCTCGCTTGTGAAATCCGTGTATGAATAGCCGCCCTCATCGGAGCCACCCTCATCGGAGCCGCCCTCATCGGAGCCGCCGCCCGTGCTTCCCGATAAAACGTATGCGTACAAATCAAC
>JAZNHE010000128.1:0-24499 GCA_045576795.1 Eubacteriales bacterium | reverse complement strand
ATATTATAACACAACTTGCTCTCTTGTGCAATAGCTTGTGTCGAAATACACCGAAAATTGAGAAAGAAGCGCAAGGGATCGATTGCTTTTTATTGAATAAGCTCGTTGAAGGGCTTTATTAACCCCGAATTATAATAACTGTATTCGATTTTTCCGTAAGTTCCTGTTTTGAGCCATCGACTTTCTCCGCTTACAGTAGCATACAACCATACTGCCAAATTGTATTTATCTGTTTTGGCTGCTTCTTCGGCTTGTTCCTCTGTGAAGCAAGTTATGAAGTAGATGTAATCACTGTCAGAATCTTCAGTTAAACTCGCTTTTATGTAGCAAAGTTGTGAGCTTTCGGCTTCATCCTTATGCTCTCCGTGTGTCACGAAATAGCCTGCATCCTCGTATGCCTTTATAATATCCTCGCAGGATATTTCTTTCGGCTCGGCGCTATTACCGCAAGCCGTAAATGAAAAGCATAGCGAGAGTAGCAAAAGTATTGATATTATCTTTTTCATAGTTAATCGGTGGAAGTTGCCGAGTATTCAGCAATCAATTCGTCAAGATTTTTGCCGACAATTCGATAATATTCTATGTAATCGACCTCGCCTTCCTCAAATTGCAGATAGAACAAATCGTTGCTGTAATCGAAGTACAGAGTTCCAAACTCTGTTTCTACTGTATAGTAATAACCGGTAACTATAGCATCAACACAGCCATCAGACTCAACAAACTCAAGCTCGTCAATCGGTATTTCACATACGGGATTGTTGTCCTTGTCATAGACCGTTCCTGTGCCTATATAGGTTATAAATCCGTAAGCCTTTGTTGCGTTGTCGGTATTCTTGAATTTTGGAGTAAAAAGCAGTTCAAAGTAATCGCCGTTTGTGTCAAGGTAATTTCCGTTATTGATGTAAAGCTCCTTCGCAGTTCCGTCCTTCAAAATAAACTTTACCGTAACACCGCCACCGCCGTCGATTTGACCTTCCATTTTGGAAATAGGTGCGGTATCAAGCCAATAATATTCTTCAAAAATTCTTGCGATTACCGCTTCATCAGTGGAGCTTGAAACGTTATTAAGATTGCCGGGAGCAACGCCCACTGCTCCGCTGATTATTTTGATTTCTGCAATGTCTTCGGCACTTATTTCGTTAAGCCACTCACAGCCTGCCTGATTGCGAAGGAAGTGATTAGTCGGGGTAGGAATCTCGGACATATTAAATCCGCAAATATCACAGAACAAATCGGCATCATAGTTTTCGTGTTCACCGTAACAGTAAACTGCTTCATCATCTGAAACATACCAATGATGCGTTTCGTCATATTGCCATTCGTCAGCAAATTCTGTCATATCACATTTGCAAAAATCGCAGATATAGTCGGTATCCCCATCATAATGAGGTGTCGTTCCTTCTTCAGAAGGACAACCGCACGTCATAGAAGCATAGTGACCTATTTTGCCTGCGGAAGTATATGTAAAAGTATGCTCGTGCAACTCTTTATCTTTGTGAATGGCTTTGAGTGCATCCTCGGTAAAGGCAATAATGATTTCACCGCTTACAGGGCTGAATGCTTCAAATGTGATAGCAATTTTATCCCCTTCAATATATCCGCCTGAGCCGTTAATTGGCATTTCGTCATCTGCCGTGAATTCGGAAAGTAGCTGATTTTCATTGATAAGAGCGACATCAAAATATTTGACACTTAAAGCGCCTTCATTAAGGTTTACTTGATAATAGATTGTACCTTCGCCAAGTCCTGTACGGTCAAGTGTTATACAAGTTTTGCTCTTGAAATCGTCGAAAGTGAAAACAGCACAGTTTTCATAGTATTTTTTACCAACACCAGATTTCCCTCCGAAAATGCTATCAAACGTATCACAAGCGGTGAGGCAACACAGAAATGCCGCCAAAGCTAATACTAAAGTTAATAGTTTTTTCATTTGCTATACCTCCTTATTATTCAGCTTTCGATTTGCATAGTTAGTCCTTTTTTTCTATCGGTGTTGTGCTTGCGTTTTTCCAAAGAGTTGCCAAGGAATAATTTAGTGCCTTAATCTCGTCAAGGCTGATTTTATATCGGTCATCGTATTCCTTCTTGTATCGGAAAGCCGACCACTGAAACGCCTTTTCGGTGTAGCCCATAACTTTTAGTCTATTTACAGCATTTCCAAAATCTCTTTCGCCTTCGCTAACGTAACGCACATCCACAAGCTCATCATCTACGAGCTTTGCAACAAACCACGTATTTGCCATTTTTGTTTCGGAGCTATATAAAATTCCTAACACATAGTAGCAATCGGTATTTTCGTCATACTCGATAGCTGATAGGCGAAAACGCTCTCTATCAGAAAATAACTGACACACGAGAGAAAAATCGTCGGTTCTATATTTTGCTAAAAGAGTTTTTGATGTGTTCGTATGGCTTTCAATGCTATAAAAACACTTTCCGTCCGGCGAGAACACCATATTTTCATCCTGACCGCCGTCAATCTTGGAAAAACGGAACTTTTTAATGAGCTTTAACGGCTCAAAAGTGTAAATTGCCATTCTTCCATCGGTGGTTTTAACTGCAAAAATATCACCGAGCGGAGAGATAACCGCATTATATGCGTATGTAAGATCCTTGAATGTAGCCAACTCTGTACCATTTTTGTCGTAAACGTACACGGTGCTGCCTGTAAGACCTATATCGTATTTATCGTTGCCGATAAAAGTCCAAAATTTCTTTGCCATAATTAGTCCTCAAAATAGAAAAGCCATTCAACAAAAAGGCACAGTACACCTATGTTAAATGGCTCAATGATTTTTTATAAAAGTGCGTTCGGAAGGGGGCGAGCCAAACAATATGCCGGGTAGTCTATCAAAAATATAGCTTCGCATTTCTGACATACTGTAACCCCTTTCGATAATTTTCCAGTTTTAGTATAGCACAATTTTATTTAAAATTCAATAGTTCTTCATTTGCAATTTTGATTGTCGATAAATTAAACGATACCCTCATAATTTTAACGAAAGCAAAAAGAGCCAGCCATCAACCGAAGGGGTAAACAACCTCGGAAGATGGGCAAATTAATAATGAAATCCTGCTCTGCAGGATGAAATCCAAACGAGTTTGGATGAAATCTTCGGTGTGCCACCTCAGATGAAATCAAATCCGCCTCAATTAACCCCGCGTTAGCGGGATTTCATCACAAAGTGATTTCATCCACCAGAGGTGGATTTATTCCGACGCAGGCGGATTTAACTGAAAAAGACTCAGAATTGTATCCAATCCTGAGTCTTTTTCTGTGTAAGGGCTACGAAAAGGATACAAAATCCTAATGCGTTCATTTTGCAAAATGGGTTCACTTTTTATAGAAAACGGGTTCAACTATAACGAATGGGTGCAAATGTATAGTCTGTAAATGATAAAACCAAACTCATTGACAAGTTGGAATTTATCTCTTGATGTTACAAATTCGTCCAACCTGCTCAAAGCCGATTTTTCTATAGCATTCATTAGAAGCGATGTAGTTGCCGTTAGTATATAAGATAGGCGTGATATCATTTGACAGCAGTTCTTGCGAAACTCTGTGCACAAGATTGATTGCATATCCTTTTCTTCTTGCCATCGGCAATGTGTATACAGAACTTATACTTCCATATTTACCTTCAATTTTTTTTTGAAGTGAGAGCAACTATTTCGCCGTTTTTATTTTTCCAAACGTATAATTGATTGTTATTTATAAGACCAAGCGCTTTTTCTCTGCATTCTTGTGCGCTGAAAACTAGCTTTTCCATTTCGTAATACATATCCTTAAAAGCGCAAGCTATAACGTCTAAATCCGCAAGTTCAGCTAACATTGCATGACCGTCGCATGAGTAATCGATTTCATTTATTTCCCTTAACTGATATGAAAAGAGTTCCATCTTAAATGAAACGTTTTCAAAATAACTATCGCATTTTTTCAATTGTTCCAATACATCATAACCCATAATGATATTGTAATTTTCATCTAATGGATAGTTTCTCTTGATACAGTTGGCGATGCTTATTATGTCGCTTGTTTTACTTGCATCTCTACACCAAACCCATATTGGATATGGGGGATTGGAATAACAGACAATTACTCCTTCGTTGTAAAAAATATCGGTACAATCATTTTGTAAAATGCGGAATAGAACAGAATAAGTGATATCTCCTTCTAGCTGTTTCGACAGCTCAATGTTAGAAGCATTTTTTAAATGTAATAATTGAGTTATTGACATACAAACGGTCCTCCTTTCGTCAAATTCACATTTATCGGGTAGATATTGATTCTTTAATTATCTGTATTTGATTTTGTGGTGTTAATAGAGGAAATCAACATTCGTCTGATTGCGCCGCAATCGTGCAAAAGGGATTTCAGAACATCATCGGTAAAAATCTCGGATTTTTGAATAAGTTCAAGCCAATATTCTGTTTCATAGCACTCTTTTAACGCAATTTGAAGCTTGGATATAAAATCTGCCTTGCTGTGAGCATATTTTGCTTCACTAATATAGCACCAATAGATGTCGCACTACGCCCCAACTGATTTATAAGAGAATAGTGCCCCTTAATGCCGTCAGTCACTTTCAAAATACTTACTGCAAAATCCATAGATAAATCTGCAAGTTTATTTTCTGCCATAATTATCACCTCGACTTAAGTATAGCATAAATCCTAGAGAAAAGCAATGATGAAATCGCTGCGCGATGAAATCTGCCTATGGCAGATGAAATCCAAGCCAAGCTTGGATGAAATTAAATCCACCCACCCGCCGTCGAGGCGGATTTCATCCCACGCATGTGGGATTTCATCGCAAATACGATTTATCCCACCTGAAAAGGTGGATTTAGTTGAAAAAGACTCAGAATTGTATCCAATCCTGAGTCTTTTTCTGGTGGAACCGACGGGAGTTGAACCCGTGTCCAAAGATCCATCCATACAACCTTCTCCGTAGACAGTCTTTCTATTGATTTTTCTTCGTTTGAATACCGAAAGACAGGTTTTCTCAGAAGTAGCCATTTAGTCCATGACCGATACAATGGCGAAATCTCGGTTCATGTTCACTACTAATTTGACGCACGGCAGGAGTCGTAGTCCTCTCCTGCGGTACGGGCGGCAATATTAAGCCGCGGCACAGCCCTTAGGCTGCCATAGCAACAGTATTGTTGTCGTTTATTTTTAAAATTTGGACATTTTGACGCGATTATCCGGCGCGCTACGCTTATCGTATTTCAAAACCCCTGTCGAAACCCTTGCGGCCCCATACAAGCGGTGTAATTATTCTACACTCTTTTCTCGTCTTTGTCAATAGTAAAAAAAGTGTTTTACGGTTAAAAATATCCAAATATTTATTTAATAATTAGAAAAATATTGTTTTTTGTAAAATATACTTGCACAAGGCGGAGTTTTATGTTAGAATATAGTGTATACAATGGGGGCGTGTACATTTTACATGCCTTTGGCCCTATACAAGACCGCGCGGACGGTGCTTTGTAAATGGATATTGTTTACTTACAAAATCTTACACGGGAGACATCATGCTTACCGAAACAAGATACGACTATTATATTCAAGTGCTTAACGATGAGTTAGTTCCCGCTATGGGATGCACTGAACCTATTGCGATAGCTTACGCCGCGGCAAAGGCACGGGCAACACTCGGTGCATTTCCTACGTGGTGCGAGATTGCAGTAAGCGGAAATATTATAAAAAATGCAAAGTCTGTGGTTGTTCCTCATACCGGCGGTATGCGAGGAATTGAAACGGCTGTCATTGCCGGACTCGTAGCAGGCAGAGAAAACGAAAGGCTTGAGGTTCTCTCGGCAGTTACGGATGAACAGATAGCCGAGATGCGCAGAGTTAGAGAGTATTTGACGGTCAAGGTTGGTATGTCGGAGAGTGAATATCCGTTTGATATCATACTTACCGTTGGTGACGGCGTTAATTCAGCCTCTGTACGGATAACAAACAGACATACCAACATTGTTGAGATAAAGAAAAACGGTGCGGTTCTCTATGACAGCGAGATAACAGAGGTGATAGAGACTAAGAAAAAGGAGCTTTCCGTTGAGGAGATAATTGAATTTGCGGACACCGTTGACATCTCGCGCGTTCTTCCTGTAATAAAGCGTCAGATAGACTGCAATATGGCAATAGCCGAGGAGGGATTGCGCGGCAACTGGGGAGCAAATATCGGCTCTGTTTATCTGTCCAAGTATTCACCCGACATCAGCATAAAGGCAAAGGCATATGCTGCCGCAGGCAGTGATGCGAGGATGAACGGATGTGAGCTTCCCGTAATTATCAACTCGGGTAGTGGAAACCAAGGTATGACGGCATCTATTCCTGTTGTTGTTTATTGGCGAGAGCTCGGACTTGATGAGGACAGGCTGTACCGTGCGCTCTGTGTATCAAATCTGATAACGATACATATAAAGCAGGGGATAGGCACGTTGTCGGCATATTGCGGAGCAGTTGCCGCAGGCGCAGGTGCAGGTGCAGGAATTGCTTACCTGTACGGCGGCGGATACGAGGAGATAGCGCACACCGTTGTAAACGCACTTGCTATTGATTCCGGATTGATTTGCGACGGTGCAAAGGCGAGTTGTGCCGCAAAAATAGCCACCGCTGTTGAAAACGGTATTCTCGGATACAATCTGTATTGCTCGGGAAATCAGTTCTTTGACGGTGACGGAATAGTTAAAAAAGGTGTGGAAAACACCATATTCAATATAGGCAGACTTGCCAAGGACGGTATGAGAGATACCGACAAAGAAATTCTTAACATAATGCTAAACACATAGGAGGTAAAATGAAAGGAAAAAGAATATTCAGCGGATTGCTGTGCTTTCTTTTGATTTTAACGGTCTGTATAGTTCCCACCGTGGCAACTGCCGCAGATGGTGTATCGGATACAGATTACTCAAAAGAAGGATCGTACTTTAACAACGTATATACTTCCGGAGACGTTCTCCGCGCACTCGGATATGACGTTTCGGATGCGGAATATGATTATCTCAAGGAATACGGAGGAATAAACTTCAAATATGAAGAGGTTACCACGCAGTATGTCGGTGTGGAAACCTACGAGGGAAGTACCAAGGTTATTGCATATCCTTATTCCTATGTGTCAAGACAGGGCAATACGCTTACCTGGACACCCGTCACAGCATCTATCGGAGATGAGATCGTAGCACTTGTTCACAGCGGTGATCGCTATGTGGCTGATTTTGGCAGCATAGCTGTTGATGATGATACGACGGTAAAGGTTGAGTACTCTCTTGATAAGGTGTTCAATGTCAGCAAGGATGACGTTAACGGTATATTGAATCTCGCGTATAACAATGTCGGAGAGCTTAAGGCGGTAATAACCACCACAAAGTCGGAATATGATGCCAAGAAAGAGGCGTATGACGCATTTTGTGCGGAATATCCCGAGGAAGTCAGCAAATATTATTCCGATTTGGCACTGTATAAGCAGTACACTTCGGACAAGCTTGCTTACGATGAGCGCAATGCACTTTACCAGGCATATCTCACCCAGCGCAATCAGTATGAAATCGACAAGACCGCGTATGATAAGTATTTAGTGGATCTTGAGGCGTATAATACCGCATATGATAACAACGTCAATTACGATGCCAATTATGCCAAGTACGAGCAGGATTTAGCGAAATATAACGCTTTCCTCGATGACAGAGCCGTTGTAAAAGGACAGCTCGAGGCATTTGATGCCGTTATGTTTGATAAGGTCACCTCGCTTGATAGGCAACTTTATTCGGCTATCAATTCGGGACTTGTTGACCAGGTTATAGAGCAAAAGACAATATTCACGACTCTCGGTGCGGATAAAAATGTTATTGATAACTGTGAGAAGTCCACAGGCGTTCTGAGAGTACTTCTTGCTGAATATAAGAGCCTGAAGACCGAGAAGGAAAAATACGATTTCTACAAGCAGAATTACGTTGAGCTTCGCGACAATATAATTCTTCTCACACAAGCACTTGAAAATCTTTATACCGTAGGCACTATTGCAAAGGTTATGATGAAGACGGAGAGAACGGATAAGTTTGTAATATTTGTATCACAGCTTATTCTTTGCTCAAACATTCTATCCGATAGCACGGTGTACGACTTTACCGGTAAAAAGGTTCTTGATACAAACACCACTATTTCTTATTACAAGCACGATTCCAATCCTCGCGTTACGGAGGATATTATCACAATTCTTGAGGGCGATGAGTATGCCAAGGCAACCGTGCAGGGAACACCTCTTGCAAACGGTTATCCTCAGGAGGTGGCAGAACCCAAGCCTCCGGTTATGATGGAGCTGCCTCCCGAGCCCGTTACTGTTGTAAGACCTGTCGAGCCCGAGGTGGTTGACCATCCCGGCGCTGCTCCCGAGGTTGTTGCTGAGCCTGAGCCTCTCAGGTATGCAAACGGAGATCCGGTCGTAGAGCCCGATAGACCTGAAATTCTTGATAACGAGATTTACAAAAATCTTGTTTCTGCTTATGATGAGGGTATGATTACCGAGCGTGCAGAGGTGAGCGAGGGATATTCCTTTACACCCACCAAGACGGTTGTCAAGAAGATTAAAGGAACCGACGTTGTTACCGTTACGTTTACAGACGCGCGCGGTGATGCAATTGCATCCGTTGCCGTTGATAAGAACACAGCGGCTAATTTCACGGGAGAAATACCCCAAAAGGCAGAAGATTTTAACGCGACGTACACATTCAGCCATTGGGTAGATGCCGAGGGCAATCCCTATGACCTTAGTAACGTCGAGACTGATGTAACGCTTTATCCCTACTTTAATTCGGTATTTAAGGAATACGCTGTCGAGAAAAACGTCAACAATTCCGGACTCAACTACTTGATAGTTGAAGATACCGAGAGAGCTCTTGCTTATACAGAGATTGGAAATCTTCTCAGCGAGGCGTTTGATAAATCTGTCGGTATTATCATATATGCGTCCAACACCACCGTAAAGATTGAGAACAAGGACGTCAAAACTATGGTAGCTGCCGGTATAACGGCAATAGACGCTGATATCGATCTTTCAAATCCCAAGGCATACAAGTTTGCTATTTCATTCAAAAAGGGAATTGCAGACTCTGATGCTCAGTATACCCTTGACGTGTCCATTCCTTGCTCGGATGAAGAGTTTGCAAGGATGGCAAATATTACTTATACATCGGAAGACGGTCAGATACTTTACGCAAATAAGTCCTACAAAAACGGCAGAGTGTCCTTCAAGGCAAGAGCAGGTGTCGATTACGTTATGTGCATACGCTATGCAATTACGTTGCGACAGGACTTTGAGACGGGAATAGATTCTGACGGCAAGAGTGTTACCGCATCTACCGATATGGCTATACCCGGTGATACGGTCATCTTCAATATCCCACAAATTCCCGGTGTTAAAGTAGAACTGTATTACTACTTAAACGGTACAAAACTGGAGATAAAAGAGGGCAGTCTTGTGATGCCTGATTCTCCCGTATCTGTTTATGCCAAGTTTACAAGAATAGTTTATACTGTAACGTTTATGAATGGCGGACAGGTTGTCAGCACCGGAAAGTACTATTACGGTGAGACAATCGTTATGCCCGGCGATCCTACAAAGAGCAGCGACGGTGAGTTTACGTACAAGTTCAGCGGATGGTCCCCCGAGGTTAATAAAACCGTAACAGAGGATGCAACCTATGAGGCACAGTACGATGCTACCGAGGTTATTGATGAAGAAGTTAAAGAGCAGGGCAGATTCTGGCTCATTGTACTTTCTATAATTTCAGCAATTATATTCCTGTTAACAGGCATATTGGTTTTTTTTAGGTTGAAAAGGCGTAAGCAGTGTAATACCAATCCTGAGAGCGCCTGCAAGGAAACCAAAGAACGTGATAGCGGTTCTGATGATAAGGACAGCTCATCCGAAGCCGATACTAAGGATTTTGATGTGAGCAACACCGTATCCGATGAAAATACCGCTGTTGAGCCTGTACCTATATACGTGGATGAATTCGGAGGAGAATTGCTTCCTAATGTAGATTGCGGCATTAAAAACGAGGCAGAAATTGATTTCCAAGCCGATACTACTGTGGCGGAATCTGTGGATACAGCCCCTGAAAATAATGTTCCGAATGATTTTGATCAGGATACAGCATCAGATGATTATGTTCCGGATGTTAAGGATGCAGAGAGATTTTTATCAATCGTTGATGAAGTGTTAGCAAATGCTGATAATTATGCCGATACTTTAGAAAACGAAACAAAAAGTGAGGCAGAAATAGCAGAGGAACATTTTGAAATTTTGGTAGATGATTCACCTGTCGCGCCTGTATCCAATGCTGAAGCAAATGTAAAGATTAAGGATATCGAATCCATAGATCGCGATTACGATGCTTTATACAATACCGGCTTTAACAAGTCGCTTCATACAGACGCTTCGGATATCGGAGATGTAACGGACGATAGTAACGTTTAATTTCGTTTCTCATATATATAATATGAAGAAACACAACAAAACTTCGTTTTTTACAATCTCGAGAGACCGTGGAGCGTGTCAAATTACAGCTTTTTCCAAAGGTGGAAAAATATACTAAAACCTTCCCAACCGTGTAAAAAATTCGCTGCTTAACCGCCATAGCGTGTTGTTTTATTCGGTTTTGGGGAGGGAAATACATCGAAAAGGTCATAAAAAGAGACGGAAACGGGTGCAAAAACGCCCATTTTCCGTCTCTTTTGTCGAAAATTAATTTTTTTTGAACATTTTGCGAATTATTTGTATTCAAGGTATTGACTTTTTTGGCACACGGTGTTATAATCGTAGATGTCAAATATTATTTTGAATAATTATATTTAAGAAAAGGAAAGGCATTCAGAAATGAAAAAGACATTGCGTTCAGTTTTGACGATGCTGCTTGTTATGGTAATGGCTTTTACCGTCGTTTCTCCCGTCATCGGCTTTGCCGCTGAGTCTGAAACACTTGGTAACGCTTCACATGCAAGCAACGACAATAATGCTCAAGTAACGCCTGATAGCTCTTATGACGCCGGTTGGCTATTAATAGAGCGCGTAGGCAATGAGGTTATTGTCACCCTTACACCCGACGTTGATTCCCTTATGGGCATTGACAAGACGGTAGTTAAGGAAATTTTGAAGGAGGTATTCAACCTTGCCAAGGACATGGTTGTTGAAGATATCAAGAATGATATCGCCAACGGTCAGTACGGCGACGGTAGCGACGGCTACGATCAGGATGACACTCTTGATTCGATTTGGTCAGATGCTATCGAGGGTTATCTCAACGATCACAGATACGACGATTATGTTGACTTCTTTAAGGCAGCAATCAAGGATGAGTCTGTAATCGACGAATTTGCAGCATATGCATGCGGCCTTCTCAGAACAGCTTATCAGATGGAGTTTGTAACGATAGAGCAGCTTGAGGCTTACGAGACTCAGATTGCAGGCGCTATCGAGAGCGTATTTGCTTCCGTAGAGGAGCAGGTAACAGAACTCCTTGAGGAGAAGAAAGAGGAGTACGTAGCAAACTATATCGCATGGATCTTCGGCGATGACGAGGTTGTTGTTCCCGATGAGATCAAGGCAGCTGCAAACGTTGAGCTTGCTAACTACGTTTACGGCGTAGCAGCAAACGCTTACTACCAGACCGGTACCGTAGGCGAGAGCAAGATAGAGGTTCTCCTCAGCACCTACGTTCTCTACGAGAAGCTTTACAACGGTAAGGCACTCTCCGAGATTATCACCAAGGCAAACGCGGTTTCCGTTCTCCGTGAGCTCCTCGTATCCTACGACGATGCAGAGGGCATTGAGGAGATCAAGGATCTCGTTGAGAGCAAGGTTGCAGACGTAGAGGATTATGAGGACAGAGCATATCTCGCAGTTCTCGGACTTACCTCCGCAGAGGTTGATGCAAAGCTTGACGCTTACATAGATCTTATTGTCGACGAGTATCACAATACTGTTGCTGATCTTGAGGACGTTGACAAGGAGCTTAGTCTCTTTGACCTCGTAACTTACATCAGCGCGGTAGCAGTTAACGGCAACGTTCTTTACGGTGCATCCGAGGATGGCAGCGGTAAGACAGTTGATCTCGGTGCTGCTGTTGCACTCGTTAAGGATATCCCCAACTTCTACGAAATCTCCAATATGGAAGATGACGAGATGCAGCTTTCATTCGACATTGCTATCACCACTCTCTACGGTGAGTGCAATCTTACCCTCACCGGTAAGGTTGGCGGCGGCCATGACGAAGTAAGAAAGGTTGCAGCTATTATCAGCGAGTTCATAGACATCTCGGTTAAGCCCGACGGTACTATAGATCTCGACATTACAGTTCCTGCAAAGTTCTCGCAGCTCATTCTCAGAGCAGCAGAGAGTGACAATATCGATCCCGCGCTCAAGCAGAAGGTATTCTCTGCATTTATGGCAGACGGTAACGATATCTACGCATTCTATCAGAACTTCACATTCGATGACATCATGACTCTTGTCAGAAGCATCGATTTCGAGGCACTCCTTGATTCCGAGTTCCTCGCTCAGTACGTTGACCTTTCCGGTCTTACCAATGAACAGATCGCCGCTAAGGTGGAGGCGTTCAGAGGTTACTTCGTTAAGGCTATGTACTATGTTGACAAGGTTGTTAACAAGGTTGTCAACAGAATTCCCGACAAGTATATGGACAATGACGTTCTCAGCCTTCTTGATTACATCGAGTACGAGAACGGTACCTTCGGCTATGAGGGTACACACACCTTGCCTTTCGAATATATTGAAAAAGCTCTTTACAAGGTAAGCGATAAGATTGGTCCTATCGGTCCTATTGATTCTATCGCAGACGTTATCCTCGTTCTTATCGATGATAAGTACATAGAGGAGGGCTTAACCCTTTCCGTTGATATCGACATTGACGTAAGACAGATCAACAAGGTAGAATACGTTGTTGACGGTAAGGTTATCAGAGCAGGCTTCCTTCCCACCGGTGCTGACGTAGCATTCTTCTCTGCATATCCTGCAGCGAAGGTATGGATTTCCGAGGACCGTAAGGTTGTTACCAAGATGCCTGACCGTGACATCACTCTTACTGCTGTTTACGAGGAGGGTGCATATCCTACCGAGGACATCAATAAGGTATATGATGGCAAGGCAGAGTACGTAGGCGTATACGTTTACGACGCTGACCCCTCTCACACCTATACATACGCTTGGTACAAGGACGGCAAGCTCGTTACTACCAGAAATGCATTTACTGTTGTTGACGTTCTTGACAGCGGTGCATACACATACGTTGCATCCTGCGGTGATATCGAGTACACCGGCACAGTTAATGTAAACATCACACCCGCTAAGATCGAGGTTGACAGCGTTGCACTTGACAACACTTACTTCAACTTTGATGGAGAAGAGCACAGCGTAAACGTTGTTGGCGTTCCCGAGAAGCTCGAGATCGTTAACATCAGCGGTACTACTTCTGCAAGCGAGATCGGTGACTACACCGTTACTGTTACTCTTGCATCCACAGATCCTAACTACGCTCCTGCAAAGAAGAATGTTAAGCTTTCTTGGATGATCAAGCGCGTTATCGACGCTTCTAAGCTTGAGTGGACATACGACAACGACAACAACTATCCTGAAGTTTATGACGGAACAGAGAAGTCTGTATCCCTCGTTCTCGGTCAGTATGCTGACATCGTTGACGTAGCTTACACCAACGCAGTTAAGGTAAACGCAGGCAAGTACGTTGCTAAGGCAACCGTTACTGTTAAGACTGATCTTGATAACGCTGATGAATATGCAGTAGTTAACAAGGTTTCCGATAAGACCTGGAGAATCTTCGAGAAGAACATAGACCTCTCCAACTTCGAGTGGGTATACGATAACGAGTCTTACGTATACGACGGCACAGCTAAGAGCGTAAGTCTTCAGCTCAAGGATGGCGCAGATGCCGCTCTCCTTTCTTGTGTAAACGTTGTTCTCGGTGGCAACGCTTACGTTGAGGCAGGCAACTATGTTGCTCATGCTGATATCACCCCTGTTAACAGCAACTATGTTTTGACCGGCTCCGTAGAGGATCTTGAGTGGTCCATCAAGCAGTCTGTTGTATCTGACTATGAGTGGAGCTACACCGGTCCTATCACATATGACGGCCAGACACACACAGTAACTATTACAAATCTTCCCGATTATGTAAAGGCTACTTATTACGTAAACAGCGCAGTTAATGCAGGTAAGTACACCGCAATTGCTGAGCTTGAGTCCACCGATCCCAACTATGTTCTTGAAGAGAGCGTTGTTGAGTTTGAGTGGGAGATCGCTCCTAAGGAGATCGTAGTAACCGATATCGCATGGAATTACACCGATGCTATCACTTATGACGCTCAGGAGCATACAATTAACTACACAGTTACTTTCGCAGATGCAGCACTCGGTCAGCTCGTTTCAGTTGCACCTAAGGCAGGCAGCGTATTCTCCGCTACTGCAGTTGGCAACTACAAGGCAGAGCTTGATTTCATCGTTGATGATAACCACACCGTAGTTCTTGCAGACGGCGTAAAGACAACTCTTGATTGGAGCATCGCAAAGATAGTTCTTAATCTTTCCGATCTTCAGTGGAATTATTCCGCACCCTTCGTTTATAGCGAGAATACTGAATTCGTTGTTGGTCTTGTAGGCGTTGACGAGTCTGTATTCAACGTTACATACACCGGCAACAAGGCAACAAGCGCAGGCAACTACACCGCATCCGCAGTTGTAACTGTTGTAGACGCTTATGCCGATACTCATGAGATCGTTGGTACTCTTGCAGCTCTCGACTGGACAGTAGAGAAGGCTGTTATAGATCCTACCGGCATCACTCTTGATGATCAGGTTGTAACCTATGACGGCGTTGCTCACAGCATCGTTGTTAAGGCTGATGCTGCAGTGCTTGACAAGATTAACGTTGTTTACAACGGTAACAACAAGCTTCTTTGCGGTTCTTACACCGTAACTGCAACCATCTCACTTAAGGATGAATACAAGGATAACTACTCACTTGAGCAGTTCACCCTTACCGCTAACCTCAAGATTACCGGTGACAAGGTTGTTACACACCAGATCGTTGATGGCAATACCGTGCTTGTTCAGGTAGACGTAGAGGGTGGTCTTTCTCCCGATACTTCTATCAGAGGCGGCATTGTTAAGACCGAATCTGTTTACGAGCTTTCCAATGGTAAGAAGGCGGTTATACTCGTAGCTTACGACATCGAGTTCGTTCAGGCAGGCGAGGTAGTTGACGTAGACGGCAAGAACTTCACAGTTAAGCTTCTCATCCCTGAAGAGAACAGAGATATGAGAGCTAAGAAGCTCAAGGTTGTTTACATTGATGGCAATGGCAACGCGCAGGTTATCGAGGCTACTCGTGATGGCGATTACATGGTATTCAATACCGACCACTTCTCCATCTATGCGGTTGCACAGGTTAAGTCCGGCCTTGGTTGGCTCTGGATCGTTCTTTCAGTTCTTCTCCTTGCAGGTGTTGCAGTAGTAGTTCTTCTCGTTCTTAAGAAGAAGGAAGAGGATGCTAATGCACCTGACGAGATTCCTGAGGTTCCCGTAGAGGAACAGCCTGAGGAAGCTACCG
Organism: Eubacteriales bacterium; assembly: GCA_045576795.1. GTDB lineage: Bacteria > Bacillota > Clostridia > Oscillospirales > CAG-272 > UBA1740. The sequence continues at coordinate 8,849 of JAZNHE010000128.1, read as the reverse complement.
AGGAAGAGACAGTAGAAGAAGAGGTTGAGGCAGTAGAGGAAACTGAGGTTCCCGAGGTTGAGGAGGTTGTCGAGGTTGAAGAAGAGACCGAGACTCCCGCAGTTGAGGAAGAGCCTGTTGTCGAGGAAGAAGCTCCTGCAAACCAGGGTGTTGTAATCCTTATCGGCGAGGGCAAGGACGAGGCTACCGTTGTTATCGGCGGTCAGACCGTTCACGTACGCTTCAGAAGCTCCTTCATGTCCAGACTTATCCAGTCCAGCGAGGACATTCAGACATTCTATACAGCAATCAAGAATCAGCTCCTTTCTTATAAGGGCGTTAAGGTAAGAAGCAGCTGGAACTATGAGGCCTTCAATAAGGGCAGAGTTCAGTGCGCTAAGCTTAACATTAAGGGTAAGACTCTTATCATCAACCTTAACCTTGATCCTGCTGAATTCAATATCAACAAGTATCACTTCATTGATTGCACAAGCAAGCCTAAGTACGCTAAGGTTCCTATGATGATGAAGGTTAGAAGCGAGAGAGCTCTTAAGTATACTCTCGAGCTCATCGATGCAATGATGCAGAAGCTTGAGATTCCTCAGCTTGAGATGCCTACCGAAGATTATCATATGCCTTATGAGACTACAGAGAGCCTTGCAAGACGCGGTCTTGTTAAGGTAATACTTCCTACCGGTATCACCGTAAGCGAGGATATGACATTTGTTCATGCAAACGTTACCGAGCTTATCGAGTCCGGAACAACTGAAAAGACTACCGAGCAGATTCTTGGAAGTGAAGATGAGGTAGTAGAAGAGGTTGTAGAGACTCCCGTAGTTGAAGAGCCCGTAGTTGAAGAGCCCGTAGTTGAAGAGCCCGTAGTTGAAGAGCCTGTGGTTGAAGAGCCCGTGGTTGAAGAGCCTGTGGTTGAAGAGCCTGTGGTTGAAGAGCCTGTGGTTGAAGAGCCTGTGGTTGAAGAGCCAGTGGTTGAAGAGCCCGTGGCTGAAGAGCCTGTGGTTGAAGCTACCGGTGAGATGCACGTTGACGCTGATACTGCTGATGAGCTTGTTTCTGACGAAGAGGCTGAGGCTAACATTGAGATCGTTCACACCGGCGCAAGCGAGCGTTCAGGTAAGATGGGCGAGATCAACCTCGACACAATTTGTGAAAACTATGAGAACGACGAGATCGTTAACGTAGATACACTTAAGGAAAGACGCCTTATCTCTCCCAAGATTGCTAGAGTAAAGGTTCTTGCTCGTGGTGTTATGACTAAGAGATTGACAGTCGTTGCAAGCAAGTTCTCCATCCAGGCAGTTAAGATGATTACACTTGCAGGCGGTAAGGCAGAGCTTGAGGACTAATCCTCATCTTCCAAACCGTTCAGAATAAAAAGAGGATGCACACAGTTCGCTGTGTGCATCCTTTTTATATAAAAATAACGGTGGAGATTTATGTTCCACCGTTATCATATTATATGGTTGTGTTCATTCTTATACGTATTTGCCTGTGCTCAAGATATGTAAGTGAGCTGACCGTCACGTTTTCATAGTTTCTGGGATCTGCGTCAGAAGTGATAAAGTCTTCAATATCCTGAACGTCAACGCCAAAATATAAGAGTATTCTGCGTGCGTCATTTGCTCCGCCATAGCTCTTACCGCGGAACAGACAGATGTCCTCGGGCGTTCCGTCATCGTTCTGCAGCCACTTGATTTCGGGATTGTAGCCCTCGTTTCCATATAGCTGTATTGACACCTTTTTCTTAGGCAGAAGGTCTATTACGATCGTTTTTCCCTCGTTTATAGTGGCGGAATCTCTGCTTGAAAATCTGCCTATATACTTAATTTCAGCATAAGAAATTTGTATCGCTCGGAATAAATAAACTATTGCGAAAACTATTGCAAGAGCGGAGAATACTATGAGCGGATATAGCTTATATAACCCGTCAGCAGCTCTGTTAAAATGTACGCTGAGCCAGAGCACGAGCGTTATAGGGGCGAGCACCCAGAATGAGCGCATTCTGCTCGCAAATATATACATTGGCTTCACAGAGTTTTCTCCTTTCATTTGAATTCTAATACCATTCTATCACAGAATACGTTTGGTTTCAATAGGTTTTTACGTTTAATTCTGATTTTATCCTATGTATCAGAAAATGCCGCCGTTATACTTCTTCATAGCATAAAATGTTATAGCTGTTCCTATCGCCAGTCCCAAGAACAGAATTACCGCGCCAACGATCAGAAGATAATTAAGCGAAAGCAGTGATGATATCAGCATTAGTATGCTGAATAAAATAATACAAGCTCCGATAATTACAGTACCGAGCCCAACCAATCTGCCGAAAGGGATAACGTCACGTTCGGATACGCGGTATCTGTGGTATTCGTGGATTGAGGATATATTCCCGAGCATATTCAGAATTCCGAAAACGATGCAGGCACATCCCACAGAGAATGTTATAACAGTTCCTAAAATCATAATACGAGCTCCGTTGATTATTACTTTATTCAGTATATCATAAGCAGATAAAAATGTAAAGATAAAAGGCGTGGCATAAAAAATATATTGAGTTTTTTCGCAGTATAATGTATAATAAAAATAGAGGTTATAGCTTAGCCATATATTTATTGTATTGGGAGGACTATATGAAAACTAAAAAAATATTGGTTGCTTTCTTCGTCCTTGCTTTCATTTCCGTTATTTTGTTAGCTTTTATTGGTTGCGAAAGCTTGTTTGATAAGGGGGAGCCGCACGAGCATACGCTCGTTGAACATGAAAGTAAGAAAGCTACGTGCACTGAGGAGGGATGGTATTTGTATTACACCTGCTCGACGTGCGAGTACAATACATATATTCCGATTTCTTCGCTCGGTCACGATTACAGTGAGGAATATACCGCTAACGGTGACGTACATAGCAGATTTTGCTCACGTTGCCAGAGTACCGTAGATCAAGCGCACGAATGGGTGTTTGATAAAGTGAATGAGGTCGCCACCTGTGTTGATACGGGAGAGAAGCAGTACTCATGCTCTGTATGTAGCGCGCTTAAGTGCGAATATATCTTGCCGACGGGCGAGCATACGTATAACGAGTGGAGCACTGTATCCGATGCCACAGCGTTTGAAAGCGGTACGGAAATCTCTCATTGCTCACTATGCGGAGGCGCACCGAAGGAGAGAGAAATCCCTGCGCATGTGACAAATATGCCAATCTTATATATGGATGGCGATTATATGTCCGCGACAAATGCGAAAAATGAAGTAAAGATGAGTGTTAGCTACACTACACCCGACGGCGAGGTATTTTCCGGCTATGCGCTGATTAAGGTGCAGGGCGCAACATCAACCGCATACCCAAAGAAAAACTATACCATAAAGCTTTATAAGGACGAGGACTGTACCGGAAAGCTCAAGGTAGATCTCGGTTGGGGCAAGGAGAGTAAATACTGCCTAAAGGCAAACTGGATAGACTATACGCAGGCGCGTAATATAGTAGCATGCCGCCTGTGGAGCGATATGGTTGACTCGCGTCCGGTATCCGAAATTCAGGCACGTCTTGCAGGGCTACCCACCAACGCAGGTGCTATTGACGGATTTCCGATTGCTATATATATGAACGGCGAGTTTTACGGACTCTATACTATGAACGTGCCAAAGGATGAATGGATGTTCGGTATGGACGATTGCGAGACCGAGGCACTTCTTTCGGCAGATGACTGGCTTAATACGGATTTCAGTGTTTTGCTTACCGATTTTACTGAAAATTCAGCAGGCGACTACGTTGCTAATAATGGGGGCTGGGAGCTGAAGTATTTTGGAACGGAAAAGACTACGGGAAGTACAGCTTGGGTAACCGAGAGCTTTAACCGTCTTATACTTTTCTGTCAGCAGAACGATGGCGAGGAGTTTAGAAGCGGAATATCCGAATATTTAGACGTGGATTCCGCTATAGACTATTTGATCCTGTTCTATGCTATCTATATGAGAGATAATACGTCAAAAAATATGCTCTGGGCAACCTATGATGGCAACGTATGGATTCCATCAGTCTACGACCAGGACGGTACGTTTGGTATGGTGTGGGACGGTAAACGCTACGCTCCCGCTGATCAAGCTCTTCCGCTTGTAAAAAACGGAAAAATAGATGTTAATTCAGGACTCGGATCGGGGTATTACTTGCTCTGGGACCGTATGTGGAATTGCTTCACAGAGGAGATACTCGCAAGATATAAAGAGCTGCGCGAGAGCACCTTGAGCTTAGAGTACATAGTTGCCACCTTTGAGGAATTCCGTAGCTGTGTGCCCGATAGCATCTATGCCGCAGATTGTAAGGCATGGGCTACCGAGCGCGAGGCGTGGTGGCAAGCAGATCCTTACGACGACGTCGAGAACTGGTATCAGAAATTCGACTTTGAGTACACTTATGAGTGGCTCGAAGCAAGGCTTCAGCATCTTGATCTTGCAATGACAGAGATATACAACGAGGTATATCTTCCCTCGACAGATACACCTGCAATATAATAATAAAGCCACCGCTTATCTTTCGTTAAGCGGTGGCTTTTCATTTCAATGATTAATATTGGTTAGTCCTTATTTAATACCTTTTTGCACCAGGTGCGTTGGTTGCATTTTGGGCACTTCAAGTAGCGAGTCGTTCCTCTATGCATCGCGAACAACGCCTCACGGTAAGTGGGTGTGATTTCGTGCCCGCAGTTTTTGCATTTATAGGCACCTACGCTTACCTCGAGCTTTAATGCATAGAAGCACGGAATCAGGAAGACCAAGCAGAGAGGGATTATTGCAGCGAGCATCCATGGACCCGCGGGCACAAAGACCGCGATGATTGCAAGACCTCCGAACAATCCAATGATACTCACCGTCATAATTGTCCACATTGCATTCCAGATAGTTTTGTTTTTCTTTTCTAATTCTTTTGTCATTTCAAGCAAAATCTGTTCGTTTTTCTGATCGTTGTTTTCCATATCGATCTTCTCCCCACTTAATAATTCGTTTACACTGATTTCGAGAATTGCACATAGCTCAAGCATGATAGCTGAATCGGGCATAGATTTTCCTGTTTCCCATTTAGAAATAGCTCTGTCAGTAATATTGAGCCTTTCTGCCAACTGCATTTGAGTCAGATTCACTTTCTTTCTCCGCTCGGCAATAAATTTTCCAATTTTGATTTGATCCATATTTCCTCCTTTCGCCATCATTATAATTCTTTCATTACGTAAAGACAACATACCGTAGGTTGAATGTGGGGATATCAACCTACGGTAGAGTTAATTAAAGATGATTAAATACGCTTTTCAGTCGGTCGTGTTTATTTTGCGCTATTAAGACCTATGAGAAAACAGTGAAGCGCGACGAGTCCGGTGCTTAATATAGCACCTCCTATAATGTCGGTGAACCAGTGTACCCCGGATATAAGTCGGCAAAGCACCGTGAAAGCAACGAATAACGCTATCAGTGCAGTGACCGTTTTTTTCAGTAAACCGCTTCTTATACGGCATCTCAGCTCTATTGCCGCAGTAGGCATAAAGGTCATCACAAGCAAGGTCGTTGATGACGGATACGATGCCTCAAGATGCCCATCAATAAGAACAGGTCTGTAATTTATAACAACTATCTCAAAGAGGAGATAGAATAGCGCAACCGCGATATAAAAGACACCAAGGATAAGTATGCTTCGATCCACATCAAACAAGCGTTTTCGCTTAATTAACTGTATAAAACCGAGCAGAGCGAAGCAAATAGCAACTGCAATAGGCACAATCCCCAACCAATCGGTTAAGTAATACAGTCCCATATTAACGTCTGTGATACGGTGAACAAGGCTATTTAGCGTTGCAAATCCGACCGTCGATCCCAATGGGCCTATGGGCTTGACGTCTATGAGGCATACAGCCACCGTCCACGCCGCGAATAGGATAATCATTCCTAAACCGACAAATAATTTTTCTCGATTTTGTTCTTTCATTTTTAACCTCGCTATTTGTATTTGACCATAGTCTGAATATATTTTAATCGAGGTTAATAGGTAAGGCAAGAAACGGGGCGTTACGTCAATGATACTTATCGTGTCATTCCTATTTTATTAGTATTAGCACCTTGATTGCGGAGATTACAAGCAGATATGTTGCCGCATACGGTTGCTGACTTATTACAAAAAGGAGTGCACCGAGTGAACTTATGAGCAGTGATAGCTTACTCTTGCTCATCACCCACACTCGCATCTCGCATCTCTGCATAGCGAGAGTGAGGATTCCAAAACCGCTGATAGCAAATACCGCAATGTAGTATAGGACCAAAAGATATGGAGATATATCGAGTGAGAAGAGGGGAGTGGCGAGTATTCCCTCTGCGCTCCTTTCGCCAAAGAAGGGAAGAAGCAGTAGCATTGCGACGCTTATATCAATCAGGCCGAAAACCAAGTCGCGAAAATGAGCCTCCTTTTGTTTTGTGTCCTTTTCGCTTATGGTGAGCAATTCATCGCTTGATAACAGCTCGTCTATCGTTATTCCGAAGAACTTGGCAATAGCCTTTAATGAATCGATGTTTGGGTATCCACGTCCCGATTCCCACTTTGATATAGCGGTTCTCGATACGTACAGTGATTCTGCAAGCTCTTCCTGTGTGAGCCCCTTTTGTTTTCTGAGCTCCTGTAGCTTTTCATTAAATTCCATAATAGTACTCTTTTTATATGAATTTGTTTATACCGTCTGTATTATACCATAAAGATGTCTTTAAGTAAATAGGGAAGTCAAGCATATTCTTTGACAATGACACCTTAAAAAAGAACGAAAGCTCTGCACCGCAGAGCTTTTTGTATATCACTTTGTGATTTGTTTTTCCTCTGTATCCGTTGCATCTTTTCCATCCTCTGTGCTCTCCGCGTCTTTGTTCTCGCTGTTTTTACGTGAGGACGCCGCGCCAAAGCAGAGAAATGATGAGCCCAAGCATAAGAATATAGTGCCGAGAGAGGTGTTGCGTTGGGTAAAGAGTATAACTGCCGCTAAGTTAAACAATGCGGACAGAATATAGAAGATTGTAGGAGAGATTTTATGATTTTTCATTTTTTCGCCTCAGAAAATTATAGCTTTTTGATTTTATTACGTAATATATCGTCAATGTGTAAATGATTTTGCACCAAGGGGAGAGCTTCATTTAATTCCGCTATACCCGTCAAATCAAAGTTCTATTACTCAAGCAAGCTGTCGAGATAAGCTACATCAAGCTCTCCGCTTATAACGTCGCAAAAATTAATTCTACCATCCGGAGAAATATTCATAGTCCTGATAGTTTTTCCGTCTGCATCGAAGAAAAACAACTTATATTTAATCGGAGTAGGCTCACCGTGTTTCGTTTCGCTCGGCTTGAGCTTTAGAGAAGTAATATTATCAACTATATGCTTAATGCTCGTCTTATCCGTTACCGTAACCGTGCCTTTTGGATTACTGCTATTATCGAAGTAAGAAATTTTGATTGTAGCTGTATCCTCAATTCCTTTATCGGATACGTTGGTTTGACCAAGATCAGAAGCATTGGATTGAAGCACTTTGTTTATTTCTTCTACCTTGTCATTAAAAGTTGAAGAATTGAACTCTACGTGCTTTAACAGCACGTCGTTATTATCATAAATATAAATGTGATTTTCGCTCAAAGCTACCTTCTGCGTTTCAAAGATAAAAATATATTTTATGTCATTAACGTGTGTCCATTTTTCTTTTAATATGTTGTATCTTTTAACGTATGTGATTTCATTCAGTAATGAGAGTATTTCGTCGCTTTGCCCGTCTGTCAAACCGTATTGCTCGGTAATTGCAGCAACTCCCATTTCATAATTTATACATTCAATTTTAACACTGATTATTTGCTCATCGGGAATAAAACGCCCAATTGTTGGTGCTAAAAGTCCGCAAGAAGCAAAACAGCATAAGCATAAAACAACTGTCAAGCACAAGGCTAATATCTTTTTCATATACTTTTTCCCCCTCTGTTAATTGTTATTTATAGGTTAAGCATCCAACCAATTTTAGTATACCATACGCAGGATGGTTTGTAAACATTTTTTATGTGTAAGTATACGTAAAATCTTGTGCCGAATTTGCACCAAAATCGCACCGACATTCAAGTCTTTTCTATTCGACAAATCGGTGTTTACAGTTGCTTGTAAATCAACGTTTCGGGATGGGAGAACACAAGTGAAATATTCTTGTTAGGATTGATAAGCAAGTTCAGGACACCGGGTTCTTTTGTTCCCATCAGTGTGTCCATAACAAGTTTTCTGTAAGGCTCAAATCCACACTTTTCCTGAACTCTTTTTGATTGATTGTTAAAATCATAATATCCGCAGATTAAAAAGTCAAAATTCAAGTCATTGAACAGATAATCGATTACAGCCTTTACGGCTTCAGTCATAATGCCTTTGCCCCAGTAATCCTTTGATAATACGTAACCAATCTCACGACCAAAATAGCCGTTAAATTCGGTCAGCTTGTCTTCAAGTCCGTATTTGTCAACACCGATAGAGCCGATTACTTTATTATTCTTTTTCGAAACAATTGCAAAGGTTTTATCTTCTTTGATAAACATATCTAATATTTCCTGTGTTTCTTCAATTGTTTCGTGGTGACGCCAGCCTGCCATCTCGCCCACACCCAAAACGGATGCGTACTCATTGAGATCGTGCAGGTCAGATTGGCTAAATTTACGTAATATCAATCTTTCTGTTTCAATAACCAATCCATTCAATTCAAAGGTTGCGTTCATATCTCTTTAACCTCGTTGTACCGGAATTAATTAGTAAAAGGAAAAAATACTTTATAAATTGAATTTTTCTTGAATCATTTTAGCAACTACATC
>JAZNHE010000127.1:0-3770 GCA_045576795.1 Eubacteriales bacterium | reverse complement strand
AATATGCCACAGCTGAGGAAAGAATGCGTTTTGAACGAGTAGATAGCTTAGTGGATGCAAGTCTTGCAAGAGAAGCATCTGTTTATTGTGATCGTGGCTTTGAATCTTTGAAAGGCAGAGATTTTGAAGGCGCCGAAGCGCATTTTGAAAAGGCTCTTGCGATAAAATCTGATATGAGCCGTGCCCATTGGGGTATGTTGCTTGCCGTTGAAGAAGCGTGTGACGATGAGGAGCTTTCTTCGTTTGTAGGCGCAGTAGAAGAAAGCGAATACTTTAAAGCGGCAATGTCCTGTGCTACGTCGGCAGAAAAAGAACGCTACAACAATGTTGTGGAAAAAATGCGTGCTGCAGGTCTTGCAAAAGCGGATAAATTTCTTGCCGCAGCCGATGAGTTGTTGAAAAGCGATTTCGGTGCGGACCACAAGCAAGCTAAGACTAATATTTTGCTTGCCATTTGGTTGAGAGACGGCGACATTCCCGCCAAATACTATTGGGCTTGGTTGCGTACGTTTTTAGGTGCGGCAAATGATGATATGTTGGAACAGATTGCTTATCCCATAAAGGACGATATTTTCTATAAGCGGGCAATGGAACGTGCTAATTCTCAAGAAGCCGCCCGTTATGAGAGAATCGCTGAGCGTTGCCACAAACTGTATAACTGCCGTCTTCAAAATAAATACCATTATATGACGTTGAATTCATCGCTAAGCAGTTACTCCTTTGGATGGGCGCCCGGAGAACGAGAAGAATTTGTATCCTCTATGAGTGGCGAAGTCGCAGTAAGCGAAACTTCCTGTTATGGAGAATATAACATATTAGGCCTTGATGAATATATGGTAAAATATATTGCGGGCATTATTCCGGATCCTCGCATTAAGGTTGCGGACACAGATGAGTTTAGTAGGTACAAATATATAGCAACTGAAACCGTTAGTGTTTATCTTCATTATGATGCAGATAGTTCAAGTCTGTACAGCGTTAGAGACAGTATGAAAGAACACTTGGGGATTAGTGATGAGGAAGCAAGAAACATCCTTGGCAATGCCCCTTGTTATATTGCACACGATTTGCCAATTGAAAAAGCAAACGAATTCTGCAAGACTTGCCTTGGAAAATTCGGAAACGCAGATGTAATAGTGCGTATGCACTCCAAATCGTTAAACGATATTATCAGTGAGTATAATAAACCTTCCGTGAATCCTAACGAAAGAGTGAGTGTCTATTTAACAGCAAGTCGTGATAACCACGCTAAGGAAACAATTCGATTCCTTCACGATAAATGCGGAATAGATAAACGCACTGCCAAAGAGGCTGTGAAAAACACCTCAGGAAGTTTGTCGTATAGACGTATTCCAATATGTATTGCTGCTAACATTCCTCTTTCGCAAGCAAACGAACTATTAGATGAGATATACAATAAATTGTATGCAAAAGCTGAGATTCGTTGGCAGTAAAATTGCATCAAAGTCATCAAAAGCAGAAATTCGTATGCAATAATATAAATTATTAATGTTTTCTTGAAAGTCAAAAATAACCTTTTTTACATTTTTTATCAAAGAGTCGCGGGTTTCGCGGCTCTTAATTTTTTGTGAAAGAGGTTAAAATTATGACAAACAATGATGAAAAAGCAAAGAAAAGAAGAGAACAAAGACACAAGGAGATGCGAGCAGGTTTTATAAAGAATTTAAATGCTCTTATGTATGAACGAAATTATTCGTGTCAACAGCTAAGCACTAATATCGGCAAGAACGTTAGCTATATTAATCGCATTTTAAACAACAAAATTATGCCTAGCATAGAAGTGCTTGCCGATATAGCTGATGTGTTTGGAATTGAAGAATCTGAGCTGCTTAAAAATTTGCACGACCCGTGAGTCGTGGATTCTTTCAAACCCATTGACACCTTGAAAACAAGATGTTAAACTGACTATGCTATTTTTAAAATAAAGCAGGAGTGTATTCGAAAGATAACGAAAAATGCAATGTTCCCAAAGGGTTAATTGCGCTTGTTTGTTATCTTTTTGCCTTCTTTTATGTTTTGTTCTCCGCTAAGTGACGGGTTCAAAATAAACGCATAAAGGAAGGTGGTTAAAAATGATTGTATTTGACACGGGAAGTTAGTTGCACCAAAGGTTTGGTGCCGAGTGCTACAGTCTGAGTTCTGCGACGGACTGAGAATCACTAGCGGAAAGCCCTTGAGGTCGGGTTAGACTTCATCAGCTGATGCTCTAAGGCTGATTATCCGTATAACCGAAGAAGTGGAAATATGGAATTAAAGAGCTATCACTGTTACGGCAACGGACAGGCTGATATATGAAAGATAGTCGACACATTTTAATCGACTTATTACGTTGCTGGGTTTTATGATTTCCGTAAAAAATCAGAACCCACTTTCACGCGGTGGTCTGAAGAATGAGAGTAGGAAAAGTCGTGATATACAAAGCCCTTCACAAAGGCGATGTGAACTAAAATGTGCGGATAGCAGAGCCGTTACGAAACGAGGATTGTTCGACTGCGAACCTGTTTCACTTGTTACAGCGTTTATTAACGAAAATAAGTGCGTAACGAAGGCTTGGGTTCAGCCATAAGTTATTGACGAAAATTCATAGAATCCACGACGTTTGAGAGTTCCGTCGGTAAATTAAACTGCTTAAGCGGTGGTGCTACCGTCCATTAAGGGAATTGTATACGAAGTTTCCGGGATTTAATCGTAGTTTATATACTAAATGAAAATCCCCGCCGAACGAGTTGTTTAGTCTCGGCTAGGCTGAAATGCCTTGCACTCGGCGTAGCGTCAGCAAGCAATACAAGGTTGCTTGCACTCTCGGATTTCAAGAGAACACGCACGGAAAATCTATTAATCTTGCAAAAAAGTTTAATAGATTAAGCCACCTACTAACCTTATTTTACAGCAGAATACCAAAACAGAACTTTCTCTTCGGGATGATTTATGACTGTCTATTCGAGAGTGTATGATTTACCTTTCGAGAGCAAGTTGCACCTGCGCCTAATCAAAACTTGGACAAGATTAAAGCTTTTCGGCTCTCTGCAAGTTGTCATTTGCTTTAGTGAATGACAAGCTGCAGGAAGCCGAAGAAGATAAGAAGAAACTTAAGAAGCAGGTGCTATGACTATCATTTCTATGATGATAGATGATTGTCCTTTAGAAATGATTTATGACTCTCTTTTTGGGAGCCGAGCCGTTTCTATTGGACTTTAGTCAGATAGAAACGGCTCGGAGACGCAGTCGGAGAGCCGAGATTAGCAGGGCATAATACCCCGCGTCAAAGAAGAATCAGTAAGAAATGAAGGTTCGTACACACCTTTGACAGTGGGTGTATTATGCCCTGCGCACTTTCATTTTAAGAGCCATATAGAGTAATTTTAGATTAATTAAAGATAACATTTTATTATGACTTTCCCTTAAATATGGCTCTTGTATGACTGATGATTTACTTTTCGATATGCTTGATGATTAATAGTTTTGAAATGATATTTTGAAATTACTTTCTTTCCCTAAAAAAAGGATTGTGCTGATCGTCCTTTCGAGATTACTTACTTTTCGATATCAGGTCAGCACAATCTGCTGAAAGATTTTTTATGATTCCCGTTTCGAAATGATATATGACTGTCATTTCGAAATGAGCAATGCGTTCCTATTTTCATTTTGAAATGCTTTATGACTGTCATTTTGAAATGAGGGGGCAAAATTTTCGTACACAAAATTATTTTCGTCAGGAAAATCAGAAATATTTTATTAACGAAAATGCC
>JAZNHE010000126.1:0-6455 GCA_045576795.1 Eubacteriales bacterium | reverse complement strand
AGAACAAGCTATAATGATACGGGATCTTATATACTGGAATTCAAAAGCACATCGAATAACTTTTCTTCATTGTTTTTCGAGGAATTTTCCATTTCACAAGTATATTTATTTAAGATATGGAACTACGTAATATATAACTTCATCACAAAGTCTGCACAAATTTACCTATTTCTTTGTGCAGTTGTATTCGTATGTCCCGCGGTGTATCTTATTGATCGTTATTCGAAGAATTTTACATTTTCGATGCTTCTGTTTATGCTCGGGGGACTATATATTTTCTCCCTTGCCGGATTAAAGCAAGCGATGGCTACGGGTATGATAATGTTGGGTATTCCGTGCCTTATAAAAAAGCAATATATTAAATACTACATATTCTGTATACTTGCACTTGGATTCCATACGTACAGTGTTTTCTTCTTAATTCTTCCACTGCTTGGAATGGAGACGTTTAACGTCAGAACCATAGTATTTTCTTTGTCTGTTATACTCGTTGGAATTATGCTTCCGTATTTTTCAGGCGTTATAAGTGCTATCATTGATTTTATGGGAAAAGACGTCGACGAACAAATGCTGGAAACCGGATCGGTAAGTATTTTCCGAGCGATAGTTTTTGCGGTGCCGCTTGTCTTGAGTATTTTAGGCAGGGACAAGCTAAAGGATATCCCCGATCATGAAAAAGTTTTCATAAAAATAGGGCTTTTAAGCTCTGTATTTATGATACTTGCTCTGTTCGGCAACCCTATTTTGTTTGGACGAATTCCGCAGTATTTCCTTATCGGCATAGTTGTTTCTTTGCCGTTGTTGATTCATAAGACCTTTGTTGAAAGTGAGCGCAAGGCTATATTGAGCATAGCTTCGGTTTGCTATGTAGCATTCGGTATATACGCACTGTACACTGACGGAGCGTTCAGCAAAGACATATTCCGATTGATTCTGTTTTAGTTGATAAGGTGAATAAAATGAGTGATATTATGAATGAGAGCCGCCGGCCTCTGATTTCCGTTATTATTCCCGTATATAACCCGGGAAAACATTTTCTTAAGTGCCTTGATTCTATAGTCAATCAGACATATCAAAATCTTGAGATTATTCTGATAGACGACGGATCTACGGACGGCAGCGAGCTTGTATGCGATGAATTTGCAAATAAGGATAACCGTGTAATCTGCATTCATCAGCAAAATAACGGTGTTTCAAAGGCTCGAAACCAAGGATTAAGAATTGCAAAGGGAGATTATATTCATTTTCCCGACAGTGATGACTATTTAGACCTTGATACCTATGAATACTTAATCAAAAGAATGATAGAGCAACGGTGCGATGCGGTCAATTTTGAGCATTTTATTACGTATCCCGACCGTGAAGTTGAGCACAGCTTTTCACCTGAAAGATATGGATTATTTGATGCTGAAGGTGCTCACAAACAATTTATGAACGGGGTACAGTTCTGCTGTAACAAGCTGTTTTCGCGAAAACTGATAATGGGACAATCTGATGGTGAGAGGTTATTTTTCCGAGAGGATATTTACCGCGGAGAAGATACTTTATTAGCCGCTTATGCGATAGAGAGAGCGGATCGCGTTTACTTTGATCCGCGCCCTATGTATCACTATGTTCAGAGTGAAGAGAGCGCTTGCCGCGGAAGGTTCAGAAAGACACAGTTGTCTATTACAAAGCTGTATGATGCGTATGAGCCTCTGTATAGAATAAAGTATCCGCATATATGGACCGATTTCTTACTGTTTATGCAGGAGACGTTGATTGGTATCTATTACGATATGTGGGCTGATGAATCGGATCTCAAGGATGAGCGGAAGATGCTCAATAAGGTGTGGAGAGAAAAATATAAGCAGATCAAAAAACAAAAGATGAGTAAAAAAAGAAAAATCAAGTTCTCTCTCTTTGCGATAAGTCCAAGTCTGTTTTGTTTTTTACATAAGCATATTCACAAACTGTAATTCTAACTAAAGAAAGGTGCGTTTTTATGAACAATGTGTGTGCAGTAATAGTAACCTACAATAGACCTGAGTTGCTTTGTAGGTGTGTTGGACGTCTATTAGCTCAGACTTATGCACTTGACGTTTTGATTTATGATAATCATTCCTCTAAAGATACAAAAGGAGCATTGGAGTCTCAAGGTCTCTTAAATGACCGCGTAACTTATTTTTACGCTGATGAGAATACCGGTGGCTCCGGCGGCTTCCACAATGGAATGAAGATGGCTATGGAAAAAGGATACGAGTATCTTTGGCTGATGGATGATGATGGATACGCTGTAGAAGATACAACCCTTCAAAAGATAATGGATCAGCTTGGGAATATTGAGGAGGAGTTATTTATACTTAACTCCCTTGTAATATGTGACGAGGAGACGTTACAACTGAGCTTTAGCGTTGATCGTAGCTTTGACGGTAATTTTGTTATTAATTCAGCAAAGGACGGACTGTATAAAGGCGCGGCAAATCCCTTTAACGGTACTTTGATTCCCGCAAAGCTTGTAGAAAAGATAGGTTATCCCAGAAAAGAATTTTTTGTTTACGGTGACGAGACGGAATACACTTTGCGTAGCAAAGCCAATGGTGCGGAGCTTTACACAGTAGTTAATTCACTGTACTATCATCCGGCATACGTTGCCAAAAAGAAGAAGTTCTTCGGAAAAGAGATCGTTATAAGTGATGTGCCGCTCTGGAAGGTATATTGCATGTCGCGTAATTCCGTATATTACAACAAGCTATATTCAAGCTTCAAGAGAAGACTTTTTAACAGAGGAAGCTTGATATTAAGCGCTCTCTACGTTGAAAAAAATAAATGGGCGCGGTTGAAGATGACTTTCAGAGGCATGAGAGATGGTCGAAAGGGCGATTTCTCTAAAAAGCTTGATTTAAGTAAATGATAGGAGAGGGATATGAGTAAATACGATTATCTTGTTGTCGGCGCAGGTCTGTTTGGTGCCGTGTTTGCGCAGCAGGCTAAGTCCAAGGGGAAAACTGTTTTAGTGATAGAAAGAAGACCTCACATAGCAGGTAACATCTATACAGAGAAGGTTAATGGCATAAACGTACATAAGTACGGAGCGCATATTTTCCACACCAACAATCGCGAGGTTTGGAACTATGTGAACCGTTATGCGGAATTTAACCGATACACCAACAGTCCGGTGGCAAACTATAAGGGTGAGCTTTATTCATTGCCATTTAATATGTATACGTTCAACAAGATGTGGGACGTAAAGACACCCGAAGAGGCTAAGCAAAAAATCGAGGAGCAGAAAAGGGCCGAAAATATTAATGAACCCACCAATCTTGAAGAGCAGGCTATCAGTCTTGTGGGACGCGATATATACGAGAAGCTTGTCAAAGGATATACAGAGAAGCAGTGGGGACGTTCATGTCTTGAGCTTCCGAGTTTTATAATTAAAAGACTTCCCGTACGTTTTACGTTTGATAATAATTACTTCAACGCACTCTTCCAAGGAATACCGACAGGCGGATATACAAAAATGGTAGAGAATATGCTTGACGGCATTGAAGTTCGTCTGGGGGTTGATTACCTTGAGAATAGAGAAGAGTTGAACGCTCTTGCCGACAAGGTAGTTTTCACAGGCCCGATTGATGCTTATTACGGATACTGCCATGGACCGTTACAGTACCGTTCCGTCAGATTTGAGACAGAGGCGCTCGACTCCGATAATTTCCAGGGAAATGCTGTTGTAAATTATACTGACAGAGAAACTCCGTGGACAAGAATTATCGAGCACAAGTGGTTTGAGTTCGGAAAGAACGAGAGCGGTGAAGAAATACACGGCACAATAATTTCTAAGGAATACAGCTCGGAGTGGAAGCTTGGAGATGAGCCCTATTATCCTGTAAACGATGAGAAGAACGGTCAACTTTTGAAACTTTATCAGGAGATGGCAACACAAGAAGAAAAGGTAATATTTGGAGGCAGACTCGGAGAATATAAGTATTACGATATGGATGTTGTTATAGAGTCTGCACTTAAGTTAAGCAAAAATATACAATAACGTTTTTCATTTTACCAATGATGCACGGAGAAGCAGTAGATGAAAGTTGGCATTGTTACTTTATTTGGAGATAACTACGGAAATAAGCTGCAGAATTTAGCTGTACAAAGATTGTTTGAACAGCACGGTTGTGAGGCGGAAACTATAATTTTGGAAGTAAAGCAGGGTATAAGAACTCCTTGCGGAACAGGGAAATTTATTAAAAAACTGACACCGTCATATATGCTCAGAGCTTTTAAGTCAAGATTCAAGAACAAATATCATTACAAGAATGATCGTGACGGTATTTTAGAGTCAATCAGATTTGCGAAAAACGGTGATTGGCAAAGCTCCGTAATTCAACGTTCGGAATCATTTTCAGAGTTTACAAAAAGACATATAAAGCTCTCGGCCAACAAGCTGTCTTTGATAAATAAAGCTTCTGAATGGCTATCAGAGTACGATTATTTTATAAGCGGTTCTGATCAGGTTTGGAATCCAACGTATCCCGAGACGTCATCGCTCAACTTTTTACAGTTTGCTCCCATGCAAAAGAGAATTGCACTTGCACCGAGTATAGGCCTTGCCACGCTTCCCAGACATGTTGAGCCCTCATATAAAAGGTGGATAAATGAGATACCGCACCTTTCCGTTAGAGAGGAAAAGGGAGCAAGAATCATTAAAGAGCTGACCGGTCGCAATGCAACGGTTTTACCCGACCCAACTCTTTGTATAGCGCGCGAGGACTGGGAGCTCATTGAGGAAAAGCCCGATTTTGATACAGATGCTCCGTATGTTTTTACATATTTCTTGGGCAATGAAACAAAGAAGTACAGAAAATATATAGAAGAATACGCAAAGCAAAACGGATATAAAATTATTAATATATTTGATCTTCGCGAGCCGGAGCACTATGCGGTAAATCCCGCTGAATTTGTTTATCTGATTCATCATGCAAAGGCTGTTTTCACCGATTCATTCCACGGAAGCGTTTTCTCCATTATTATGAAAACTCCGTTTGTGGTGTTTGACAGAATAGAAGACGGCGGAACCGGAATGAGCTCGAGAATTGAAACGCTTCTCGGCAACTTCTCCCTTGAGGATAGAAGATATCCCTTAAAGCATGACAGGATTGAAAAGATCGATTTTTCGTCATCCGATGAGGTTATCAAGAGGCTCAGAGAAAGGACCGATACGTTTATATCCAATGCTCTTACTTCAAGTGTTGAGTCAGAAGAAGTGACATCTTCTCAATTATACGTGCTTAAAAACAAGGCAGATTGTAGCGGTTGTACTGCGTGCGTGGACTCATGTCCTAAAAAATGCATAGAAATGAAGCAGGATAGTGAGGGCTTCTATTACCCGGTAATTGACGAGGAACGGTGCATTGATTGCGGACTATGCAGAAGAATTTGTCCGTCTGTGCAGGGTATTAAGGCGGATGCCGAGCCACAGGCGTACGTCGGCTATAGTACAGAAAAGCAACTACGAAAAAATAGCTCCTCCGGCGGTATTTTCGGAGCTTTGGCAGAGCAGATTGTTTCTGCCGGCGGACACGTTTACGGAGCAGCCTTTGATAAGGACTTCACCGTGCGTCACACCGTCGCTAACAACAAAGAAGAACTCGCTGCGCTTCGTACATCAAAGTACGTGCAGAGCGATGTTCGCGGACTCTTCCCGGAAATAGAAGAGTTTTTGAAAAACGGAGAGACGGTGTATTTTTCGGGAACACCGTGCCAGGTAGAGGGATTGCTTTCTTACCTCGGTAAGGAGTATGACAACTTGTACACTCAGGATATTGTATGTCACGGAGTTCCTTCTCCCAAGGCATGGAGCGCTTATCTTGGTCTCATAAAAGGTGAGAAAAAATCTGTTTCCTTCAGAGATAAAAAGTACGGATGGCATTACTTCTCAATGAGGATTCGCACAAACAAGAAAAAGCACGTAAAGCGTCTTGACGAAGACACGTATATAAGACTTTTCCTTGATAACGTGATTCTCCGTCCGTCGTGCCATGCTTGTCACTTTAAGAAGGATATACGTAGGTCGGATCTGACACTTGCGGATTGCTGGAATTCGGAAAGCCTCGGTCTGTCACTTAAGGACGATGACAAGGGACTTTCTATGATATTTGCAAATTCCGAGAAGGGAAAGAAATTGCTTGCTTCGTTGGACAATTCTCTCGTTCTTGAAGAGGTCGATTACAGTAAGGCGCTCAAAACACAGTCTGCGGCCACTTCGTCGGTACGTATGACCGAGCAGAGAACCGTATTCTTTGAGTCCGCACAGATCAAGGGATACGAAGCAACGATCAGGGACTGGTATCAGAAGAATCCTGTTTCTTCGTTGCGCAAGAAGATAATTTACCTTAAGACAAAGTTAAGAAATATCATAAAATGATTTTTTATCTTGTTCGCTTTTATGAATCGCGAATTTTAAGGAGACTCTTATG
>JAZNHE010000125.1:0-3977 GCA_045576795.1 Eubacteriales bacterium | reverse complement strand
GGGGTGTAAAAGAGTCGAATTTATAAATAAACGGGCTCTTCCGTGGGATGCCAGAGACAAGCCTTGTGAATGCGGTCATATGATGCGAGCGGATGGTTTTGAAATTCCTTATGAAATGCATATGGGAAAGAGAGCACCGTGGCCACATCTTGCCGTTGCATATCCGTTTATGGAAGAAACAGCGGAGAAAATAGTGAGAGAAAAAATGTGCGGAATTTACCGCCTTTGCAAGCTCACAAAACCCGATTATGCTATTCTTAGATTTGCTTTTCTTCCATTTGATGAAAACCCAGACTTTGAAGAAAACGTTGATTCCGTAGATGACAAGTATGATAGTTATCCGCAAATTACAGTAGTGGCGCCACTTGGGTACGAGGGCGCAAAAAAGCTAAGCGAAGCTACGGGCATGGATTTTGATGAGGTTGCAGCAGGAATATCAGAGAGATACCTCTCAGATCCGCGAATTATACCGGAGTTTAGGAAAAGGAATGTAGGAGGTATCGTGGGATTTGATTGGCACAGGCATCCGTGTGTGGACGAATTAAAAGAAGAGTTTAAGGTCGCCGACATTAGAGACTGTTATGACTTGCTTAAATTCCTTGGTACTATGCACGGCACGAGCAACTGGTGGGATAATGCAGAATGGCTTATCAAGGACGGTATTTGTAAAATTGAAGATATTCCATCGCATAGAGATGACGTATTTATGATGCTTCGCGGAAAGCTTATGGAAGCGGGTCACACCTGTATGGGTATCGCCTTTGATATTACAAGGAAAGTGCGCCTGGGTATTTATGAGAGAAAAGGCATAAGTGCCTGCGACAGAGCACTACTCGAATATCTTGATCTTCCCGAGTGGTTTGTTCCATATATCGAGAAAATACAGTATATGAGCAATAAGGCTAACAGCGTTGGCACGTTGCGTATAGCTCTCGCGTTTATGTGGTACAAGATAAATTATCCCGAGACGTTTAATGAAATTATGAGGAAAGAAGGAGCGCAACATGGATAAGAATATCGACCTTCGAAAAACTAAAGAATTTCTTGAATACGGTTTTAAAATTGTAACCTGTCCTATATGCCAAAATGAAACGCTTGATGACTTCTTTATTTGTCCGCATTGTAGCTGGGAATACGATGGCACAACTAAAAACGAAGACTATTCATCAGCAAACAAATCAACGGTGAGTGAATACAGCACTGGATACAAGAAATTTATTAATAATAAATCTACAGAAAGGAGATAACTTTATGCAACAGTGGGAAGTATGCTTCTTAATTGGTGGACACAGATACACCTACATAGTCCAAGCACTTTCGCAGGCGAAAGCAATTGAAGAAGCAAAACGCATCTACGGTATTGACAAGGGAGCTCTTTACGCAAAGAGGATCTAAGAGTATGTGTCGATAAACCAAATACCTGTCGCAAGATGTGACTTGCGGCAGGTATATTGAGTATTGAAATAAACAAGAAATTATGTTATAATTAAGTAAAAACTATCGTAACACAGTCGATAAAACTAACATTCTAAGGGAAGCAAAAATGAGCAACATTAACGATTTTATAATAGAAAATGGGGTTTTAACGAAATACCTCGGCAATGATTCCGAAGTGGTTATACCTGAAAGCGTTAGCTCAATCGGTGAGGAAGCGTTCGCTGATTGTACAAGCCTTACGAGCATTGAGATGCCGAGTAGCATCACTTCAATCGGTGAGGACGCGTTCGCTTGCTGTACAAGCCTTATGAGCGTGGAGATGCCGAGTAGCATTACTTCAATCGGTGCGAGGGCGTTCGTCTGCTGTAGAAGCCTTATGAGCATTGATATCCCAAGTAGTGTTAAGAAAATAGGCGCTAATGCTTTTGAAGGATGCGATAAGCTTGTCATTAAGGGATATGCAGGCAGCTATGCCGAGCAATACGCAAAAGAAAACGGAATATCCTTTGAGGCGATAGAGGAATAAATGAGGACTTAATATGAGTTATTATGTAAAGGTAATTGAAAACGGCGTCCTGAAAAGATATATGATTTCTGCGGCGACCGACGTGGAACTCCCCGAGAACGTTCATACGGTAGCGTCTGACTGTTTTCGTCCCGAGATTCCCGATAATTTCACAAATGATATTTTAGATGATCTTTTTAATTGGGATCATACATGCAAAATTGAAACTGTAATGATAAGAGAAAACATCAAATTCATTGAAGATGGCGCTTTTTGCGGGATTCCTAATCTTAAAAGCTTTGAGGTTGCCCCCGATTGCACCGCTGCAAGTGTTTATGATGACATATTGTTTTCCGGAGATGGGAAGCGGTTGATTTCCTGCCCGCCGAAAAAGCAAGGAGACCTTGCTGTCCCTCGCGGAACCGAGAAAATATGCAAAGGAGCATTTGAGGAAACCGAGCTTAAACGCATATCTCTGCCCGACGGATTGGTATGCATTGATGACTGCTTCGAAAACGGAGTTTGCCTTGAAGAAATATACATTCCGGCAAGTGTTGTTGATATTATACCCTTTGCTTTTAAACACTGTGAAAAGCTAGTTATAAAAGCCCCCGCAGGCTCGTATGCGATTCAGTATGCAACGGAAAACAATATCGCATACGAGGAAGTCGCCCCCGAGGTTATCACCGATATGGCAAGCCGAAAAAAGCAGGAATATTGGATTTTGGTGCAGGGAGATGACGGCAATCCGCGCCGAATGAAAAAATACGGCTACGCTTATGAATGGGGCGGATTTATGTTGTTTTCAGACAGAATAATTCCCTCTGATGATACCGTTCCCACCGAAAAAAGAAGCGGAAAAAGCCTTTGCGCGTGGAGCAAATTCCTCGAAATATACGAAAAAGATCCTAAAAAAATAACGAAAATGTTGACCGGCGGCCCCTCGGTTTTTGACTTTGCGGAGTATTAAATATGAAAGATTTTGAAAGCAAATTGCCAAAAATAAAAGAAATGATCGATGAGAAGCTTGGAGCATTAAGGGTTCCGAAACAACTTAAAGGATACGATTATCTTGCAAGCGCGATTCTATTGTTAGTCGAGGATTCCGATTACATACTAAATAAAGAAAAGCTTTATTCCGAAGTTGCACAAAAACACAATAATACCACGTCAAGCGTTGAAAAATGCATAGCACGAGCTGTCAGCGAAACGCTTGTTAGCGGAAATAAAGCCGAGCTGGAGAAATACTTTGGTTACACAATAGCAAACGGAAGCACTCCGTCAACCTTGGAATTTATGGCAATGATATCGGATGTGGTAAGGTTAGTTTTAAGATATAAATTGATTTGAGAAAACAATCGTATAGTCACCAAAAGAAGCTATCACAACGGAAAATGTGTTGTGATAGCTTCTTTTGATAAAAAATACACGGCCTAAGACAAAGATACAACATTACCTCAAAAAACTTTCAAGATGTGCACAGACATGTACATCTCCCTCTTGACAAACTCTTTTTGCTGTGATATAATCTAAATGTACCAAATGTTTCACAAACAAAAGAGGTGCTTATGAGAAGTAAAAATGAAGCTGTGTTCGGTGAGATAATCGAGTTTGTAAATCGCTACTTTGAGAAGAACGGTCGCTCCCCGTCGACCAGAGAAATCGAAGGCGCGGTTGGTAAGTCTCACGTTACTGTGCAGAGATATCTGCAAGTTTTGCGCGAGCGCGGAGAAATTGAATACGACGGTCATAGAAGCATCGTTACTCAGTTTATGCGTGAGATGTTAGATACGAATCGTGCAGAGATGGGTAACAGTATTCCTTGCGGTGCGCTTGATGACGTGATAGATGAAGAGATAGAACATCTTCGTTTGCCGAAAGCAATTACCGGAGAGGGAGAATTCTTTCTTCTTCGTGCACGCGGCGAGTCAATGATCAAAGCCGGAATTGATGACGGTGACCTTGTTCTTATACGCAAGCAGGAAACTGCAACGCAAGGTAAAATAGTTGCTTTCCTCTATGACAACGAGCAAAC
>JAZNHE010000124.1:0-30280 GCA_045576795.1 Eubacteriales bacterium | reverse complement strand
ACGACTATTATTCTCACAGTGACTGGAAGGGAACTTGGGATAAAGAGGGCGGCGGAGTTATTATCGACCAGGCGATTCACTCAATGGACCTCGTTAACTGGATAATTGATTCCGAGGTTGAGTCAATCTCCGTCGGAATGGAAAATCGCGGTCATAAGAAGGTTTTCGTTGAGGACAGTGCCGAGGGACTTATCAAGTATAAAAACGGTGTGACCTACGGCTTCTGGTGTATGAATAACTACGGCTGTGACGAGCCCATCGAGATACGACTCTTCTGTGAGGGCGGTAAGGCGGTGTTTGGCTATGACGACGCGTACATCACCTACAATGACGGCACCTGTGAGGAGGCACATTCAACCAACGACCTTGAGGATTACAAGGGCGGTATGGACTATTGGGGTAACCAGCACATAAGACAGATAAAGCAGTTCTATAATGCGGTGCTTGGCAAGGAACCGCTTGAAATCAGCGGAGAGGCAGCTCTCGGCACTCATAGACTTATAATGAAGATTTATGAGATAGGCAAGGCAAAAATGGATAGATAAAAAATATAAAAGCGGACAAGGAGTCAATTGCTCTCTTGTCCGCTTTTTTGGTAAAACAACACTCACAGCCGCACCGTGTTAATAAAACAATACTCACGGGCGCACCGTGTTAAATAAAAAACGCCCTCAGTAAGCATAAGACTGTGAGCGCTTTTCATTTTTATCCTTTTTTATCTTTTTGAAGGGGTGAGTATCAGTGTATCACCGTCAACGATGATGTGACCGTTATTGCAGTTCACTTTGCCGCCCTTGATCAGAAGAGCGTATCCGTGTCCCTTGTATTCGTACTCTATCGAGTCATCGGTGGTGCTGATTTTTGTATTGCACATCTCGGGTGCAAAGTCAAACGAACAGCCCGTCAGTGTCATAGAGTCCTCCGAGAAGAGAACAGAGCCACCATCAAACTCCACCAGGAGCCCTCCGTCATCGGCTTGTCTTGAGGATATATTCTTCGCATCGGTGGTGAGGACTATTCCGTATCCTCCGTCACCCTCGCCGCGCTGTGGGAAGGTATCTACGATTGGCATATTTTCGTGTATGGAGCTGAACGTTTCACACAGACTGTCGATATACGTGTCTTTTATACGGTCATCAAAGAAATAGATGGAGCGCAGTGCCACTGTACCCTCGTGCCTTAATAGGTTTGCGACGTAGCTCTTTGAGCTGTAATATACCGACTGACAGTCGACAGTGTCCCAGTTATCCAGTGCTGATACTGCGGCAGGCGGCGTTAGCTTGTAATTTTTCTTGAAGGCGGCACCCGTGTCGCACATTTTTTCGAATTTTACACCCTTTTCCATTAGCTTTTTGTACTGCATTTCGAGAGAGGAAACGATATCCAGGAGCGCAAAGCTGTTCTCTTGACCTATCTGCGTGTATCCCATACCGAGATTTTCATTATCGTAGTAGGTCCTGAAGAACCAGTCTACAATTTTCGGGTTACTGCCTCCCTCACACGCAGGCTCAAGGGTGTATACACCTATCAGATTTGTCTTGTCCGCCAGATATTTTGAGCTGTCATAATTGTGTATCGGGTCAGCACCGAGAAGCTTGATTACGGGGGCTCTCATACTGTTTTCTTCACACGATGCAGGGGTAAATATGTTGTTTTTGGACGGGAAATACAAGCCGCTGAAGTATCCGCCTACCAAGGTATAGGCATCCGTGTTTATCTGATCGCGGCATAT
This sequence comes from Eubacteriales bacterium, assembly GCA_045576795.1. Lineage (GTDB taxonomy): Bacteria > Bacillota > Clostridia > Oscillospirales > CAG-272 > UBA1740. Next base: position 28,548 of record JAZNHE010000124.1, on the reverse strand, counting down.
TGCAAGCGCATCTATATCGTATTTTTCCGTAAGATAGCTTACGGTATATGTGTCAAGCACCCAGCTTGCAACCGTTCTCGGATAATAGCCGAATACCTCGCGGAACTTATTCATTGCCTGGTCTATAAGCTTTTCCTTTATATCGTTCGTATATGAAATTGAGAAGCCGGGCTTAATATTCCAGTCCCATCTGTATCCGTGCTTGGATTCATAGGGAATACCGATATCGGTGGTGAGCGGCTCAACCACCTCGTACCAGAAGCCGAGCTCAATGCTATCATCTGCCTCCGCCTTGAAGAAATCGGTATAATCGGGGTTTACAAGCGCGTCGTATTCAAGAAGGAAGGTTGCGGGCAGGCCGAGTCTTTTGCACTGTCTGAGCTGCTCCTTTGCCGTATCGAGCAGCTTTGATTCACACTCGGCATCTCTCGGCTCAAAGGTCCTTACAAAGTTCATTATATTTGTAACGTTCATATTTTTACCTCATATCAAAAATAGGCGGCTACCGTGTAAAATAAACGGTGAATTTTAGTTATATAGGATGAAATAAGGCGTCGCCTGTAAGGAAACGCCTTATTTTTATTAATCTCCGAAACAGATACCAAGAGCCTTTGCCATAGTGACAAGCTCACCGTTTGGATCTACGTTCTTTGTATCACTGCCTATAACGTCCTCAAGGGACACGCTTGTGATCTTGTTATCGAGCAGGGTTACCATTTTGCCGAACTCACCCTTCATCGCGAGCTCAACTGCGGCATAGCCATATCTCGATGAGAGAACTCTGTCGTACGCGGTAGGTGTACCGCCTCTCTGTATATGTCCGAGAGTGGTTGCTCTTGCCTCAGAGCCGACAAGAGCTTCGAGCTTGTCTGCTACCATAGCACCTACACCACCGAGTCTTATTGGGTCTGGACTGTCCTCTCTGACCCTGAGTATAACTCTTTCGCCCGAGATGTCCTTTGCGCCCTCGGATACGGCAACGATTGAGAACTCCTTACCTGCATCTTTGTCCGCCTTTATCTTCTCGGCAACCTTGTTTATATCATAGGGGATTTCGGGTATGAGAATAACGTCGGCAGCTCCGGCAATTCCCGAGTGCAGCGTCATCCAGCCGGCTCCTCTGCCCATTATCTCAACAACCATTATTCTGTGGTGTGACATACCCGTTGTTCTTACTCTGTCGAGTCCGTCGGTTGCCACGGATATAGCGGTATCGAAGCCAAACGTGCAATCCGTGAGAGGTAAATCGTTGTCTATTGTCTTTGGAATACCTATTATATTAACACCCTTGCGTGAGAAATCTCGAGCCGAGGTAAGCGTTCCGTCACCGCCTAAAATAAGGAGGGCGTCAATTCCTGCATTTTTGAGATTTTCCACAGCTACGTCGGATACGTCGTCGTATACGATCTGACCGTTCTCATCCTTGATTATTCTTCCGTCTTTATCCTTGCGCGGATATTTGAAAAGATTGTCCTTGTTTGAGCTGTAAAGGATAGTTCCGCCGAGGGTTATGATTTCTCTTACATCATCAAGCGACAGCTTTACAAAGTCACCGTGGTAAAGTCCGTGATAACCGTGCTTTACACCGATTACCTCGAGGCCGTATTTTTTGATTGCGGTTGTCACTACCGCCTTGATTACAGGGTTAAGTCCGGGGCAATCTCCACCGCCGGTCATAATAGCTATTCTTCTGATATCAGACATTTAGATCTCCATTTTCATAAACTGTTTAGCATTAAAATATAGAATATATAATACATCAAATTGTGACAAAAATCAAGATTAATTTACAAAAAAATCAAATTATTTTTATCGCAGTATTCTGTGGTCATTTCCTTCAAATCGCAGGACGGTATATCCTGCACCGACAATTCTCGAATATATGCGGCCATCATACTTTCCTGCAAGCTCTCCTGCGGAGAGATTTGTGGATATAATCGTAGACAGGCCCTTGTTCTGTCTTGTGTTGATAAGGTTGTAGAGAGTCGCGACGGAGAACGGGGTTACAAATTCCGTGCCGAGATCGTCTATTATCAACAGGTCACATTCCAGATACTTTTCAGAGAGGGGCTCCGTCTGTCCGTATCCGCTCCTGAACTTGTCCGTTTCAAAGTCGGAAACTATGTTGTGCACACTGTCGTAAAGCACGTCAAAGCCCTGGGAAATTACCTCCTTGGCAATAGCGGTTGAAATGTGCGTTTTTCCCGTACCGGTAGTGCCTATCATAAGTAGGTTATCGTGATGAGAGGCAAAGCCCGTGGCAAATGCGCGCGCTATTTTGAGGTTGCGTGCCATTCTGTCGTAATGCTCACTGTTGCCCTTGTACCACTCGAGGTCAAAGTTATCAAACGACTGCTTGTCTATAAGATTTCCCATACCCGAGGACTTGATATTCTTCATAATGAGAAGTTGCTTTAAGCAAGAGCACATCTTCGTGTCGACAAAGCCGGTGTCGGAGCATACCTTACACGTGTAATGCACGTCGGTATAATCCTCCGGGTATCCGAGCTTGACGAGTAGACTGCGGCGCTTCTTGACAAGCTCCTCGTTTCTCTTTCTGATAGGCTCTATGTCACCGCCGGAGCAGGCCGTCTTGAAGAGTAAAAGGCCCGTACCCGAGAGTTCCTTGTCAATTTTCCTTATTTCTGCGGATTCGATTGCAAGCTCCTTGTTGCGCGTCTCCGCCGTTTCTATCGCGTCAAGTCTGCGCTTTTCTATCTCCTGCTTTGCAAGAGCGTAATTTTCACGTGTGTACATTTTGCCTCCTTGTTAGTTATCCGTATCAGAGCCGTAGCTGCGCTCCAGAGCGCGCATCAGTGCATCCTCACTGTTAAAGTCTGCATATTTTGGAACGTCTGCCTCCTTGGTGGCAGGCTTTTTCTTTGATTTTGCATTTTTTGCCGCCTCTATTCTGTGCAGCTCTGCCTGTGTTCTGCACTCCTCAAGAGTCTTGCATCCTGCATTATGCCACGCCTCGAGCGTAGCGTCTATGTAGTTGTAGTTGAGCGCACCCGTGTAGTGAATACAGATGTCGTATGCCTCTGTAATTATCGGTGCAGAATAACCGAAATCGTTTACCCAGCGAGAGAAGAATTTTCTCTCTGACGGTGCGGTGCTTCTCTCCTTTATTCCGAAGATGCGGCGGATTTCCATCTCACCGCTAACCTCGTTGTTTTTATCGATGATGTACTGCTCAAGCTCCTCAAGAGTATCTATCTCTTTCTTTATCAATTGAGTTGCAAGACGGCATATAGATGCCACGGTAGGACGCTTTCTTATCTCTGCCACGTACGTTGCAAGAGTAAGCACGTACTCTGTTGAGAGTCCCTTTTCCGTGTGGAGCTTGGTAAGCTCGCCTATCTCATAGGTCGATAGGGTCTTGTTGAGGATGCTCTCGCACTCCGCCTGCATTTCATAGAGATTTTCGTCGCGTATGCTCTTTGCTATTTCCTTTGCGGTAGCCTCACACTTCTCGCTCGGCTCAAATTCGTATTCCACCTCTGCAAGACGGTTGTCCTGTGACTCTCTCGTGATTACCTCACATTCGAGAAACAGAGCTATCGCCGCCCGTGTTCTTGCTGCGGACGTGCCCGCTATTTTGGATAGAGTATCGTCAGATACAGGCTTACCCTCCGCCGATAATATGGCAAAGAGAACCTTTAACTCGTCACGGGTGGCCTCCGCAAACGTGCTTGAGTGTACGAGCGTGTCAAGATTTACCTCGTATACGTAGTTGTTAGCCATTATTTTCTTCCTTTTCAGCAGCGGTCTTTATTTCATAACACAGAGTCATAAGCGAGTCACCGAGATGCACGTTTTCAACGATTACTCCCGGCTCGTCAATCTTCAGCTCCATATTTGCAAAATTCCAGATACCCTTAACGCCTGCCTTTGCAATTACCTCGGCAACATCGTACGCCGCTTCCTTTGGTACTGTGAGTACGCCTATATGTATGTTGTTGTTCTTGCAGAATTCACCCAGCTCATCAGCGGAATATACAGGCACTCCGTATATCTTTGTTCCAATGATAGAGGGGTCGGTGTCAAACATAGCAACTCTGTTTACGCCTCTGCGCTCAAACATATGAGTAGCCGCAAGAGCGCGTCCGAGCTTACCTGCGCCGATTATTACGGCATTGTAGCCCTCCTCAACACCAAGCAGCTCGGAAATCTTGCCGTGTAGGAATTTGATATTATATCCGTAGCCCTGCTGTCCAAAACCGCCAAAGCAGTTGAGATCCTGGCGTATCTGTGACGCGGTGACGCCCATTATTCTTGAGAGCTCCGCTGAGGATATTCTGAGCTTTCCGTCACGTATAAGCTCGGCGAGGCATCTGTGATATCTTGGCAATCTCTTGATAACTGCCAGTGATACCGTCGGCTTTACCTCCAAGTGCTTTCTTTCAAATGTTCCTTGTAACTTATCTATGCTTTCCATATCTTCACCTACATTTTTACGTTCTGTTTATTGCATCCGCCGCACTTGCATTGAGCGACGAGTCGGCAATGTTTCCGACTTTAAATTCATAGTAGCCCTGCGCTCCTATCATCGCGCCGTTATCACCGCAAAGTGACACGGGTGGCACGTATAGACGTACTTTTTTGTTTTTAGCCAGTGCTCCGAGCCGCCGTCTTAAATGTGAGTTGGCAGCTACGCCTCCGCACAGTGCTATCTCATTGACACCGTACTTATCAATAGCGAGCGACATTTTCTTTGCCACCGCCTCGACCGCCTCAAATGTGTACCGAGCGGCAAATCTCTCTCTCGGCAAATCTAGTCCGAGCTGCTCATATCTGTGTATCAGATTGATAGCCGCGGTCTTAAGTCCCGAGAAGGAGAAGTCGCACGAGTCATCCTTTACGGCAGGGGAGGGGAGTGTCATATCGCCCTTTTTGTACTCGTCGCACTTTTTGTATTTTTCAAGGTAGTCGTCACATTCACCCACCGCAAGCGTAAAGCCCTCACGCGACAAAGCGTCAAAGCCGCGGCCCGCAGGGTAGGGGATGCCTATTATTCTTCCGATTTTATCAAAGGATTCGCCTATTGCATCATCACGGGTAGAGCCAATCAGCTTTACCGTCGTGTAGTCCTCAACAAGATATATACCCGTGTGACCTCCCGATACCGCAAGAGCGATAAACGGAGGCTTTGGCACGTCGCCATTCTCGTCGAGATAGCAGGTTGCGATATGCCCTTTTATGTGGTCTACGGGGATGAGCGGCTTGCCGTTTGCAAGAGCGAGCGCCTTGGCAAAGTTGACTCCGACGAGCAGTGCCCCTATCAGACCGGGATTTGCCGTGACCGCCACGGCATCTATGTCATCCATTCCGAGCCCGGCAGTGTCAAGAGCCTCATAGGTAATTGAGGATATAGCCTCAATGTGCGCCCTGCTTGCTATCTCGGGCACGACTCCACCGTACAGCCTGTGCGTTTCAACCTGTGACGCAATAATATTCGATTTTATCTTAAAGACGTCACCCTCGCGGCTTACAACGGCAGCAGAGGTCTCGTCACACGAGCTTTCAAATGCCAGAATGTTCATATTTCCTTCTTTCAGTTTTCCATATCACAGCGACTTGCCTTCAGCATAACTATGGCATCGTCGTCAGGATTTTTATAATATCTTTTTCTTGTGCCTATTTCGGTAAAGCCGTATGCCGTGTAAAGCTTTATAGCCGCTACGTTTTTCGACCTAACCTCAAGAAATAGCCTTTCAAGCCCCTTTCCTCGCGAGGTTTTCACAGAATAATCGAGGAGTCTGTACCCTATTCCTCTCTGTCTTTTTTCGGGCCTCACAGCTACTCTGTATATCTCGCCCTCGGGCGCGATGAGTCTGCCTATAACGTAGGCTATGACCTCGTCACCGTCAGTTGCGGTGAAGCACATTGACCCCTCCGTGCATATCAGGTCCTGAATGTCGCGGTAGCTCCACGGGTCGGGGAAAATGAGCTCCTCAAGGGCGGCTATTCCCGTGGCATCCCTCGGTATAGCTCTTCTGAATTCCATATCTTACTTACTTTCCTCGTCAGCCTTTATTTCCTCGAGCAGCTTTGCTATTCTTGCACCGTGCTCTATTGAGCCGTCCTTAACAAAGTTGAGCTCGGGAGTAATTCTGAGATTTAACGTCACTGCGAGGTGGTGGCGGAGCATACCGGTGCATTTTTTGAGTCCCTCTGCCGCCTCCTTGGAGTCACCGATGCATGAAAAATGTACGGTCGCATACTTAAGGTCGGGAGCCACGTCAGCTCTCGTTATGCTGACAAAGTTGTTCAGCACCTTGGGCTCTCGCACGTTGCCGATAGCTATAGCAAGCTCCTGTGCAACCGCATCGTTAATTCTTCCTCTTCTGTGATTTGCCATTTTTATCCTCCCACCGCAGATGCGGCTCTTTAATTCTTACAGCAAAGGTTGGCACCCGTGAAGCTTTATTAGCGTGTCAGCACCTATTTTTGCCGTGTCTATTATATTCTTTACGCCGTACGGCTCGAGTATTTCCCGTATTACACCTTTAAGTGTCGGAAAGTGAGTGCAGCCGAGTATTAGCGTGTCTGTTTCCGTAGTGAAAAGCGGAGATAGGAGCTCGCGTATCCTCTCGACGTCTGTGTCGGTTGCCGTATTATCCGAGAGTCCGCCGTCAATCATACCCACTAATTCCTGTGCCGCGAGCTCAAACACCTCGCAGCCGCGGATATGCTCCGAAAAAGCGTGTGATGCCACCGTTCTTTCCGTGGCGATTACTCCTATCCGCCTATTTTTGCTTAATCCCTCCGCCATTCTTGCGACAGGCTCTATTATGGGGATTGTAATTTGCTTGTATTTTTCATCCAAAAGACCGTGGACAGTACTTGCCGTAACACATGCAATCAGCACCTTACGCGCGCCAAGGTCTGTAAGTCTTGAAACGTTGTTCTCTACAATTCCGACAAGCTCGTTTTCCGTCTTGATGCCGTATGGAGCGCGCTCGCGGTCAATGATATGCACGAGCCCCTCGTTAAGTCCTGAGGCTATGAGATACCTTACCGTGTTGAGTCCGCCCTCACCGCTGTCAAACAGGCCGAGCATCTGCTATTGCATCCTCGATAAAAGCCCGTATTGCATCACACGGGTGTATTCCCATCTCTGCGAGCAGTCTTGGATACAGGCTGCCTTGTGTAAAGCCGGGGAAGGTGTTTACCTCGTTAAATATGACACCGTCGGGGGTAAGGAAATAATCTATACGCCCAAGATGTCGCATCGACAATTCCGCCGCCAGCCTGTATGAGTATTCAAGAAGTGTATCCCTTACACTGTCCTCTATGTCAGCGTGAATGATGGTGGCAGTATCCGAGAAGTATTTTTTCTCAAAGCTGTAAAAGCCGTTTTGCACAACCTCACCCGGATGAGAAATCAAGGTCTTACTGGAGATGGAGAAGAGAGCACATTCAAGCTCTCGCTTTTCTTCAATAAGTGCCTCTACTATCACACGGCACGTGCCTATCGACATAGAGAGAGGAAAGTATTTTCTGAATTCATCCGCGTCGGCTATGGGGTACGCCCCGATAGAGCTTCCGAGTCTGCGCGGTTTTATGAACATAGGAAATCCGATTTTCTCCTCGCATAAGACAAGCGCATCCTCCGTATCCGTCCTCTCTGAAAAGCTCACCCACGGAGCAGTGGGTATTCCCACCCTCTGTGCAATAGCCTTGGTGTACGCCTTGTCAAGACATACCGCTCCGTCACACGGGCGCGCGCCAACGTACGGAATACCTGCGCATATAAGTGCGCCTTGTACCTCGCCACTCTCACCGCCCTCACCGTGTAAGAGGGGTATGGCGACGTCTGTTTTTATAAATTCGCCTCCGCATATCATTCCGCATAAATCTCCGTTTCTTACGGGATATACGGGTGCGCCGTCGATATTCCAGCATCCGCCCTTGTCTACGTATACCGATATTGCTCGATGTCCCGACTCCTCTATGAGTCGGCTCATATATTCCTTGCCCATAACGGAAACGTTATGCTCGGCACTTGCACCGCCGTACAGCAGTGCAACATTGTATTTCACATTACATCACCTCAGGATATCTTATGCACAATATCCCTGTGAGGTGTCATTTTTTCAGCACGGCTACCCTGTCGTTTTGAGAGTAATCCTTTATTATTTCACATGTTACGCCGTATTTATCTGCCAAGCCGCGTAAAAGCTCTGCCTGGTCATACCCGATTTCAAAGGCAATAAATCCGCCATCCTTAAGGGCATCCAGAAATATCGGAGTGAGCACCTTGTAGAACGTCTCTCCGTCATCTCCTCCGACAAAGGCGAGTCTCGGCTCGTGGAATATCTCGTCCTCGAGTCCCTCATATACCGATTTCGGAATGTACGGGGGATTTGAGAGAATGGCGTAGAATTTTTCTCCGAGGGCAAAGCCATCTCGCAAAACGTCGTCGTTAAGCGTCGTCAGTCTGTCAGACACACCGTTTTTCTCGGCGTTTCTCCTCGTCAATTCAATAGCACCCTCCGAGATGTCAATGGACAGACAGGATGCCGCGCCGCTGTTTTTCAACACGGATATACCTATACAGCCGCTTCCACAGCAGACGTCGGCAAGATTTTCACCGTCGGGTATTGACCTTACCGCATAGTCTACGAGGATTTCTGTGTCATATCTCGGTATAAGGCAGTCGGGAGTGACCTCATATACCTCACGGTAGAAGCCGCAGCTCCCGAGAATATACTGCAACGGCTCGTGCGCGTGTCTGCGTTCTATCGCCTCGAGCAGCTCTCTGCTATTCGACTCGGTGTTTGCCAAAATGAGCTCGTGTCTGTCAAATCCGCCAAAGCTTCTGAAAAGCTCGCGCGCATCGTAGTCAGCGGAGTCTATGCCTGCGTCGGAGAGGTAAGCTATGGCTTCCTTGAGTATCATTATGCACCCTCTTTGTTCTCTGTGGGCTCGGAGTCGGTTGCCGTCACTGTTACGGAGTCAGCCGTATTCTCGGCTTCGGCTACGGGCTCTGCTGCCGCGTCGGCTGATACAGAGTCAGCGGTGTCCTGAGCATCGGTCTCGGGCTTTGTCTCCCAGCTTCTTTCCTCCCAGAATTCCATATATTCGGGGAAGTCGTCACGCAGTGCGCATTTTGTAGATATTATTGCTATTTCGAGCATATCCGCAGTAGGCTCCTTTGTGGTTATTCTCTGTACCCAGAGACCGGGTGCGGATATTATTCTTGTCAGTACGTTATCGTGCTTGCCTGCAAGCATCAGTATCTCGTAGCCTATTCCCATAGTGAGAGGCAGGAGAAGAATTTTTGTTCCCGATACGGTGAGCGTGTAGAGCCAACTGTATGCAAATGCCTCCTCGGGCGGCAGAGCGTGTCTTACAAATATACCGATTATTATGCCGATTGCAATCATAAGGAACATAAAGCTTGTGCCGCAACGGGGGTGGAAGCGCTTGTGCTTCATTGCGTTTTCGGGAGTGAGCTCCTCACCTGCTTCAAAGCAAGCGATGGTCTTATGCTCCGCACCGTGATACATAAACGTGCGCTTTATGTCCTTCATCAGCGACACGAGTACAAGATACGCGATAAAAATAACCACCTTCATAAAGCCCTCGATTATCGCTATCACGGTAGGTGAGAGGGGGGTGAGGCGGAATGCATTCACCCACAGCCAGTTAATTCCGTCTGCGCTCGCTGTCGGAAGATAGATAAATAGCAGAACTGAGAGCGCAAGTCCGAGTATCAGGGATATAGCCATAATAACGTCGGTGCTTTTTGCTCCCAGGTGCTTTTTACACCATTTTTCAAACTTTCCTTCCTCTTCCTCTATTCCGAGTGCATCAGCCGAGGCGTTAAGAGTTTTCATACTGAGCTTCATCATCTCGATAAAGTTTACAACACCTCTTAAAATCGGCAGATTAAGTATTTTATGTTTCTTTCTGACTGAAACGAAGCTGTCATCATATACCGCAATGCTTCCGTCGTCCTTGCGGCACGTTGTGACGGTCCTGTTGCCCGCCTTCATCATAACACCCTCGAGCACCGCTTGTCCGCCGACACGGTTAAGGCGGCAGCTTGTCTCGGGAGACGTGTTCTTTCTTTTCATACTTTATCCTTTCCGTCGGGATTATCGCACTGCAAAAACCCCGAGAATATCGCTATTATACAATTATATCACAACCGAATCAAAAAATAAATACTTTTCTAAATAAAATAGATATTTTTTCTTCGAGGCACCTCACTCGCTTGACTTCCTTGGCAAAAGGTGGTAGAATAAATAAAAAAAGCGAGGTGCGATATGCAGAAAATATATAAATTGACTCCTGCCGTCAAGGACAATCTCTGGGGCGGCAACAAGCTCCGCAATTTTGGAAAGACGTCCTCCAAGGATAGAATAGCAGAGAGCTGGGAGCTTTCCTTCACAAACGGAGGCGAGGCGACAATTTCCGACGGAAGAGTGATGTCGGAGGCGTTCCCGAGAGCTGCGTGGGGCTGGGCGTGTGATAAATTCCCGTTTTTCCCCGTCTTAACCAAGTTTATCGACGCCAGAGAGAAGCTGTCTGTACAGGTGCACCCCTCCGATGATTACGCACTTGCAAACGAGGGACAGTTCGGCAAGACGGAGATGTGGTACGTGGTCGAGGCAGATGAGGGCGCAGGACTCTATATGGGACTTAACAGTGAGTGTGGCAAGGACGAATTTGCGAGCGCGGTTGCTGACGGCAGCGTAGAGGAGCTCCTCTCCTTTAAGGAGGTTAAGGCGGGCGACGTTTACTTTATCCCATCGGGAACCATCCACGCCATAGGCGAGGGCGTCGTCATTTTTGAGATACAGCAGAACAGCACTCTTACTTACAGACTGTACGATTATATGCGTCGCGACAAGGATGGAAATCTGAGAGAATTACACGTTGACAAGGCGATGAAGGTATCCTCCTTGACTCCGTACGTTCAACAAGAATTCGACACCGAGGATGACGCCGTAATAGGCAAGTGCGAGTACTTTGAAACCTCAAAATATAAACTTAAGTTGTCAAAACAAACGTTTAATGTAGATAAATCCTCGTTTTTGTCCATAACTTGTGTTTCGGGATGCGGTGAAATCGAGGGCGAGAAAATTGTAAGAGGAGATACCTTCTTCATTCCTGCGGACACAGGCGAGATTACCGTATCGGGCGAGCTTGAGATAATCGCGGTAAGAGTCCCCGAGGACTTGTGAGCGAGGATGAGATAACCTCTGTATCTATACAAAAAAAGAGAGAGCAGGAGTAGCGATACTCCTGCTCTTTATCTTAATACGGGAAATTAATCCTCGTACATATCCTCCTCATACGCCTTCTCGTCAAGCTCGTCATTGAAGCGCTTGTTTCTTTTTGCATTTACGTAATAGGAGTCACCGACGGCACTTGTAAACTCGTATTCCTCGTCGTCAGCATCGTACAGTCTGCCGTTTACGTAGAGGTCCTTTGCCGCGCGGCAGAATACCTCGAGAAACTCGTCGGAATCAAATTCGTCTATCTCCGTTCCCATGTCGTCATTTGTGAAAACGATGGTTGTTTCAGCATTATCTGCAGCATCTGCATATTCATCATCATAGCTTATATAGTCAGAGCTTATCTCAAAGAAGTCATCAAGCTCTCCCGATTTAAGAAACGATACGAACTTTTTAATGCTTGATTTCGGGCCCGATAAAGTAATTTCAAAATACAATTCTTCACAGAAAGTCATATTTTTAACCTCTTGTCGCGTAAGTTTGGTTTTGATTTGAGTATATCACAGCATATTTAGGTTTGTCAATACGTTGATTAAATTATGCTCGTTTAATATTTACCGTTAATGATATGATATGCATTACGTCTTTTGTTGACATCCGTTTGATTGTGCATCCTTTTGCCGATAACGTCACCCCGACTCGTGTGATGCCCATCGGTAATTTGCATCAGATACCGGCTTGCGGCTGTCAGATGTACTAATTTTACATCATCAAACAGCTATTACTTTGTAAGCGATGATGTCGATGCAGAGATACTGGCAACCGAGCGTATCGCAATGATGATTACCTCGGACTCACAGCGCGTAGTCAGACATACGTTAAATGCTGACGATACCTGGAGTGAAAGTGAAAACTATTTTACAACAGTAGACGATAAGATATATGTTATAATCAAGACGGATACAGGTGATTACGTAGCATCAGAGACTGAAGGCATGCCGGAATTAACTCTTGCAGTGACGTTTTCTACTGAAGAAGTGGATTTAACCGAAATATACGATAGTCTCGTATATAATGAGGAAAACAATTCTTATAGCTACACTTATATGTCCGATGACGTCGTAGTTTTCTATGAGATAGCGTTCTGTGACGGCAAGCTTGTAGCTTTTGGCGCTACGCAGAGAAAAGACAATCTTCTGATTACAGTAGTGTGCAGTAATTTCGGCACAACCGTCGTTAATCTTCCTGAATATACATTTGCATAATATTCACTATGCCACGGCTCGCCATGGACCGTGGCTTTTAATTCGATTGTGACGCTTAAATATAATCTATAAGGAGAAGTAATAATGAAATTCTGCTGCTATTGCGGAACACAGATTTCCGACGATGCCAAATTCTGTTACAACTGTGGCAAGGTCGTAGTGGATTACAGGAGCGGAGAAGATACGGGCGAAAGCACGGTCAACACAGAGCCTGAGGGCAGTGGCGAATACGTGCATATCCCCGATTTTACAAGGAGAAATGAGGGGCAGCAGCTCCTTGCATCGCTTTCATCACGTCTTAGACTCAACGCTATTATATGGTTTATCGTTGCCGGCGTGCAGGTTATTTTGGGAGTGTGCGGTGCATATTTCACGCTTGTTATTGCCGTGTTGAATATAATATCTGCCGTTACAGACCTTAATAACAGTAAGAAAATTTTAGAAAACCCCTGCGGCATAGTAAAGACATACGAGCCTATCGTGAGCGGAATTATCACTCTTGTGTATAACGTGGTCGTAGGCGGCGTAGTCGGTGTTGCCGGCTCGATTTACTATCTTGTAGGTGTCCGCGGATTTATTATGAAGAATAAGCAAGAGTTCTTGACTATGGAAGCGAATTATTCGGAATAATGCAAATTTGGAAATAAAAGTTGTCATTTTGCACGAATTTACAAGCTTTTTACAGTGTGTTCTAAGGTGCTACCTCTTTGCTTTGTTTTCCAAACTTGATTTAGAGAACAAGAAATAATGCGCTACTGAAATTATTTGATTAAATTATAAAAGGACGAGGAATTGTGGTAATTCCTCGTCCTTTTTCTGCTGATGGCAGAGCTCAAAGGGTTCTCCTTGGAGCAGCGCTTTCGCATCTTTTTATTGTTTTTTCATCTGTCTTAAAAATAGAAGCACTGCCACCGTCAGCAAGACAAGTGCATAACCTATCACCCACCACAGATGCGGAAATATTCCGCTCATATCGCCGCGCAGTATCGAGCGCTCAAGCTCCACCGCGTGAACAAACGGCAATAGATTGGCAATTCCCTTGAAAGCACCGCCGACGAGCTCGAGGTCAAACCAGATTCCCGATAGCCACGCGGACAGGTTGGTGAGCAGGGCGCCGCATATTCCACCTACCTGCTTATCCGAGAGAATACTTCCGAATAGCAGACCGAGTGCAATATAGAGGACTGATATCGGTATTATAAACAGTATGGATAATAGAATATTTACAGTTACATCGAGCCCGAGAATGATTGCGGCGGCGTAGCAGATTATACTTTGCGCAAGTGCTACGGGAATAATGGGCAGGGTATAGCCGAGGATGAAATCTATCGGCTTCATCGGGGTGGTGTATAATCTTTGAAGCAGTGAGGTGCCTCTGTCCTTTGAGATGAGCGTAGCAGAGAACAGAGTCATAAACGAGAGTCCGAATACCGCAATTCCCGGAGTCAGATGCTCTATTTCAAAAAGCGGCACAGGTATACTCCTCTGTATCGCACTTAATAAAAGAATAAGCGAAAGAGGAAAGCCTAATCCAAAGATGAGAGTCAACGGGTCGCGTACAATTTCCTTTGTGTTTCTGTTTGCAAAGGCTAAGGTTTTCATTCCGACACCCCCCTTACAATACGGATAAAGGCATCCTCGAATTTCTCCGCTCCCACGGAGCGTTTTATATTATCGGCGGTGTCCACAGTCAGGAGCCTTGAGTCCTTCATAATGGCGATGCGGTCGGACAGAGCCTCCGCCTCCTCCATATAATGAGTCGTCAGAATAATTGTGACCTTACCCTTGAGGGCGCGTATAATGTCCCATAATTCGCTCCTTGCGATGACGTCAAGACCGAGTGTAGGCTCGTCAAGAAACAGTATCTTTGGATTGCTGATAAGAGCCATCGCAATACTGAGGCGGCGTTGCCAACCTCCCGAGAGCTTTCCTGCCCGTCGCCCCATCACGTTATCAAGTCCGAGCATGCTTGTAATTCTCTCAATTTCGGCAGTTCTCTTCTCCCGTGTGAAGCCGTGAGCTCCGCATATAAGCTCAAGATTTTCTCTCACGGTAAGGCCCTGTGCTATCGCGGTCTCCTGCGGTGATACGGAAATCAGTGCCTTTACCTCCTCCGCCTCACGGCGTATGCTTTTGCCAAGCAGGTAGGCATCTCCCTCCGTCGGCTCGGTCAGACAGGACAGCATTTTAATCGTGGTGGTTTTGCCTGCTCCGTTTACACCGAGCAGGGATATTAGCTCTCCCTCGTCTATTGATAAGGAGAGTGAGTCGACAGCAAGTATGTCGCGGTATTTTTTTGTAAGATTTTCTATTTGTATAGCGGTCATTTATTTTCCTCCGACAGATGTCTTGCAAGTGTTCCGTGATACACGTCAGAGATCATATCGCTGATTAGCTCCCAATCAAGTGTGAGGAATGACGTGGCTATCATTGTAGCGATACCGTGTACGGTGCTCCACATCTCAAGGTGCATCCGTGTGGCACGCTCCCTTGTTATTCCGTTTGTATTCATAATCAAATCGACCGAGGCATTAAAGTCGGGAGTGGCGTTTAGCTCCTCTCCGTTTCTGTCACGCATAAACAAAAGCTTGAACAGTTCTCGCTCTTCCATGGCAAAGCGGATGTAAGCCATACCAAACGATTTATATTCGGGGTATTTTCCGCTCTCCGCCTCTTTTTTGAGATAGGATAGGTATATATGGTATGCGGCTGTGATTACCTCATTCTCCAATTCCTCCATTGATTGAAAGTTGGAGAACAGAGGCTGGGTAGAGCAGCCCAGATAGGCGGCAATTTTGCGTGTGTTTATTCCCTCGCGCCCACTATCTCTTACGACGTCGAGAGTAGCTCTTATTATGTCATCTTTAGTAATTTTCACCTTTGGCGGCATAATGCTTCTCCTTTATATATCAAGTGTTATATATCACTTGTTATTTTATCATATATCCCTTGCTTTGTCAATAGCAGGGTGCGAAAAAACTTAATTTTTTTTATTTTAACTGTGGATTTTTGAAATAATATATGTTAGAATGAAGTAAACCGATACAAAGCGTGTTTTCTTTAGGTTGATATCGGCTAACCGTTACCGCATTTCCTTAACCGGAAAATACAATCGGATGTGGCGCGGCATACATTATCGACCGTCACCGCGCTGCCTTGACGGAAGAATATAACCGTAGGCGGTACGGAGTGTATTATCGACCGTCACCGCGGTGTCCTGAATTAAGAGGAGAAAATTATGAAGGTACTTATTGTAGTAGATATGCAGGTGGATTTTATCAACGGCAGTCTTGGTACACCCTATGCCGAGGCGATAGTAGACAGAGTTGTGGAAAAGGTCAGAGGATATGACGGTGCGGTTATCTTTACAAGAGATACGCACGGGGAAGATTATCTTGATACGCGAGAGGGAAGATACCTACCCGTTAAGCACTGTATAAAGGGGACTCGCGGCTTTGAAATTTGCGACGAGCTGAAGCCTTACGCGGATACCGTGGTTGATAAAATAACGTTTGGAAGCACGGATTTGCCCGATGTCATAAGAGGACTCGGCGGAGACATAGATGAAATAGAGCTGTGCGGACTGTGTACCGATATATGCGTTATATCAAACGCCATGATACTCAAGGCGGCATTTCCCGAGTGCGATATTAAGGTTGACGGAGCATACTGTGCGGGCGTAACTCCCGAGAGTCACATAGCGGCACTTGACGCTATGAGGTGCGTGCAGATAGACGTTAAGCCCGAGAGTTGAGCACCGTAACTTAAACCAATATTTGAGTTTTTTGTCGGTTATTAAATATATAATTGATTTTTACAGCAATCTATTGCAAAGCATAAGGCTTTGTGTTAGAATAGTGGCGTGACGGTCAGCACCTCACCGAGCGGTATGCGACAACATCGACGTAAGGCTATCACCTTATGCTTGTATGCTCGCTTCGGGCAGGTATTGGCTATCCTGAAAGGATTTTTATGATAGGAAGTAAAAAAAGAATAATAGCAACCGTGTTATTTCTGGCTTTTGTCGGGGCGTATCTTGCCCTCGTGCTTTTGCCTATGCCGACGAATTATCCGTGCGATAATCCGTTCCTTAAGGGCGACGGCAAGCCGAATATCGTTGCGCACCGAGGCGGAGGCGGAGAATTTCCGCAGAATACTCTCGAGGCGTTTTACAACGCTTACAGCATCGACGAGGATGTTATTATGGAAACCGACGTCAATCTGACGAAGGACGGCGTGCTGATTCTCTTGCACAATCAGCTTCTTGATGCTACCACTAACGTCACCGGACTTGCATCAGAATGGAATTACAGCGACCTTATCGCACAGCGGGTGGATTTCGGATACTCTAATCCGACGGAGAACACCGTGCTTGCAGGGGAGCGTGAGCATTTTAATATCGACGGTGTCAACGTGTATCCGACAGACGTCATCTATCCCGAGGGCGTGATTCCCCGTGACGAGGAGATATTTCTCGCCACGACCTTTGAGGAGCTGCTCCTCGCATTTCCCGACAACCTCATCAGCGTTGAGATTAAGCAGGAGGGAGAGCTCGGAATAGCGGCGGCAAAGGAAACGAGAAGGCTTGTCGAGAAGTATGATGCCTATGATCGTGTCGTGTTTGCGAGCTTCCATACGGAAGTAATCAAGGAGTTTGCGAGCTGGCAGAGAAAGAAAGAGGTGCCGGAGTCCTTTATGTACGCTCCGGGAATTGCGGGCATTGTGAAGTATTACGCGCTCTCACACCTCGGACTCAATTCGCTATACACCGACAGTGTTGTATCGTTGCCATTGCCCACGGATGAGTACGGCATCAGCCTTGCGACCTCTCGTATTGTAGAGAATGCGCACAAGAGGAATATCGCGGTTATGTACTGGACGATAAACGACGAGGGCGAGATGCGTGAGCTTATAGAGCTTGGCGCGGACGGAATAATGACGGATTACCCCTCGAGGCTCAAGTGTGTGCTCGACGAGTACGGGACGGATTAACCACAGCTACACAGAAACAAAGCAACAAGAAACAGATACCCGGCAATAACACAAATTACAAAATTAAACCCGGAGGTAACCAAAATGGCAGAATTCAGAAAACTAAAGACAGGCGCGGCTTACTACGGCAACCGTATGCTCAGCCACGCTATAGCAGATATGAAGGACATGGCAAGGTCTAACCTGGATATAGTTGTACATATGCTCACACACAACGATATGGAGCGTAGCTCCGAGGTAGTGAGAGATATCTTTAAGGCTACCGAGGCGGAGGGCCTTGAGGTATGGGTAGACAACTGGGGCATCAGCGGTGCGCCCGGTGACAAGGGACACTTCCTTGCTTATCATCCCGAGGCACACAGCTATTACGGTGACGGCATTATGCATCCGTATCAGATATGCCTTAACTCGCCTGCATACCGTCAGTTCGTTAAGGATTGGATAGACATGGCTGTAGAGCTGGGAGGCAAGACTATATTCTGGGATGAGCCCCTTATTCCTCATGAGCTTATTCCCGGCACTGATGATTACTACTCCTGTTGTACGTGTCCCACCTGTCAGAAGCTGTTCGAGGAGAGATTCGGCAAGAAGATGCCTGTCGTTATGGATAAGGACGTTTCACAGTTCAGAAACGATACGCTCATTGATATGCACAACTATATTTCCTCTTACGCAAATTCGCTCGGCGCAAAGAACGTGATCTGCCTTATGCCATTCCAGCTTTCAGGTATGACAAAGCAGACAGAGAAGGAGAAGCTCCTTAACTTTGACATTGATTCCGTTTGTGCTATGCCGTACATAGATAACATAGGCACAGACCCCTATTGGTATAACAACAAGGAGGTTACCAGCCCCTACGAATATTGCTACAATGCCACCAAGCACTGTCTTGATAAGGTGGAGAAGTACGGTAAGGACCATAACATCTGGATTCAGGGATACAGAGCTCCCCGTGGCAGAGAGGATGAGATAATTGATGCTATCGAGGGTGCGTATGATGCAGGAGCAAGGACCATTCTCTCCTGGAGCTATCGCGGTGCTGAATCTCACAACTACCGTTCAAGCAATCCCGAGAGGACCTGGATGTGTACGCTTGAGGGCTTCAGACGTATCAAGTCTATGGAGCGTGACAGAATTCTTGCGGAGAACAGAAAGAAATATATGAAATAAATTCGCCGTGTGTCACCTGTGACACAGGATAACCTAAAAAGGAGAATTACGATGCCTGTTGAAAATTCTTACAAAATAAGAACCAAGGGAAATAACCTCTATTTACGTGTGACCAAGGGCCACTTTATGAAGACTAACAGTCATATGAATTACTACATTGACGTTACTCTTCAGAAGACCAGACTCTCCGAGGCGCGTGCGGTTGCAGAGGAGCTTGTTTCACATTACAGCACCAATACCGTTATCGATACTATTCTTTGCCTTGATGAGATGCAGGTAATTGGCACCTGTATGGCAGAGCGTCTTACGTCTGCCGGATATATGAATCTCAATGCACACCAGACCATATACATACTCACACCCGAGAAGGTGTCTGCCGGTCGCTTTATCTTCCGTGATAATACCGCGGCTATGATAAGGGGCAAGAACGTGCTCATCCTTACCTCATCGGTTGCTACGGGCAGAACGACGAGCGTGGCTATGGAGGCTATTAAGTATTACGGCGGATCTGTTGCCGGAATAGCATCTATCTATTCCGCGGTTGAGTCATGCTCGGACGTACCTGTCCACTCAATATTTGATGCCAACGACCTTGATGGCTATTTCTGTACCCCTGCCCATAAGTGTCCTCTCTGTCAAGAGGGTATGATGGTTGACGGTGTGGTTAATAGCTACGGATTTTCACATAGCTGATACGACTTTATGTAAACTTAAAATTATAAAAACAGTACTAATGTAATAATTTGGAGAAAAAATGGAAAAGTATTCAAGACTTATAAAAGAGTATTCCAAAGGGGCGTATAAGAAGATAACGAGAGAGGCTGAGGGGCTCTTAGGCCACCCATTCATCGTTCCCGGTGCTGCCTATGACACACAGCTCTGGGACTGGGATTCCTGGCTCACAGACGTTGCCATCCGTCAGATAATTCTCGACAACGGTGAGACGGGTGAGGATTTTGTTGAGTATGAGAGAGGATGCATTCTTAACTTCCTTGAGCACACCGACAGTAACGGTATGATGCCTATTCTTGCCGCATCCGATCAGAAGGTGCACTTCCTCGAGAATAGCAAAAATATGCACAAGCCCTGTCTTCTTCAGCACCTGGCATTTATACTTAAGGTTACGGGTGATGACGTGTCCTGGCTCGGTGAGGGCGAGGCTGACGCCATTGAACGCTTCCTTGAGTGCTACAAGAGAGAGTATCGCCACGCGGAAACGGGACTTTATGTCTTCCTTGATGACACGGCGATAGGCGTTGACAACGACCCGTGTATATTCTACAGACCGTTCGGCTCTACCGCATCGATATACTTAAACTGCCTTATGTACAAGGAATTCCTTGCCGCAGAGTATGTGTTCCGTGCGCTTGGCGACGATAAACGCGCAGATACGTACAAGGCGGATGCAGATGAGCTCTGCGCCCTTATCCGCGAGCATCTGTGGGATGACAAGTGCGGTATGTATTATTCCGCTGATGTAAATTTGATTCCCGTCGACCCGAATGAGTGGCTCCACAGCGGCAAGCCTCGTCATTGGAGCTCGCTTATTATGAGAATTGACGAGTGGTCGGGATTTCTCGCTATGTGGGCGGGAATTGCCACACCCGAGCAGGCGGAGCGTATGGTGCGCGAAAACATGCTCAATGAAAAGACCTTCTGGTCAAATAACGGTATTCGCTCACTCTCAAAGCTTGAGAAAATGTACGTGGTATGGGAGTCCGGCAACCCGTCCTGTTGGCTCGGTCCTATCTGGGGCAACGCCAATTATATGTGCTGGAAGGCTCTCCTCGACTACGGATACGTGGATGAGGCGCGTGAGCTTGCCGAGAGAACGGTTAGAATGTTCGGTAAGGACATCGAGGGCTGTGGCGAGATGCACGAGTATTACCATCCCGATACAGGTGTGGGCGTGTTCAATCAGTCTTTCCAGTCCTGGAATCTTCTTGTTAATAATATGCTTGCATGGCTCGAGGGCCGTGAGCGTGTAACAGAATTTTAACTATCGCCTCGGTAAAGCAACCGAGAAAACGTAAATAATATGGGTAAAGTACACGTGTATTTATGCTTATGCACACACGTGTACTTTATTTTTTTGGATAAATGTTAATAATTCTTAAATAAACCTTAAAATGCTTGCTTTACGTATATAAAAGTGATAAAATGTTTTTCAGCGCACAGTTTTGGAAAATACTGCCGCCGCGGTGAGTCCGTGTGGATTTTTTATCCTTTGACGGTTTGCGGCATAAATGTGTTTTTTATGCGAAAATTATAAAATGATGAGTATGCAGTAAGGCGGTTCTTTATTCTGACGGAACGGTTACTTACTGAACAGTTATAACGGAGTAATAAATGAGAATTTTAGAAAGGCTTGTGGAATTTAATCAGCGTGAGGCTGAAATACCCGAAGCAGGTGGACAACTTCATATTATTTCCTGTTTTTTTGTGGTTCTTGTGACTTTTGCTCTTGTGATTGTCGTGAGATACACTGATGACGACAGAGTATTCAGGGCAGTTATTTTTGCACTGTGGGGAGTTATGCTCCTCGGTGAGCTTTACAAGCAGATAATATTCCCGATGAGTATTGTAGACGGTGAGATAGTATATAAATATAACTGGTCGGCATTTCCGTTCCAGCTCTGCTCGACACCCTTGTACGTTCTTCCGTTTCTCGCTCTTATGAGAGATACCCCGATGCGCGACTTTTCCGCAGGATACATTATGACGGTCTGTCTTATCGGTGGCGTGGCGGTGTATCTTGTTCCAACGACAGTATTTAATGAAAGCGTGTTTTCAAGCTTGCACAGTATGGTGCATCACGGTATACAGATTATAGCCGCGATAGTCACTGTCGCATATTACAGGGGCAGGGCAGGGGTCAGATTGTTTATCAAGTCCGAGACGGTTTTTGCGGTGATGTTCATCATCGCCGCGCTGCTCAATAAATATATGCACCCCTATCTTTTGAATACGGGAAAATACGACGAGTTTAATATGTTCTACATCAATCCCGCACTGCAGTATGAGGTTCCCGTTATGACGGAGTGGTTCAGTCAGTTCCACGGTGTGCCGATGATGATACTGTATTTTGTAGGAATAACCCTCGCATCAGCGATTCTTATGCTCGTGTATAAGCTGCTGTCATTTACCTACAAGTCGCATAGCCGTGTGAGGTTTTTCGGGTAAATAGGGATAGTGGATGGTATCGGAGCTCTTTTGACGCCGGGAGTCTTTTGCAGTTGTACCCACCTCACAGAGTATAAATCCTCGCAGGGCATAAATCATCGAAGAGAATGAGTCCTCACAGGGCATAAATCCTCGCAGAGCATACATCCTCGCAGGGCATAAATCATCAAAGAAAATGAATCCTCGCATGGCATAAATTATCACAAAGCATAAATCATCGAAGGTCATAAATCATCACAAAGCATAAATCATCGAAGGTCATAAATAATAAGAGTGTAGCTTATCAGCCCGGTTGCGATAATCTGCACTCTTTTTGCTCTTGTATAGCGGAGAGGGGCGCATTGCAAAAATTGCCCTTTTCTATTAAACGTATTGAAAAATGAAATTCCCTGTGCTATAATCATTAACGCCTTGTAAGAGAGGCGAGAAAAAAGTGATGCATCTTTAGCTCAGTTGGTAGAGCAACTGACTCTTAATCAGTGGGTCCCGGGTTCGAATCCCTGAAGGTGCACCAAAAAAGAAAAACACCACCTTGCGTGGTGTTTTTCTTTTTCGTACCTAAGGGAGCGGAGTCCCGTTCTTAGAGCGAATGGGAGGTTCGCATACCGCTTGCGGTATCTGCGTCGCGAGGAGATGTTGGCTCAAATTAGTATTTAAGCGGAACAAATGGCAGAAAGCTACCCCGAGCAGCATATCCCTGAAATATCCGATAAAATTTGATTATAGTTAGATAACACCACCTTGCGTGGTGTTTTTCTTTTTTGTATGAGTCTAATATACAGGAAATATTCCGATGCTAAAATATAATGGTAACTCATTTAACCTATAAAGAGCGACTCGCTCAAGTCATAAAGACCGAGCGAGTCGTAGTTTTTATTCACCTTCGGTAGTTCCTTCGGTAGTTCCTTCGGTAGTTCCTTCGGGAGCTTCCTCGGGAGCTTCAACCTCAGGAACATATATTTCTCTGTTTGAGAGGGAGAGGTTGGTGTTAGATCCAACGTCGTAGCTGCCCTCTACAACTTCACCGTTAAGGGTTACGGATCCTGTGACGGTGTAAGTAGTTACCGATGAAGCTACTCCGTGTTCACCGTCGGAGTAGTGTTTACCGATTAGCTCACCGACATTAGCTTTAGCGGATACCATTCCCATGTTTGTCAGATTGCTTGCTGATATGGTGAAGCAACCGATGTGGTCACACCCGCCGTTAGAAGAGTGACAGTAGTTTTTACCTGTGTAATAAGAAGATGATGTTTGAACTAATCCTATAATTCCACCGGCATATCCCCATTCGTCAGATGCGGAAACGTTACCAAGGTTTGTGACATTATCTATTTTTGTTTCTGTTTTGTACATGTGATAATAATAGTATTTACTATAGTACTGCCCTTTAAGCGCATCTAATATCCAAGCACCCTTCGCACCCGTTTCCTGGATAAGATGGCCAATTATTCCGCCAACTCTTTGTTTTCCTGAAATATCACCGGTGTTTTTAAGATTCTTGAAAGTAAGGGCTACGCTTGATTGAACACGTCCTGCGATACCACCGATGTGAGAAGTATTGCTGCTTATATTGCCGCTATTGCTACAATCCTGTATTTCTCCTGTTGCATATCCAATGATACCGCCCACGTATATACCCGTTCCGGCGTATGTGATATCAGAATTGTTGGTACAACCGGTGACCTTGTATCCGTCTCCCACGTATCCACCGAGCCACACGTAGTCTGTGCCACCATTGGTATGCCAATTTGTAGCGGTTACAGTAGAGCCTTCATTTGAGCAATCTTTAATTGCTATATTTGTTCTTCCGATAAGACCGCCGACCGTTTCCGCTCCGGTGATGCTTGCAGTGGATGTGCAGTGCTTTATAATAGAATTTGCCTGGCTTGCATTTGCATATCCGAAGATACCGCCTACCTCATATTTTTCTGCAAGGACGTTTCCGGTGTTGATGAGGTCTGCTGCGGTAACGGCTTTGCTTCCGCAGTTTAAGTTACCTACTATGCCGCCCACCTTAAAGCCGGTAGCGGTAACACTTCCTGTATTCTCAAGAACAGAGAGGGTAAAGTCGGTAGTAGAGCTGCAGCCTCCTATTATTCCGCCGACACACTCATTGCCGATTACCGCGCCACTGTTCTTTAGCTTATTAATATTAGCATTGCCACTTGCGTTCAGATATCCGACAACGCCGCCGACGTTGTTATGTGCCGATATACTTACAGTGTTCTCACAATTACTGATCCCATAGGAGAGATAACCTGCGACACCGCCGACGTAGCTTCCTCTAGAGTTGTACACGATAGTTGCATTGTTGATACAGTCTGTTACTTCGTAGCCTGAACCTACGTATCCGCCGAGCCATGCATAGAAGCTTGTTTCATTGGTAAAGTATGAGATTGCAGTAACGGTAGAGCCGTCGTTTGTACATTCTTTGACGGAGATAGACTCTGTTCTTCCGATAACACCGCCGACGTAGTAGTCACCGGTGATATTTGCGCACACAGATGCGTTGTAAACAGCGGAGCCTACTTTTGCATTAGCATGACCGACAACACCGCCCACCTGCGCTTTTCCGCTGACATCACCGGTATTTGATATGTAATCGGTTTGGATAGTACCGGAGGCATCAAGGTAACCCAAAATACCGCCGACCGATGTTGCGCCCTCAACCGTACCTGTGTTGGTGAGCTTTGAGAAGATTGCGGATTGGGGAGTTGCCATGCCGGCGATGCCACCGACACAGTCAGCACCTCTGACTGCAACCGAGCTTTGAATATCCTCTGCAATATTTGCGATAGCACCGGCAACACCGCCGACGTTTGCAGATTTCTCCGCATCTACAAAGCCCGATGCGCTAATTCCGGACAGTGAGTTTTGAGAATATCCGCACACTGTTCCGATATAATTATGAGGATCTTTTACGTAAATCGTTGCGTTTACAAGATTAAAGTCGGATATAGTTCCTGTGACCTTGCCGAACAGACCGACGTAATCCTGACCTGCATTTATCTTTAGCGAAGAAATTGTGTGTCCCTCGCCTCTGAAGGTTGCGGCGAAGGGGTGCTCCTCGGTTCCGACGGGGATCCACTCATAGTAGGCGAGGTCTATATCCGTCTCAAGATAGAAGATCATGTCTGCCGAGATCATACCCGAATTGACAAGGGATGCAAGGCCTGCGAGCTGCTCTTTTGTAGTTATCGTAAATGTGAGCGCGGTCTCGTCAAACCATTCTGTATCCGCGGTAATATTATCCTTGATTTCTTCAAGTGAGCAGTACGTGCAAGCTCCGCCGTTGAACCTGTGAGCAGTTAGAGCGACAATATCGCTTGTGTACTTATCTCCGCACACCGAACAGATGTGCTCTGTAAATCCTTCGGTAGTGCAAGTAGGGGGATTGATTACGGGAGTATACGTGTGTGCGATTTTTTCGGTGGCTGTGTCATTATAGGACTCACCGCATTTTGTACACGTATGCTCTGTAAATCCTTCGGTAGTGCAAGTAGGGGGATTGATTACGGGAGTATACGTGTGTGCGATTTTTTCAGTAGTTGTGTCATTATAGGACTTACCGCATTTTGTACACGTATGCTCTGTATATCCTTCTTCTCTACAAGTGGGGGCGTGTACAACCTCCTCGTAGCTGTGCTTGCATAGTGCCTTCTTGATTTTACAAGACGACATCGATGTTGCTACTAAAAACAACATAACGAAAATTAATAATTTCTTAGCCATAAAAACCTCCAAAATATTTATAAGCACACTTATAATATCACAATTTGAGATAAAAGTCAATATCTCAAAATGAGATTACGTATAATGTTTATACTATTTATAAGAGGTGATGTTATGAGAATAAAGGATTTACGAGAGGATAATGATTTGACTCAAAAAGAGGTAGCGGAATATCTGCACATAAGACAGAACACGTATTCGCAGTATGAAACAGGCCACAGACAAATACCGATAGAGGTTCTTATCGCACTTGCAAAGTTCTATAAGACCTCGACGGACTATATACTAGGATTAACTGATAATCCTCGGGCTTACGATTGATTTTGTAATTAAAGATTGACATTTATAGCATTTTAGCGATAAAAGCTCCACATCTAAATCAAAAAAGGACGAGAAAATCTCGTCCTTTTAATATTAATTACCTACAAGGGAAAACGTCGTTTAGCCAATATTTTTATCAAAAAGCGCGGCACATTACTGTGCCACGCTTAGTTTTTATTTTGTTAGCTTTTCAACCTCGCGTGCGACTGCCGCGACTCTCTCGCTCATCGGAGGGTGGCTGTATTCAAGCACCACGTTGAGTCGCGAGGGGGCAAGGTTGGAGAAATTCTCACGTGCCAGCTTTTTGAGTGCCGCGACAAGACTGTCGCCGTATCCCTCAATTACCGCCTGTTTGTCCGCGCGGTATTCGGCTCTGCGGCTGTTTGCGTTTATAACAAGGGCGGTAAGCGGCTGAAGCAGGCCGAGCGCCAGGCTCGTCAACAGATAGGCAAAGCCGTAGTTGACCTCGCTGAATCCAAACTCGGTGTGCAATTCGGGAGTTCTGACCGCAAACCATACCACAAGCGACATAAGGAAGAGGTTTAAGAAGTTGAGCACCTGATTTTTCAGAACGTCTTTATTAAGACCGTGACCGAGCTCGTGCGCAAATACCGCGCATATCTCGTCTGTGTCCATTGAGCTTACAAGGTTATCATATAGAACAATAGTCTTCAACTTGCCAAAGCCGGTGAAGTAGGCGTTCAGCTTGGTAGTTCTGCGCGAGGCATCCATTACCTCAATTGCTTTAACACGGTAGCCGTGCTTTGTTAAAAGCTCCATTAGGCGTTCCTTCAGCTCTCCGTCCACGAGGGGAGTGAACTTGTTGCCTATTCTGCTGAATATCGGGTAGAGGAAGGATATGAGGAGCATAACCACAAACAACACTACTGCAAATATCAGTATCATCCAATCACCCATGGTCGTGTGGAGTCCAAGAAGCAACGGCACTATACCGAGAGGTATAATAATTCCGAGTGCAAGAGCGCGGAGTCTGTCCGCTATAAACGTCTTGATGCTTGAACGGTTGAAGCCGTATTTTTCCTCTATCTTCATTGTGGATATATAAGCAAAGACCGTTCCTACAACGGCGTCAACTGCCGCCTCAAGCAGTATTACGGAAAGCAGCTGCATAAATCTGTCCTTTGGGAATAGCGATGCAAACGCACTGTGCAGATTAAAGGCGAGCATAATAACTACCACGGATGACGTCACGAGGGTTGATGCTATCGAGAGCTTGCAGTTTTCAGCACTGTATTTCTTCCACTTTTCGTACGTTTCGGAGTCGTATACGTCGTTTAGGTTTTCGGGTGTCGGATTATTTGCCGAGCGGTATCTGACAACGTCGAGAATCAGATTGTACAAGGTACAGACAACGACGATAAGAATTACGGATAATTTTATAGTCATTTTTCCTCCTATGCCAACGGGATGCCCCCCTTTTGTTGGCGGAATATAGAATATATGAAATTATAGCACACCGCTTTATAAAAAGCAAGAGTAAAGTGAGGATAGGTGCCCCGAGCCTCCTTGCAGATTTTGGCGCAGACTCCACGTAAAGAAAAAAATTATTTTTGTGACTAAGTTACATACATTTTGCAAAAAGTGTGATATAATATGACTACAAAACGAAATTGGAGGGCATTATGAAGCCGAGAATCACGTTAAATGAGGACAAGGACATTGTAGCTACCGTAAAGCAAGGGTTAAAGGAGCGCGGAGGCTATTGTCCGTGTAGATTTGAAATGACAGAGGAAAACAAGTGCATCTGCAAGGAGTTTCGTGAACAGATAGCAGACCCCGATTTTGAGGGATACTGCCACTGTATGTTATACTATAAGCATAAGCAATAAATAGAAAGGAATAAATAAAATGTCGGTACTTCATATAGGAAAAGAAGAATTTGAGGAAAAGGTATTAAAGAGCGAAAAGCCTGTGCTTGTTGATTTTTACGCTACGTGGTGCGGCCCGTGTAAAATGCTCGTGCCTGTTCTTGAGGAGGTTGCCAACGAGCACCCCGAGTACGTAATAGCTAAAATCAACGTTGACGACGAGCCCGAGCTTGCACGTCAGTTTGGAATAACAAGTATTCCCGCACTCTTTGTTATACGCGACGGAGATGTGACGGACAACGTAGTTGGATACCGCCCCAAGGATGCTATCCTTGAGCTGCTCGAGGGCTGATTTTAAGAAAATATGATTTTGTGAAAGCTGTGGCAACCCCACGGCTTTCTTTTTTTGTATAATGAAACCTGCCCGACTGCTGCGCGACTCTACATAGGCTATGCGGATAAGCAATGGAAACGAAAAAACGGTGCAAAATATTTTTGCATCTAAAGCCCCCTTTTAGGCACGGGACGGTAAATGTGCAAACGCGCTCCGATTATATCTATATAGGAAATGTGCAAACGCGCCTCGGCTATATTTATATGAGTGGCAAAAAACGGCTAAATCTGCGGTTGAGCCTCATTTTGAGCAAATCGAGAAGCTCCTCACCATACAAGACAAAAGTGCGCTCAACTCTCTCGGCTTCTTTTCAAAATGTGAATAAACTGTAAATGAAAGATTTTTTCAAAAAAATAGGCAAAAAACGGAAAATGTGCAAAAAATGAAAATTATTTTCAAAAAATGCTGTTTTTTGTGAAAATTACATAAAATATTTAAAATATTTAGGCACACGATTCTTCATAAAAAAT
>JAZNHE010000123.1:0-23067 GCA_045576795.1 Eubacteriales bacterium | reverse complement strand
TTTTTATTTTGGAGGTACAAGGCTATTAGCACTAACAACAAGGATCTGCCTATCAACGAGGAAATTAAGGTTCCTGAGGTAAGACTTATAGGCTCTAACAACGAACAGCTTGGCGTTATGAAGACTGGGGAAGCTCGCGCTTACGCAGAGGAGAATAACGTCGATCTCGTACTCATAGCACCTACCGCAACACCGCCTGTATGCCGCGCGATCGATTACGGTAAGTTCTGTTTTGAACGCGATAAGAGAGAAAAAGAGGCTAAGAAAAAGCAGGTTATTGTAAAGGTCAAGGAGGTTCAGCTTTCTTGCCGTATTGAGCAGCATGACTTTGACACCAGAGTTAACCAGGCAAAGAGATTCCTTGCCGAAGGTAACAAGGTTAAGGCAGTTGTACGCTTCAAGGGTAGAGAAATGGCTCATACCGATCTTGGACGTGAGGTTATCCTCAAGTTCCAGGAGTCGCTTGCAGGCGTTGGTAACGCTGAAAAGAAGCCGATTCTCGAAGGACGCTATATGTCCATTATTCTGTCTCCTGTGAAGCAGGATAAGAAATAATTAAGTTTTAAAATTGGGTATTACCCGTAAAAAAGGAGTATAAACATGGGAAAGATTAAGACACATAAGGCTTCTGCCAAGAGATTTTCTCTCACCGGTAGCGGCAAGGTTAAGATGAACCACAACAACCATCGTCACAACCTTGGCATTAAGACTGCTAAGCGTAAGAGAGGCCTTCGCAAGGGCGCAATCATGAGTGAGTGCTTCGCACCTACTTACAGAACTCTTATTCAGAAGTAATAAGGTCGAAAGAAGATTAGGAGGATAAGATAAAATGGCAAGAGTAAAAGGCGCATTAATGACTCGTAAGAGAAGAAAGAGTGTACTCAAAGCTGCTAAGGGCTATTGGGGCGCTAAGTCTAAGCACTTTAAGATGGCTAAGCAGGCCGTTCTTAAGAGCGGTAACTATGCATTTGTTGGTCGTAAGCAGAAGAAGAGAGACTTCCGTAAGCTTTGGATCACAAGAATTTCTGCGCAGGCAAAGGTATGTGGTATGAACTATTCCACACTTATGCACGGTCTTAAGCTCGCAGGTATCGATCTTAACCGTAAGATGCTTGCGGAGATCGCAGTTTCTGATAAGGAAGCTTTCGCAGCAATTTGCGAGAAGGCAAAGGCTGCACTTTAATAGATTTCCCGGTTTCCGATATTGCGGCAACCGGGATTTTTCTTTAGCTTTGTAAAGAAATATTAAACAATAATTTATCAAGGGGTGTATATGTACTTCGATAAAGAAATAATCAGTAGTCGTAACAATAGCTTTGTAAAATGGGCATCATCTCTCGTTGATAAGAAAAATAGAAAAACCGAGCGTTATTTTATGGCAGAGGGGATAAAATTAACACAAGAAGCATTTTCTGCCGGTCTGCCGGTTGAATTTTGTGTCATCAATGAAAAGAAAAAAGATGCGGTCTTAGACAGCTTGTCTGAATTTTTCGGACATGAAAAATTTGCTGATTGTAGAATAGTTACGGTTACCGACAACGTTTTTGAAAAAATTTCCACGGAAAAATCGCCTCAAGGAGTAATAAGCATAATAAAATATCTTGACTTTTTCCGTGAGATGGATATAATATATAAGGAAGAGTTTTTTTTACAGCCTGATGAAAAGGCGATCTTTTTACATTCAGTAAGGGATCCTTCTAATCTCGGCGCTGTCATTAGAAGCTCTGTAGCATTTGGAACAGACCACATAATTTTAAGTGATGATTGTGCTGATATTTACAATCCCAAAACTGTAAGAAGTGCAATGGGGAGCTTATATAGGGTAAAGGTTACAGTTGTATCGGACACGCGTTCATTTATTGAGGCTGCAAGTTATAATTCCCGCAGAGTTTTTGCCGCGGAGCTTACCGATAGTGCTGTAAGTCTTATGGATGCCGCTCTTACTTCAAGCGATATCGTGATGATTGGTAACGAGGGACACGGAATACCGGTTGAGGTCTCGGCTATTTGCGACGGCAGTGTGTATATTCCTATTTCCAAGAAAACCGAATCCTTGAATGCTTCGGTCGCTGCTGCTATTTTTATGTGGGAACAAAATAAGTAATCATTTTTAAGAGGCTTATTATGAACGATCTTATTTATTGGATATGGCTGTCATTGGCATGTACTCCGGATACCTCTACATTTTCAAAGCTGATAGAAAGCTATGATAATGCTAAAGATATTTATATGGCATCCGAGCGTGAAATTCGTTTATGCGTAGGCGCAAAGGTAAGTGACTGTTCAGCTCTTGTAAATAAGGATCTGACACGTGCAGAGGAGATATATGATTTCTGCAAGAGCAAAGGGGTTGGAATTGTAACCTATGGAGATGATACGTATCCCGAATTGCTGAAATATATACCGACTCCTCCGGTTCTTCTTTATTATCGAGGAAAATGGCTCGATTTCAACAAGGGCTTCAGATGTGCCGTGGTTGGAACAAGATCATTGTCAGCATACGGAAGAACAAATGCGTTTAAACTCGGGTACGATCTTGGATGTATAGGAGCGACTGTGGTATCCGGTATGGCGAAAGGCATTGACGGTGTTGCACTTGCAGGAGCGATTTCAGCAGGTGCGCCCACAATAGCAGTTATCGGTAGCGGTATCGACGTATGCTATCCTTCGGTACATCTTACTCTTGCAAGAGAGATCGTTAAGAACGGTTGCGTTATTACCGAATTCGCACCCGGCACAAAACCCGATAAATTTAATTTCCCGAGGCGCAATAGGATTATCAGCGGTCTTTCTTCTGCAACCGTGGTTGTTGAAGGAAGGGAGAACAGCGGCTCGATGATTACCGCACGCCACGCAATGGCACAGGGGAGAACTGTTTATGCTTTTCCGGGTAATGTCGGTAATGAGGGAAGTGAAAGCACTAATTTATTGATTAAAAACGGCGCAAAGCTTTGTACTTGCGCAGAAGATATAATCAATGATTTCGGTGAGGAATTTCCGGGAGTCTTGAACCCCTTTATGCTCAAGACACGTCCGGAGCTCAATATGATGCAGGTATTAACAGAATTCAAGGTGTCGGCACTCACTTCGGGTGATGATATTTACAATCCCCCTCGTTCTGTTGCAAAGAGTAGGATAAAACAGGACACGGATAAAGCAAAGATAGAAGCAGCACAAGAAATTTCGGAGCAGGCAATTGCACCTGAACTTCCGCCAATGCCCGAATTCAGCGGTGAGCTTCTCAAGCTATATAAAAAAATACCTGCCGTAGGTGATTGCTCTGTTGAATCACTCGCTGATGAAGAATGCAATCTCCGAACAGTTATGAAATTACTGCTTAAGCTCGAGATGGGAAAGTTCGTTATTATGCTTCCCGGTGACAGAGTTAAGCGAAATATGTTATGAAAGGCGCGGTTTTTCCGCTTTAATATATGTCTTATTTAGTTATAGTTGAATCACCGGCGAAGGCCAACACAATAAAAGGATATCTTGGTTCAAACTACAAGGTAATAGCCTCTAAGGGACACATAAGGGATTTGCCCAAGAGCACGCTTGGAATTGACGTTGATGACGGATTCAAACCGCATTATATTAATATACGCGGTAAGGGAGATGTTATCAAAGAGCTTCGTGCAGAGGCAAAAAAGGCATCCAAGGTATATCTTGCAACGGACCCTGATCGAGAAGGAGAGGCAATCTCCTGGCATATAGCTTCACAGCTTGGGATACCTGCCGATGCCCTTTGCAGAGTTACTTTCAATGAGATAACCAAGGTCGCGGTTAAAGAAGCTATCAAGCATCCCAGAGCCATAGATCAGAATCTTGTAGATTCTCAACAGGCAAGAAGAATACTTGACCGTCTTGTTGGCTTTAATCTCTCCGAATTGTTATGGAAGAGTGTAAAGAGCGGTCTTTCCGGCGGACGAGTTCAGTCCGTCGCGGCAAGAATAGTTACAGAGCGAGAGGAAGAGATAAGAGCTTTCGTTCCTCAGGAATATTGGACTATTGAGGGCACACTGGTTGATGGAGATAACGAGAGCGTTGCGGTTAAGCTTTACGGTGATAAAAACGGTAAGGTTAAAATCTCCAACGAGAAAGAGGCCAATGAGATTGAATCCGCTATCAAGAGCGGAGAGTTCAAGGTTGTTTCTGTAAAGCACGCTGAAAAGCATAAGCTCCCGGCCCCTCCTTTCACCACATCTACACTTCAACAGGAGGCCTCAAAAAGACTTGGATTCCAGTCGCAGAAGATAATGCGAATTGCTCAGGAATTATACGACGGTCTTAATCTCGGCGCGGAATTAGGCGGTGTACAGGGATTAATCACCTATATGCGTACCGATTCACTTCGCGTATCGGATGTTGCACAGCAGTCCGCTATAGAATTTATAGAGGAGCATTTTGGCAAGGAATCGGTGCCGAAGAGCAAGCGCGTATTCAAGGGTAACTCAAATGCGCAGGATGCGCACGAGGCAATTCGTCCGTCTAACGTGTATATTTCTCCCAGAAAGATACGAAAGATGCTTACTCTCGATCAGTATAAGCTTTACAAGCTGATTTGGGAGAGATTTGTTTCCAGCCAGATGGCAGCAGCAATTCTTGACACTGTAACAGTGGAGATTGAAAACAACGGTTATATATTTAAGACAGGCGGATACATTGTAAAGAAGCAGGGTTATCTTGCACTTTACGTAGAGGATAAGTCTGATGAGGATAATCAGGAGCCTGATAACGTAAATCTTACAAAGCTGCCTAATGTTAAAGAAGGTCAGGTGCTAGTTGTTAAGAATATCGTAAAGGAGAAGCATTTTACAGAGCCTCCTGCAAGATATACCGAGGCATCGCTCATCAAATTCCTTGAGGAGAATGGCATTGGCAGACCGTCAACCTATGCGCCCATAATTTCAATCATCACATCGAGAGATTATGTTAAGCGCGACGGAAAGCTTTTGGTCGGAACACCGCTTGGAGAGGTTACGACAAAGTTTACAAAAGAGTATTTCCCGGAAATAATCGACTATGAGTTCACTGCACAGATGGAGACTAATCTTGACTCTATTGCCAACAATGAAAACTCTATAGAAGGCGTAATTTCCGGATTCTATAAGAAGTTTGAAAAAGAGCTTGAAATAGCTAATAAGTCTGCACAAAATAGTCAAAAGCTCACTATCCCTGCAGAGGAGAGTGATGTTATTTGCGATATGTGCGGAGCAACAATGGTATATAAGAAGGGCAGATTTGGCAAATTCCTTGCATGCCCCAACTTCCCATCCTGCAAGAACACAAAGGCTCTTGATAAGGATGGTCGTCCTGCAGAAGCAGTAGAGAAGAAAACAGAGTTTGCAGGATTTAAGTGTGATATTTGCGGCGGAGAAATGGTAGTGAGAAGCGGAAGATACGGTTCTTTCTATGCATGCATTAATTATCCGACCTGCAAATTCACCAAGCAAAAGATCGTGGAGCTCGATGCTCCATGTCCGAAATGCGCATCAAAAGT
The DNA here is from genome assembly GCA_045576795.1 of Eubacteriales bacterium. Classification (GTDB taxonomy): domain Bacteria; phylum Bacillota; class Clostridia; order Oscillospirales; family CAG-272; genus UBA1740. The sequence continues at coordinate 17,570 of JAZNHE010000123.1, read as the reverse complement.
AGTTGCAAGACACGGAAAAGGTAAAACGCTGTTTTATAGCTGTGAAAGATATCCCGAATGTGATTTTTCTACCTGGGATATGCCGTTATCGGAGAAATGTCCCGAGTGCGGAAGCGGATTGTTCTATCGCAAGAGCAGAAAAAGCGTTATATGCAAGAAGCGCGGATGCAGCTACAAGCGTGAAGAAGAAATGACGGTAATCGAATAATGTCAGATAATAAAATCAAGGTTATTGGCGCCGGACTTGCCGGATGCGAGGCGGCGTGGCAGGCTGCAAAGCTTGGTGTGAAGGTTGATCTTTATGAGATGAAACCGATCAAGCATTCACCAGCGCATCATAGCGATGGTTTTGCCGAGCTTGTATGCTCGAATTCACTGCGCTCAAACATGCTTAACAATGCGGTTGGACTTCTTAAAGAGGAGTTGAAACGTATGGGATCGCTGATAATGGAGGCGGCATACGCTACAGAGGTTCCGGCAGGAAGCGCATTGGCGGTAAACAGAGAAGAGTTCAGTGCGTATATTACTGAAAAAATAAAGAGCCATCCAAATATAACCGTTATAAATCAAGAGGTTACGGATATTGATTTTGATGAGATTACGGTTGTTGCTACAGGCCCTCTTACCTCAGAGCCGATGGCGGAGCGTATTGCTGAAATTACAGGTGGATCTGAACTGCATTTCTTTGATGCGGCAGCACCTATTATAGATTTCGCATCTATTGATATGTCTAAGGCATTCTTTGCCTCACGATATGGTAAAGGAGATCCCGAGGACTATCTCAACTGTCCTATGACCGAGGCGGAGTATGAGGCGTTTTATGATGCTCTTATAAATGCAGAGGTGGCACCTCTTAAGGCGTTCGATAAAGAATTACAGGAGGACCTCACAGTTTTTGAGGGATGTATGCCGGTCGAGGTAATGGCTTCAAGAGGCTATGACACGTTAAGATTCGGCCCGATGAAGCCTGTAGGACTTCCCGTACCATCTACGGGCGAGGATGCATTCGCTACCGTGCAGCTCAGACGAGAAAACAAAGAGGGAACTATGTACAATATAGTAGGCTTCCAGACTCATCTCACATTTGGTGCACAGAAGAGAGTGTTTGGCCTTATACCGGGACTTGAGAATGCTGAGTTCTTCAGATACGGTGTTATGCACAGAAATACCTATCTTAATTCTCCAGGACTATTAAGCAATGTTTATTCGATGTTATCACATCCCAATCTTTTCTTTGCGGGACAGATGACGGGGGTTGAAGGATACGTAGAATCCACTTCTTCAGGATTTGTTGCCGGCATAAATGCGGCAATGCGTTCACTCTCTAAGGATTCCATCGTTTTCCCAAAGGAAACGGAGGTAGGTGCTCTGGCAGCATATGTATCCGAGGGAGGCGTAAGTCATTCCTTCCAGCCTATGAATGCTAACTTTGGAATTATAGCTCCGTTTGATAAAAAAATTAAAGGAGGCAAGAAAAATCGCAACGAGGCTTATGCAGAGAGATCCTTGCATATTATTGATACCGAGTTCGATTTTCTGAATAACAATGAAAATATTAATTGATGCAATGAGCGGAGATAACGCGCCGCTTGAAATACTCAAAGGCGTAAGCATTGCAGCAAAAGAGTATAAAGACCATACATTAATGCTTGTTGGTGATGAGAATGTTATATCTCATATAGCAGTAACAAATGAAATTGATATTGCCGGTATAGAGATTATTCATACCGACGTTGTTTTAACAATGGAGGACTCTCCGATTTCCGTTGTTAGAGATAAAAAGACTTCATCTATGACTGTCGGACTCAGAGCACTTGCTCGCGGTGATGTTGATGCATTTGTAAGCGCAGGTAATACAGGCGCTTTACTTACCGGTGCTACAATTATAGTAAAAAGAATATACGGAATCAGCAGACCTGCGATAGCTACGGTTCTGCCATTAAATAACCCGGTTCTTTTGATGGATTCAGGTGCAAATCTCAGCGTTACTTCCGATAATATAGCTCAGTTCGCTTTTATGGGCGTTAAGTATATGGAGAAAATATACGGTATTGACAGACCCAGAGTAGGTCAGCTCAATAACGGTGGCGAATACAATAAAGGCAATGCCTTGCAGATCGAGTCATATCAGGTTCTCACTGATTCGGGCTTGAACTTTGTGGGTAATATCGAAGGCAAGGACGTGCCGTTTGATGTGTGCGACGTTTTAGTAACTGACGGATTTACCGGCAATATCTTTTTGAAGACCGTGGAGGGAATGGGTAAATTCCTTCTCAAGACTCTAAAAGAAGTGCTTTATACCAATGTTGCGACTCAGGTGTCCGCCCTTACTATGAAAACTAAGGTTAAGGAATTAAAGCAAAGATTCGATGCATCTGAGCATGGCGGAGCACCGCTGCTTGGTATATGCAAGCCGGTTATAAAGGCGCATGGCTCTTCTGATGCCAACGCTATTAAGAATGCAATACGTCAGACAATTGAATTTGTCGACACGGGCATAAACGAAGATATTACAACCTTCGCAAGAGATTATGATGAAAAGAAGCTTCTTGCGGATATCGAGAAGGCATACACGGAATTTATCTAAATACATTGAGGGGGAAGTATGGGTATCGGAAAAGAATTTACCGAATTAATGAGCATCATAAAGTATGATTTCATTGATATTGATTTCTTACAGACAGCATTAACTCATTCTTCCTATACAAATGAGATGAAGACCCGCGGATTTCGTGCAGAATCAAATGAGGCACTTGAGTTTTTGGGTGATGCGGTTTTGCAGATAGTTATATCCGAGTATCTTTTCGATAAATTTGCGAAGCGCGGTGAAGGTGAGCTGACGAAGTTAAGGCAGAGCATTGTTTGCGAAGCAACGCTTGCCAAAATAGCAGCAGGGCTGAATTTAGGCGTCTATCTAAACGTCGGCAACGGTGAGGAGAGCAGCAATGTCAGGGAGAGAGATAAGGTTCTTGCTGATGCGCTCGAAGCACTTATAGCGGCGGTTTATATGGACGACAGGACAAATGCCCATGGCAATAGATACCGAATGGTAATTATCTCTCTTTTTGAAAAAGAAATTGAAGCGATAATCAGAAACGGATATAGCGATTATAAAACCATGCTGCAGCAGTTTGTTGAAAAGAACGCCGACTCAGTTCTGCAATACGCGATAACTGAAAGCGGACCGGAACACAAGAAAACCTTTTTTGCTATCGCTCTTATTAATAACAATAAGGTCGGAGAAGGAAAAGGACGTACAAAAAGGGCGGCAGAAATGCAGGCGGCTAAGGATGCATTAGCCTTGTTTGGTATTTTATAGTATGAAGTCTCACGTAAATATTCCAATATTCATACCTCATCTCGGATGTCCTAATCAGTGCGTGTTTTGTAATCAACGTACAATATCGGGTGTTGATAAGTTCGATATAAATGATGTGAGAAATGAAATAGAATCGGCGCTTGCAACTATAAGCGAGGATAAAACCGCAGAGATCGCCTTTTTCGGCGGCTCGTTTACGGGCATAGAGCGAGAGCTTATGATTTCGTTGTTAAAGCTCGCATATGAGTATGTGCTCTCGGGAAGAGTATGCGGTATAAGATGCTCTACGCGCCCTGACTATATAGACGTCGAGGTTCTTTCAATACTCAAGCAATACGGTGTAAAGACAATAGAATTGGGACTGCAGAGCTATGATGACACGGTTCTTGGATTGACAAAGCGTGGACATACCTCTTACGATGAGCAAATAGCGTGCAAGTTAATTGTCGATTTGGGATTTGAGCTTGTCGGGCAAATGATGATCGGTTTACCGGAGTCATCTTTAGAAACCGAAATTGCAACCGCTGAATTTATAGTAAAATCTGGTGCGAGTGCGGCGAGAATATATCCAACGGTTGTTTTCTATGACACCGAACTTTGCGAAATGTCAAAAGACGGTAAATATCAGCCGCTTACACTCGAGGATGCTATTATAAGATCGGCTGCAGTGCTTAAAGTATTTCTTGAAAATAACGTGGATGTTATTAGAATAGGCTTGTGCGCATCTGACAATCTCGGTGATGCTACCAAGTACTATGCAGGTCCTAACCACCCGGCACTGGGTGAGATGGTTGAATCCGAGCTTTATCTACATATAATAACGGATTTGATCGGGAATGTGAAGGATCATAATGAGGATATATTACTTATTTCGGTAGCCAAAGGATGTCTATCAAAGGCCATTGGTCAGAAAAAAACAAATAAATTACGGCTTATCCGCGAATACGGATTTGCTGATGTATATTTTACGGAAGACGAAGGTCTTTCGGGTTATAAAGTCAAAATTAAGGAAGAAAGGAAAAGGAAATGTATTTAAAATCACTTGAGCTTCATGGATTTAAGTCCTTTCCCAATAGAACAGTACTTACGTTCCAACCCGGAGCAACGGTAATAGTTGGTCCTAACGGTAGCGGAAAGTCAAATATTTCCGATGCTATGCGTTGGGTTCTCGGTGAGCTTTCCAGCAGAAATATTCGTGGTACTAAAATGGTCGATGTTATTTTCGGCGGAACCGACGACAGACGTCCTATGGGCTTTGCCGAGGTATCTGTAACCTTTGATAACAGAGATCCCGTCAATAGACTTGATGTCGATTTTGACGAGGTTACGATCACGAGAAGATATTATAGAACCGGTGAGAGTGAATATCTGATTAATAAAGAGCGTACCCTGCTTCGTAATATACATACACTATTTATGAACACCGGTGTAGGACGTGAGGGTTACTCAATTATAGGTCAGGGTAAGGTTGCCGAAATCGTATCAAAGAAGAGCGATGAGAGAAGAACTATATTTGAAGAAGCTGCAGGAATTTCCAAGTTCAGAGCAAGAAAAGAAAGTGCTGAGAAGAACCTTGCGACAGTTTCCGATAATTTGGATAGAATTAATGATATCAAGACAGAGCTTGAAAATATAGTAGGATCTCTTGAAAAGGAAGCTGAAAAGGCCAGAAAAGGTCTTGCAATATACGAGGAAAAAAAGAAGGCAGACGTTTCTCTTTGGCTTTATGACACCAAACAGATAAGAGTTGAAATTGAAGAGGCTGAAAAGCAGTGGAAGCTCTCATTACACGAGCTTGAAATATCCACGCAGATTATTGCAGAGCTTGACTCACAGCTCGAAACTCTCTATAACAAGTCGCAGTCCAATAAGCTTAAATCGGCAGATTTGCTTGAGGCTATACAGAGAACAACAGAGCAGCTCCACGCACTTGATAACTCACTTCGTGTAGCGGAGTCTAATTTTGCACATTCAGCAGAGCTTATTGAGGCATGTCAGATCAGAATAGGAGAGATCGAGAGGAGCGAATATTCGCTTAATTCAACAAAATCTCAGTATAATGAGAAGAAGGCGCGCTTTGATACGCAGCTCGCTGAGCATATGGACGTAAGACTCGGTTATTTGAACGAGCAACAGAGTCTTACTCAGAGAATTGACAAGCTTAAAAATGAGCTTAACAGTGCGCTCGATGACATTTCTGTAGAAACAAATCATGCTACAGATCTCAAAATAAGAATCGACGTATTGAACAATGCAATGGTTACCGATGGATCAAAATCCGAAGAAATCATTGCTGAAATTGCAAAATATGAAGAAGAAGGCGTAAAACTCAAGGCAGAAGCAGATAAATGCGAGGAGAACGCCTCCGGGTTCAAGAAACAGATAGCAGAAAAGGACGAGATTATAAACTACTCTCAGGAGCTTATAGATAATCTTGCCGGTAAGCAAGCGGAAATAATCAGCACGCTTAATAATTTGAAGCTTCAGCGCGATACTGCCAAGCAGAGAGCTGACGTCCTTCAAAGAATGAATGAGCATTTTGACGGATTTGTTGAGAGCGTTAAATTTGTAATGCGCGAGTACAATGCCGGCAGAATTTCAGATGCAGGTGAGGTTTACGGTCCGTTATCATCCTTGATAAACGTTGATAAGAAGTATATTACTGCTATAGATACCGCTCTTGGCGGAAGCTTGCAGAATATAGTTGTAGAGGATGTACCTACTGCAAAGGCATGCATGGCTTCGCTCAAGCGTGCGAGTGCCGGTAGAGTTACTCTTTATCCGTTGACTTCGATTCGTCCGGCTACTGAAAATGACGAAATTAAAACAGCAAAGAATATGCCGGGATTTGTCGGCAGAGCGGATACACTTGTTAATACCGATGACAAGTACCGTATAGTAATTGAGCATTTGCTTTTAAGAACGCTTGTTTTTGATAATATCGATAATGCTTCCGTAGCGGCAAAGAAAATCGGTTATCGCGTAAAGATGGTAACGCTGGACGGTCAGATTATCAACGCGGGCGGTTCATTTACCGGTGGTAGCCAGAAGCGTGACAGCGGCATCCTTTCGAGAACCACAGAGATAACACAGCTCCGTGAAAAGGATGAACAGCTCACAGCTATGATCGGCAAAACCGAAAAGGAGCTTAACGAGGTAGAGGAAAATCTTAAGAGCACTCAGAGCAAGCATCGTGCAGCAGAGCAGGATAAGGAAATTCTGTTGACCTTGTCGAGATCTCAGTTTGCGGCACTTGACAATGCAAATGCGAAGTATAATGCTAACCGTGACATAATCGTTAAGTTCAGAATGGACTATGATGCACTTATAAGCGGCAGAGAAAAGGCTGAGGAAGAGATAATAGAAATCAACGCTGAATATTCAGCGACAATCGAGAGAATGGAATCTCTCAAGGCCTTCAGAGAGCGGAAGAGCGCAGAAATGGGCGAGCTTGATGAAAAACGCGACGAGTTTATTCAGAAGGCTAATGATGTTAATATTTCCATCGCCGAGGTTCGCAAGGAGATAGAGGGTATTAATCAGCTCATTACGTCCGTAGATCAGCGTCTTGATGATCTTGAACTTGAAAAACAGGCTCAAGAGGATAAAATAACCTCTCTCACAGACAAGCGTAAGGATATTGATACGCTTAAAAATGAGCATAGACAGGAATATGAGCATCTCGAGAGAGAGCTGGCTAGGCTCAATGCTGAAAGACGTGAGGTCGAGGCAGGAACAGACGAATTTGAACGTGAAAGTAACCAGATTCGCCAACGTCAAAAGGAAAAGAATGCAAGCCATCAGGTGCTTACAGAGTCGACCGTAAGAAATGAGAATAAGCTTACTCAGCTTAAGGATACTCAGGACAGACTCGGATCACAGCTTTGGGATGATTATGAAATCACTTACGAGGATGCTGTGGCACTCAATTACGAGCCCGTAACAGCTGAAACTCGTGATGAAGTATTTGCGCTTCAGACATCGCTGCGTGGCAAGCTTCGTCATATAGGTAGCTTCAATCCGAATGCCGTTGAAGAATACGCTAACGTTAAGACACGTTACGACGATCTCGTTACCCAGTTCAACGATTTGTCGAAGTCCAAAGAAGAAACACTCGATGTTATTGCGAGAATTGAGAATGAAATGCGTGATACTTTCATCACTGCATTTAATAGCATAAATAAAAACTTTGGCATTACCTTCAAAGAGTTGTTTGGCGGTGGTACCGCAGAGCTTTCACTTACCGATCCGGAGGATGTGCTGACCTCAGGTATTGAGATTAAGGCTGCGCCTCCCGGTAAGATAATTGCAAGTATGTCGCTCCTTTCCGGCGGTGAGCAGTCGTTTGTTGCAATAGCGCTTTTGTTCGCTATTCTTAAGGTTAACCCCACTCCGTTCTGTATTCTCGATGAGATAGAGGCGGCACTTGATGAAGTTAACGTAATGAGATTCGGTGAATACGTTAAGAAGCTTTGCAGTGATACACAGTTCATCCTTATAACGCACCGTAGAGGTACAATGGAGATAGGTGACAGACTGTACGGCGTAACGATGCCTCAGCGTGGTATATCCCAGGCAATAGAGCTTAACGTTACGGAGATTGAAGGAAAGCAAAAGGAGTTAGTTGGATGGGATTCTTTGAAAGACTAAAACAGGGACTTTTTAAGACAAAAGACGCGATAGTTGGAAAGATAGATAAGCTTTTTAAGAAATTTGTCAGAATTGACGAGGACTTATTTGAAGAGCTTGAGGAACTCTTGATTTCTGCTGATATCGGAGTTAATACAACAGAGGAGATACTCGACGAGCTGAGAGAACAGGTTCGTGAGAACAGGCTTAAGGAGCCCGAGGACGTTAAAGAAGAGCTAATAAGCATTTTAAGACGTCTGGTCGGCGAGCACGAGCCTCTCAAACTTGAAACCAAGCCTTCTGTTATTTTGGTAATTGGAGTGAATGGAGTGGGAAAAACCACTTCCATAGGAAAAATTGCGGCAGAACTTAAACACCAAGGCAAAAAAGTAGTTGTAGCGGCTGCGGATACATTCCGCGCTGCTGCAGCCGAGCAGCTCACTGTATGGTGCGAGAGAGCCGGTGTTGATATAATCAAGCAGGCCGCCGGCGCTGATCCGGCATCAGTTGTATTCGATGCTATCAACGCAGTTAAGAGTAGAAAGGCTGACGTTCTTATTATAGATACAGCGGGCAGACTTCATAACAAGAAAAATCTTATGGACGAGCTTGCAAAAATAGATAGAGTTATCAATCGCGAGCTCGAGGGATGCTCAAAGGAAACCTTACTTGTTCTTGACGCGACAACCGGTCAAAATGCAGTTATGCAGGCCAAAGAGTTCAAGGAGGCATCAAAGATCACAGGTCTTGTTCTTACCAAGCTTGATGGAACTGCTAAGGGCGGTATAATAATAGCAATAAAGCAAGAGCTTGGTATGCCTGTTAAATTCATAGGCGTTGGAGAGCAGATAGATGATATGAAGCCTTTTGACTCTCATGAGTTTGCAAAAGCGCTGTTTGAAAGGGACTGATTTATGTTAAACAGTAAGCAGAGGGCGTATTTGCGCTCAATGGCACAGCAGCTTGATACTATTTTTCAGATTGGAAAAGGCGGCCTAACTGATGAAATTTGTCATCAGATTTCAAACGCCCTTGAAGCGCGTGAGCTTATAAAGGTTAGAGTGCTTGATAACAGCGGATATAGCGCAAAGGATGCCGCAAATGAAATCGCTGATGTTATCGGTTGTGACGTTGTATCTTGTGTAGGCACGAGATTTGTGATCTATAGAGAGTCGAAAAATAAGAAGAGAATAGAGCTTCCGTGATGAAAAAGAAACGAATCGGCATATTTGGCGGAACGTTTAATCCGCCACACATGGGGCACATAAAGGCTGCAAAAGAGTTCAAGGAACAGATGCAGCTTGATGTTCTCTTGATTGTGCCTTCATTCATACCTCCGCATAAAGAGTATTCCTCAAGCGTTACGTGCGAGGAAAGGCTTGAAATGTGTAAGCTGGCGTTTTCTGATATCGATTCGGTTGTAGTTTCCGATATAGAAATAGCGCGCCGCGGAAAAAGCTACACGTATATAACACTTGAAGAGATGTATGATGAGGAAAGCAGACTCTTCTTCCTTTGCGGCACTGATATGATACTTTCCATGGATACATGGCGCAATCCCGAGCGAATATTCGCATTAGCGGATATTTGTTATATCAGACGCGAAAAAGATCCAAATAACGAGCTTATTATTGAGCAGAAGTGCAGCGAGTATAAGAAAAAGTATAACGCTACCATACACGCAATTGCTTCTGAAGCTCTTGAAATTTCCTCTACTGAAATACGCGAGTCAAGTGTTGATTTCGATAAGCATTTATCAAAATCAGTTGCTGAGTATATATCGTCGAGAGGCTTGTATCAAAATGATTAATGAGAATGATATAACCACTTTGGGCATGAAGGTAAGCTCGTATATGAGCAGTAGCAGATATGCGCATACTCTGGGAGTTGTGTCTGCCGCTGAGCGAATCGGGTTGATTTTCATGCCGGAGCGAGTAAACGAGCTAAAAGCAGCGGCATTCTTGCACGACGTCGCAAAGGAACTGTCATATACAGATCAACTGACGCTCATCGATAAATTCAATGTGCGTGTAGACAGAGAAGACTTAAATATACGTCCGGCAGTTCACTCATTTGCCGGTGTTGCAGTCATTAAGCGCGATTTTCCGAAATTTGCAACCAGCGATGTCCTTTCTGCCGTATATAACCATACACTTGGCGATGCCTGTATGAGTTTGTTCGACGAAATTATATTTTTGTCGGATTACATTGAGGACGGTCGAAAATATGAGTCTTGTATTTCTGTTAGAGAGCAGATATATGCGAGTATCAGTAACGAGAGTAGCTATGATGATAATGTATTAGCCTTGCACTGTGCGGTTGTATCATCATGCGATGCTACTTTGAAAAAGCTATTAAGTATAAATGCACTGATTTCTTCAAAGACTTTGAAAACGAAGAAAGCCTTTTTGGAAAAGGTTGAGAAAAAGCTCGTGTAGAAATATCAAATTTTACGTAATTAAAATATTAATATTATAAGGAAAAATATGGAAAACAGAACAAATGAACTGGCAACAGCTTCATCCCTCAAGATTGCTGAGGAGGCTGTTAAAGTATTGCTCGGAATGAAGGGCGGAAATATCAAGCTTTTCTGTGTAAAGGATACCAGCTCGGTTACCGATTATTATATAACCGTGAGCGGACGTTCAAAGACACAGGTTGCGGCTCTTGCTGATGAGGTTGTGTATAAGCTTGAGCTAAAGGGTAAGAATGCCGCAAGAGTAGAGGGAAAGCGTGGAGATTCTTGGATTCTTGTTGATTATATCGATGTAATTGTACAGGTGTTTGACACGGAGGCAAGAGGATTTTACGATTTCGACCGATTACTCGCAGAGGCTGAAGAGATAAATATTGATTATCTCGATGCTGAAATTGATGCAGAAAATTAATTAAATTCATACAAAGGAAAGTGTAAGATGCTTTACGATTATTCTTCTATTGAAAAGAAATGGCAGGATAAATGGGATCAGGCTGATGCATTCGCGGCAAAGCAGGATTTCACCCTTCCTAAATACTATGCCTTGGTAGAGTTTCCGTATCCATCCGGTCAAGGCTTGCACGTAGGACATCCCCGTCCTTATACTGCTCTTGATATTATCTCGAGAAAAAAGAGGATGGAAGGATACAACGTGCTCTTTCCCATGGGCTGGGATGCTTTTGGACTTCCGACCGAAAACTTTGCTATCAAGAACAAAATTCACCCCAAAATTGTTACAGAAAATAACGTAGCACGCTTTAAGGCGCAGCTTAAGGCTCTCGGTCTTTCATTTGATTGGAACAGAGAGATAAATACAACGGATCCATCCTACTATAAATGGACACAGTGGATTTTTCTTCAGCTGTTTAATGAAGGACTTGCTTATAAAAAAGAGATGGCTGTTAACTTCTGTACTTCTTGTAAGGTAGTTCTTGCAAACGAAGAAGTTGTAAACGGTGTCTGCGAAAGATGTCAGTCACCCGTTATCAGAAAGGTTAAGAGCCAATGGATGCTCAAGATCACCGAATATGCTGAAAAGCTTATTAACGGACTTGGCGACCTTGATTTTATTGAACGTGTTAAGACACAGCAAATTAACTGGATAGGTAAGTCTGTCGGTGCAGAGATTGATTTTGCTACTACCGTCAATGAAAACTTGCGTGTTTATACTACAAGATGCGATACGCTCTTTGGTGCAACTTATATGGTAATTGCTCCTGAGCATACATTTGTTGAGAACCATAAGGATATTATCGAAAATTACACAGAAGTTCTTGAGTATAAGGCACAGGCTGCTCGAAAGTCTGACTTTGAGAGAACCGAGCTTGTAAAGGAGAAAACCGGAGTTCAGTTAAAGGGTGTTTGCGCTATAAATCCTGTAACGAAGAAAGAAATTCCTATTTTTATTTCCGATTACGTGCTTGCGGGATACGGTACCGGTGCTATAATGGCTGTACCTGCGCATGACGACAGAGACTGGGAATTTGCGAAGAAGTTTAATCTTCCTATCATAGAGGTTGTTGCCGGCGGTAATGTAGACGAGGCGGCATTCACGGACGTAGAAACAGGAACGCTTGTTAATTCCGGCTTCCTTAACGATCTTGAGGTTGCCGAGGCAAAGGCTGCTATGATTAAGCATCTCGAGAAAGAAAAAATTGGTACTGCGCGAGTAAACTACAAGCTTCGTGACTGGGTATTCTCACGCCAAAGATATTGGGGAGAGCCTATACCGGTAGTTAATTGTGAGACCTGTGGCTGGGTTGGAGTGCCCGAGTCAGAGCTTCCGCTCGAGCTTCCCGAAGTTGAAAGTTATGAGCCTACCGAGAACGGAGAATCGCCGCTGTCACTTATGACAGATTGGGTTAAATGCAAGTGTCCGAAATGTGGAAAGGACGCCCTTAGGGAAACTGATACAATGCCTCAGTGGGCGGGCTCATCCTGGTATTTCCTGAGATACTGTGATCCTCACAATGATAAAGAGCTTGCATCTAAAGAGGCTCTTGAATATTGGATGCCTGTTGATTGGTATAACGGCGGTATGGAGCATACAACACTCCACCTTCTTTACTCAAGATTCTGGTCAAAATTCCTTCACGATATAGGTGTTGTACCTTGTTCCGAGCCGTATGCCAAGAGAACAAGTCATGGTATGATACTCGGAGAAAACGGCGAAAAAATGTCAAAATCACGCGGCAACGTTGTTAATCCCGATGATATCATAAGAGATTACGGTGCTGACACAATGCGTCTTTATGAGATGTTCATTGGTGATTTCGAGCAAGCCGCTCCATGGAATCCTCAGTCGATTAAGGGCTGTAAGAGATTCCTTGAAAGATTCTTGAATATGTATGAGCTTGTGAAGGGCGAGGGAACAACTCCCGAGCTTGAAAAGCACATACACAAGCTTATCAAGAAGGTTACCTCCGACATCAACTCGATGAAGTTCAATACTGCCATTGCAGCTATGATGGCGATGGTGAATACGGTTTATGAGGTTGGAAAGATAACAAAGGATGAGCTGGCTACACTCACAAAGCTGTTATCTCCGTTTGCTCCTCATATAGCAGAGGAAATCTATTCTATGCTTGGATATAATTCTCTCGTATCTCTTGCCACCTGGCCGGAGTATGATGAATCGAAGACGATAGACGATACTATCGAAATGCCTGTCCAGATTAACGGAAAGGTTCGCTCTGTTATCAGCATTGCCGTTGGCACTGCAAAAGAAGAGATCATTGACAAAGCCAAGGCTGATGCGAAGATCAGGGAAGCGATAGATGGAAAAACGATAATTAAAGAAATCGTTGTTCCGGGAAAGATAATAAATATTGTTGTAAAATAATATAAATGATACTGCAAGGTCCGTTAAGGACTGCTTAGCGGACCTTGAAAGTATCTGATAAAAAACTTTAAAAACTTTACTAAAAAGACTTGACAAACCCATATATTTGTGATATTATAAATAAGCTAAATAAATAATATATCAGATGCGAGTGTAGTTCAATGGTAGAATTCCAGCCTTCCAAGCTGGTCGCGTGGGTTCGATTCCCATCACTCGCTCCAATTTTTTGCGCCCTTAGCTCAGTGGATAGAGTGCCCGGCTACGAACCGGTAGGTCGAAGGTTCGAATCCTCCAGGGCGCGCCAAAAGCACCCAAAAGGGTGCTTTTTTTCGTGCTCTGGCTTAGAAGAGAAACTTGTGTATGAAATACACGAAGGTTCGCATTCTGCATCTAAAATCATATAAAAATAATAATTTCCGATGTCGCCTTATTGCGACATTTTTTTATTTTACGTTGTGATAATATAGTGGCGTGAGGTGATGTTATTGCAAACGATTTATATAGATGTTTATTTTTTAATCAATTTTACTGTTGATATTTTAGCCATATACATCGCTCTTAAGTTTTCTAAAATGAAAACAGTGGCGGTAAGACTTATTTTATCGGCGTTGCTTGGTGCCGCCTTCGCCACTGTTGAGTTATTCTTAAAGGAAAATATATTCTTACATATAACTTTATCATCTGTATTTCTAATCCTCTTGTCGTTCGTTGCTTGTCGACGAGCGTCGATATTAAGACGAATTAAGTTTCTGCTCTCATTTTTTGTCGCTTCTTTTATAATTAGTGGCATTGTGAACTTGGTATACAACGTACTTGATAAATATGCAAAGCCATTTTTTGAAGGTATGGACAGCAGTAGTGAAAATAGAAAAATTTTGATTTTTTCATTAATAATTTTAATCGTTATAGGAGTTTTTAGAATTTTGATTATGCTTTTCTCAAATTCAATGAGTGAAAAAAGTATGCGATTGCATATAGAGGTTGAAAATAAATGTGCAGAAGTTGATGCACTTGTCGACAGCGGAAATCTTGTGAAAGATCCAATGAGTATGTGCTCTGTAATATTTTTGAATAGGAATGCGGCTTCCAGACTTTTCCCGAGTCAAATTCTTGAGTTATCAGAGCTTGATAAGCTTGAATCGTCATTCAAAAAGCGAATAAGATTAATACCGGTAACAAGAAACGGAGAGACGCATATTATGACGGGAGTCAGAGTAGATAGTATATCGGCTGTTCATAACGGTGATTTGCAAGAAATAGATGCCACGGTAGTTATTGATAAAGAAGGGACGTATGGAGGTTATGATGCTTTAGCCCCATACTTTGCTATTGGAAATGATTAAACTGATAAATAAAATTAAGCAGTGGTTCTGTAAAAAAAGAAAAAATGTGGTTAATGACCTTAATTACATTAATGGCAATGACACTTTACCGCCACCTTTAGATGCAGAAACAGAAGAAAAAATGATTGAAAATATCAATTCTAATGAAGCAAAGGCCATGTTGATTGAGCATAATCTTCGGCTTGTTGCATTTATAGCAAAGCGATTTGAAAATACAGGTGCAAACATAGAAGAGCTTATATCAATAGGAACGGTAGGACTAATGAAGGCGGTGTCTACGTTTAATAAGGATAAGAGCATAAAGCTCGCAACCTATGCCTCACGCTGTATTGAGAATGAGATACTTATGTTTATTCGTAAAACTTCGATACAAAAACGTGAAATCTCTATAGATGAACCACTCAGTGTAGATTGGGACGGCAACGAGCTATTGCTATCTGATATTCTCGGAAGCGATAATGATGCTGTTTCTAAAGAGATGGAGGAAAACGAAGAAAGAAAAATCCTGCGCAACGCAGTTGAAGAATTGAAGCCGCGTGAAAAAATAATAATCGAAATGAGATATGGACTTAATGATGGTGTGGAGCTTACACAAAAGGAAGTTGCGGATATATTGGGAATCTCACAAAGCTATATTTCAAGACTTGAAAAGAAGATAATGCAAAGATTAAAGAGAAGAATTGAAGAAAAAATATAAAAAATTGCTTATATAAATATTTTTTTGGAAATTTGTAAAAAACTATTGCAAATGCTCAAAAAATATGTTATAATCAATCGTAATGAAAACAATTAATGTTAAGAGGTGTTATAATGAAAGCTGGAATACATCCCGACTACAAGGAAGCTACCATCAAGTGCGCTTGCGGTGAGACTGTTGTAACTCATTCCGTTAAGGGTGATATGAACGTTGAAATCTGCTCCAAGTGCCATCCTTTCTATACAGGTAAGCAGAAGTTTGTAGATGCAGGCGGACGTGTTGACAAGTTCAAGAAGCGTCTTGCAATGGTTAAGTAATCATTGCTTATAAAAGAGCGTTGGGCGACAGTCCTAAACGCTCTTTTTTCTTTCTAATAAAAAGCAAGGAGTATTTATGTCTGATATAAATGAAAAACTCGCGGTGCTTGTTACGATTGCAGAAAATAGTGCTTCTGTTGAAGAATGTGAGCGAAGCCTTGATGAGCTTGAGAGATTATTGAATACTGCCGGTGGAACATGCTTTGCGAAAATAATTCAAGTAAAAGAAAAATTCGATCCGAGAACCTGCATAGGCAAGGGAAAGGTAACGGAGATTTCTGAGCTTTGTAAGGCAAACGACATAGAGCTTGTTATATTTGATTTTGAGCTATCACCCGCACAAATCAGAAATCTTGAAAACGATATTGGAGATGTTACAGTTATTGACCGTAGCATGCTGATACTTGATATTTTCGCTCTGCACGCAGTATCTGGCGAAGGTAAGCTTCAGGTAGAGCTGGCACAGCTCAGATATACTGCGCCACGTCTTACCGGACGTGGAATTGAATTATCACGTCAGGGCGGAGGAATCGGTTCAAGAGGTCCCGGTGAGAGCAAGCTTGAAACAGACAGACGTCATTTACACGAGAAAATAGTTTCTTTAGAGAAAAGACTCAATGAGATGGAGCGCAACAGATTTGTGATGCGAGCACAAAGAGATAGGAGCGGTTTAATGAAGGTTGCGTTGGTTGGATATACCAATGCAGGAAAGTCCACTCTTATGAACAGTCTCACAAATGCGGACGTAATTGCTGAAGATAAACTATTCGCAACTCTCGATCCTACGACGAGAAAGTTAGATCTTCCGTGCGGCGAATCTGTTTTGATGACAGATACCGTAGGATTTATAAGAAAGCTCCCTCATCATCTTGTTAAGGCTTTTAAGTCTACTCTTGACGAGGTTTTATATGCAGACGTGCTTCTAATCGTGTCGGATGTGAATGATCCAGAGGTAAGCGAGCATCTCACGGTTACAAAAGCTGTTATAGCAGATCTTGGTGCATCGGACAAGCCTGTAATTTACGTGTATAACAAATGTGATTTATCGGAAGAAGCATCTGATGTTGCTCCGAGTGATAACGTGGTATGCCTATCGGCAAAGACGGGTAAAGGTGTAGATGCTTTGCTCGAGATGATTGAGGCGGAGCTGCATCGTAAAAAGAAGGAATGCAGACTTGTAATCCCATATACAAATCAGAGCGTTCTCAACCTAATATATAAGAGCTATACTGTTATTTCTCTGGAATATCTTGAAAACGGAGTAGAGGTCAAGGTCATTTTGGATGCAAAGGGCAGAGGACAGTATGCTGAATATCTTTCGGAGGTGTAGCATTGGAAAGTTATGTTACAATCCTTAAATATGGAAAGTTCGAATACGAGGACAGAAAATCGGTATTTATAGGCGAGGCATCTCCCGTATCTACCGAGGAGGAAGCACTTGCATTTATAGATAGTGTAAAGAAGCACTATCCGGATGCAAAGCATCACGTGTATGCATACGTGCTCAGGGAAAACTCTATTATGCGCTTTACAGATGACAGAGAACCGCAGGGAACGGCAGGTATGCCGGTGCTTGATGCAATAAGAAAGAGTGGCTGTACCGACACGGTTATAGTTGTTATACGTTATTTTGGCGGAACACTACTCGGCACGGGTGGCTTGGTTCGTGCATACTCCGCGGCGGCAATAGGCGCACTGCGCGCTGCCGAAATAATTACGTACGATATATATATCGAGATGAAGCTTACGGTTTCTTATTCCGATTATCAAAAAATCACAGCAGAGCTTTCCACGTCCGGCTTAAGATGTGAGGACGTAAAATACGCGGATAACGTTGTAATTTTCGGCAAGATAAAAAAAGATGCTTCACAATCGGTAATAAAGAAGCTTTCCGACCTTACGAAGTCGGAGGCCAAGCGGTCTTAGGAAGACAATTTTCATTTTCAA
>JAZNHE010000122.1:0-10286 GCA_045576795.1 Eubacteriales bacterium | reverse complement strand
CAAAATCCGAAGGTAGCAATACCGTGTCGGTTCGACCCCGACTACCGGCACCAAAAAAGGAACAGACAACCCGTCTGTTCCTTTTTTCTTTTTTACCTATATGTCAACAGCTAAATGTGCTCTGATTTTCTTATAGCTCTTTTCAGATATCGATCTATAATCTTCTGCTTTTCGAACTCCCTCTTAAACAACAAGAGGCTGAACAAAAGCAATATAACGGGCAATGGATTAAAGCCGCCGATTGATATGCATCTATATATAAAAAATGCAAACAAAATCGCTAAAAATGTATGATATATCGGGGCAGTAATTATAATTCCGTTCAAAGACGTATCATTCTCTCGCTCCTTTAAGGTACCGATAAAATACGTGCCTTCAAGAAATCCATTGTCCTTGGTCGGACCTCCTATAAGCTCGCATCGCATCCTAACCAACTTGCCGTTATCCTTGATATGTAAGACGGGCTTCCCCTTGCTTTCATCAAACTTTACCCTGTCATTTACAAAATCCGCATCGCGAATTACGTCCAGTAGCCGATCACGTGAGAGCCCCGATTTCAACTTAATAAATCTCATTTTACTCTCCGATACAGGAATAAACAACGTTACGAAGTTTTGGATTAATAATGGCAGCTAAGCCACCCATATGCTGAGCATAGAAGAAGGATATCTTGTTTGTCGGATCGGAGGAGAAATATGCACCGCGTGCCCCATCCCAACCGAATTCACCTACGGGAGAAAGATTGCCGTGAGAACCGGGATTCATATTTGTTCTTACACCGTAGCCGTATCCGTAGCCGCTGAGATGATTATTTGTAGCATACTCCTTGAGCAGCTCATCGGAGAACTGATTTGTTCTCATAAGCTCTACACCGTATCTTGACAATATACGATTTCCCGTCTTACCGACACCGTAGTGAGAAAGAGCGTCAGCAAGTAATACATAATCCTCTACCGAAGATATAAGTCCTGCACCACCGCTATGATATTCAGTACCGAATACAGACCAGTTGTCGCCCTTGGGGATTTCCACAGGACCGCCCGCTTCAAGGTCTAACTGATATTGTGTTGCAAGACGCTCCAGCCTCTCATCGTTAAGTATAAATGACGTATCTTTCATACCAAGAGGCTCAAATATATTCTTCTGCATATAATCCTCAAGGCTCATTCCGGATACAACTTCAATGATTCCGCCCATTACGTCAAGGCCGAGACTATACATATATTTCGTTCCGGGCTCAAAGTTGAGGGGATCTCTTGCAAGCGCGTTGGCAATCTCAATTGTGGGCGCTCTGCCACCGGTCTCTTCGATAGCTCTTAAAAGCGCAGGTCTTTGAATATCATAATCAAGTCCGCCCGTCATAGTAAGAAGATGCTTGATTGTAAGAACGTTTTTTGCAGGTCTTACGTCAAAGCTACCGTCCGGACGAGCGTGCTTAACGGTAATATTTCTGTATTCCGGAAGATAAGCATACACAGGATCGGAGGCGAGAATCTCACCTCTCTCTATGAGCTGCGTTGCGGCAACACAGGTAGAAACCTTTGTGCAAGAGAATATGTGATAAAGAGCATCTGATCTTACGGGAGTTCCGAGCTCTAAATTGTCAAAACCGCTCTGATAGCGGAATATTTCTTCGTGATTACGGTATATGGAAATATCAGATCCCGGAACACCGAGCATTGCAAGATAATTATCCATAAATTCCTTTAACGGTTCAAAATTCATGTTTATTCTCCTCATAATCTAATCATTTTTTAAGCTCTATAACCGTTACACCGGCATCTCCCTCGCCGTAGGCGCCGTGACGGTATGACTTTATGCGCTTGTCCGATTTGAAATATTTCCAAAGCGCAGCGCGCAAAGCACCCGTTCCCTTACCGTGAATTATCCTTGCAGTGCTTACACCTGCAAGAACAGCGTCGTCTATATATTTGTCGACTACAAACCAAGCATCATCGCCGATCATTCCTCTGACGTCAACCTCCGGCTTGAAGGTTGTTACTATTGACGTCTTTACCTTTCCCTCGCTAACCTTAGGTTTAGGATCATCCTTGCGCCTGAACTTGACACCACCGTCAATCAGTCGAAGCTTGTCCTCGGTAACCTTGGTCTTAAGTATACCTGCCGTAACGGAAACCAAACCGCTTTTATCTTTCAGTGCGGTAACCACACCCTCTCTGCCAACGGTGACGAGATATACCTTATCACCAACCTTGAGTTCACGAGGAAGAACGTACTCATCGTCAAGAGATACCTCTTTTATTTCAGCACCCTCAAACTGCGATTCGCTGACTCGGAGTCGCGCTCCAATCTCCTCACGGGCACGGCGCGCCATCTCCTCGCGTTTTTCCTTGTTTTCTTGTTTTCTTATATCCTCAAGCTGATTAAAGATAAACTCACTGGTGGCTCTCGCACTATCCAAAATCTGCCTTGCTTTTTGTAGGCTTTTTTGAATTTCATCCTCACTCTTTGAAATTCTACGTTCGAGCTCTCGCTCTGCATTTTGCTTGAAGGATTCATATTCGGAGCGCATTCTCTCGGCTTCTCCAAGCTGACGCTCCATCTCCATTCTATTGCTATCAAGACGCTCAATTACGTCCTCAAAGCGTTTATCATCCTTGTTTATCAGTTGCTCTGCGCGGCCGATTATATCCTCGGGTATTCCAAGCTTCTCCGAAATGGCAAACGCATTGGAGCGGCCCGGTGTACCGACTATAAGTCTATAGGTCGGTCGCAGGGTTTCTATATTAAACTCGCACGATGCATTCTGCACTCTGCTCGCCTCAAGAGCGTATGCCTTCAGCTCCGCATAGTGAGTTGTTGCGGCGGACAGTGCTCCTGCCTGCTGTGTTCTCTCAAGTATTGCTACCGCAAGTGCCGCGCCCTCAACCGGGTCGGTACCTGCTCCAAGCTCATCGAACAATGCGAGTGAGCGCTTGCCTACCTTCTCGAGAATATCAACAACTGTAACCATATGAGATGAAAACGTGGAGAGCGATTCCTCAATGCTCTGCTCATCGCCTATATCAACAAGAACCTCTGAAAAAACACCTATCCTTGAGGTCTCAAGCGCAGGTATCTGCAATCCAGCCTGTGTCATAAGTGTGAGCAATCCGAGCGTTTTCAAGGTCACGGTTTTACCACCCGTATTAGGTCCTGTTATTACAAGAGTGTCGTATTCCTTGCCTATTGCAACGTCTATCGGAACAACCTTGTCTTTTGAAATAAGGGGGTGTCTTGCACGTTTGAGCTCGATTACGCGCTCCTTGGTTACTGCCGGCATCTCAGCTCTCATCTGCATGGCAAGAGAGGCGCAGCCGTAGTAAAACGCTATTTCTACTATATTGTGATAATTGAGTGTCAGTACGGAGCATATATCGGCACATTCCGCTGACATTGATGCCAGTATTCGCTCAATCTCATTGCTTTCGGCGTTTGAAAGGCTCTTGAGCTCATTATTGGCATCCACCACAGCCATAGGTTCAACAAATAGAGTCGCACCAGATGATGACGTGTCATGCACAAGTCCCTTGAACTCGTTTCTATATTCAGCCTTTACAGGTACTACGTACCTGCCGTTACGCATAGTAACGAGATTTTCCTGCAAGAACTCCAGCTTTGCCCCGCCGATATACCCTTGAAGGGTTTCTTTTATTTTATTGTTGGTGTTTCTGATTTTCCTTCTGATGTCGGCAAGCTCGGGGCTCGCTTCATCAGCAATCAAATCTTCTGATATTATAGATCTGCTTATGCGCTCCTCAAGTGGTCTGTTGGCAATAAGACGTCTGAATATAGGATCAAGCGTGGTCTCAAACGGCTTGTCCGTGTCTATATAGTCAAGCATTGCTCTTGCAGAACGAAGGAGGGATGCTACATCAAGCAGCTCCCTTGGTGACAATATGCCGCCCTTATAAGCTCTGTCTGCCGCTGCAACAACGCTCTCGGGTGCGGAAAACGAGGGGTATCCCTTGGCATTTATCAGCCTCTTGGCATCCTCGGTCTTCGCCTGTCTGTCTACTACCACATCATAATCGTCGGTAGGCATAAGTGCTCTCGCTCTCGCCTTTGCACCGTCTGTGGCAGTACATTCTACAAGCATACCTATTATTTTGTCATATTCAAGCGTTGTCAGGGCTTTATGGGTAAAGGTCATTTATCTTTTTACCTCTTTGTAAAATTCAAGTGATTTATACGTTTTATCAAAATGGTTGATCATATATCTCTCTGCCGCGGAAGAAAACAACTTCATATCCTCCTCGCTGATATTAAACGAGAAGATCTTTTCAAGAGGTGAATATATGGCATAGCTCAATGCTATACGCGCTCCCTCCGAAAGAATAGCCACGATATGACTCTCATGCTCCTCCGCCAGTGATATATGTGCCGCCTCGGATTTTTTATGACACTCAAAGCATTCTATCGCTCCTGCCATAATATCGAAATAAAAATCCCCACCCTTGCTTCCGCATCGGGCACAGGCTAAAATTTCAGGCATAAATCCGAGTATTGCCGCGGCTCTTATCTCAAACACGGCCTTAACCTTGTCAAGATCATATTTACCCGAGGAAATTGCATACAGGGAGTTAAGGGCAAGGCGCAAAAGATCGATCTCTCTGTCCTCTATTCCCACATCGGCAATCACCTCGACGATATATGCGGCAAGAGCCAGTCCCTCTATACTGTTTCTTATGCCAAAAAAGCTTTCTATCAACGAACATTCCTTGATCCAGTATTTGTCCGCCTGACCATACAGGATAAATGAGGAATAACAAAACTGCTGTGTCGCTGACATTTTTCGGCTTTTTAGCGTACGGGCACCCTTGGCAAGAGCAGTCACAATTCCCTGCTCCTCGGTGTAAATTGTAATTAATCTGTCGGACTCCTTTATATCAACCGTTCTTATTACGAGTCCTTTTACCTCGGTATGCATTACTCCTCGTCACGATAACCGAAGTTATTTATGTTGAAATCGCTCTCGCGCCAATTTTCCTTGACACGAACGTAGAGATCAAGAAATACTCTTGCATCAAGCATTTTTTCAATATCGGCTCTCGCCTGTGTTCCTATCTGCTTGATAAGCGCACCTCTTTTGCCTATAATTATGCCTTTGTGAGAGGCCTTTTCACAATATATTTCGGCTCTTATGGATACGACATCCTTCTTATCCTTCCACTCCTCGATAGTAACGGCAGTGCCGTGAGGTATCTCCTCGTCGAGAGTTCTGAGAAGCTTCTCTCTTATTATCTCTGCGACTATCTGACGCTCCGGCTGATCTGTAATCATATCATCGGAGAAGAACCACTCGCCCTCCGAAAGATATTGCTTACACTCGTCGATTACGATATCAACGCCCTTGCCGCTCTTTGCGGCAATCGGTATAACCGCATCAAAGCTAAAAGCCTCGGAATAAGCTTGAATGGTCTTTGCAATATTTGCCGCACGCACAGTATCGATTTTGTTAATAACGAGAATCGCTCTCATACCGTCCGCCTTAAAGCGTGATATAAGCTGCGCCTCTATATCACCAACCTCCTCGCGCGCTTCAACCACAAGCACTGCATAATCAACGCCTCCAAGAGTCTGCGACGTGGTCTTAACCATATAATCGCCAAGCTTTGTTCTCGGCTTATGAAGTCCGGGAGTGTCAAGAAATACGAACTGATCATCACCTGTTGTATATATTCCTGTTATACGGTTTCTCGTCGTCTGCGGCTTCTTGGATACTATCGCAACCTTTTCACCTATTATGGAATTGAGAAGTGTCGATTTGCCTACATTAGGTCTGCCTACTATTGCAATGAATGCTGTCCTTTTCATACTATCAAATCCTGTTCCTTAAATATCTAAATTCTCAACAATCTCTCTTTGACGTCTGCACTGCTCCTCGTCATCCTCGGGCGATCTCTCATGATCGTATCCGAGAAGGTGAAGTGTTGAATGTATAACGAGAAAGGCAATCTCTCGCATAAATGTGTTACCAAGCTCCTTTGCCTGTTCTCTTGCTCTCTCGACCGAAATCACGATATCGCCGAGCACCGCTCCCGACTCACACTCAACCTCGTCGAATTCTCCGCTGTCGTAAATGGGGAACGAAAGCACGTCGGTAGCTCTGTCGATATTTCTGAATTCATGATTCAGTCCCTTGATATATTCATTGTCGCAAAGCGTTACAGAAACCTCCGCATCATAGGGAAACTCCTCATAATCAAGAGTGGCTAAAATTGCCTCTCTGATTACCTTTTTCAGATAATACGACGTCTCATCAAATCTTTGAGTCGCACTGAAGGATATATATAAATTTCTCATACTACTGTCCTTTTCTTTCAGCAGAAAACCGTTTCTGCTGTTTTTTATCTGCTTGTTCTTTCTCATATTTATCGTACGCGCTTATAATCTTTCTGACAAGATGATGCCTTACGACATCGCGCTCCGAAAATTCGAATATGCCTATTCCCTCAATATTTCCGAGAATACTCGCCGCGGTGAGAAGTCCGCTCCGTACTCCGCGAGGAAGGTCCGTCTGCGACAAATCTCCCGTGACAACTGCCTTGGAATTATATCCGAGACGAGTGAGAAACATCTTCATCTGCTCGCCCGTAGTATTCTGCGCCTCATCAAGAATTATAAACGAGTCATCGAGAGTTCGTCCGCGCATATACGCAAGCGGTGCTATCTCAATAGTTCCTCTCTCAAGATACTTCTGGAAATTCTCTGCGCCGAGCATCTCATAAAGAGCATCGTAAAGCGGGCGCAAATACGGATCTATTTTGCTCTGCAGATCTCCAGGAAGAAATCCGAGTCTTTCTCCTGCCTCAACCGCAGGTCTTGTGAGGATTATCCTCGATACACTTTTTTGCCTTAATGACTCGACCGCCATAGCAACCGCGAGGAAGGTCTTACCCGTTCCCGCAGGACCGAGTCCAAGTACTATCGTATTAGATTTTATCGCCTTGATGTATTTTTTCTGTCCTATGGTCTTTGCCTTTATCGGCTTTCCCTTGTTGGTTATGCATACAACGTCGGGAGAATAATCCTCGGGGCCCTCGTCAACACCGTCGCGTACAAGGCTGATAACGTACTCTATGCTCGTAGCACTGATCACTTCTCCGTCACCTACCATGCGCTTGAGATATTCAAGCACTCTAACGGCATTTTTTACGCTCTGCGCATCCCCACTCACCACTATGGCATCACCGATATCGGTATTATCGCTCCTATTTGATACTCTGACGTCAAATGCCTTCTCAACCATTTTAACATTCGCATCAAATGCACCGAATATGGCGGCGGTCGCCTCATCGGATTGAGTCATTACAATTTCTTCAGCCACGTATACGTCCTTTCCATCTGCTCTGCTGTATGCAGTTAATCGTTTTCTATTACACTCATTACACCTATTTCGGCAGAATACACAACGTATGAAGATATCTCATATGCGTCATCCTTAAATCTGCCGCCCGTCTTTATTTTGATCAGGTCACAGTCTGCGAACATTGAGCGCAATTTTCCGTTTAATATTCGCCCTGCAAGCTCCGTCATCTCGCTGTCGGTATATACCACATCCTCATTGGCATATTCCATAAGGTAAGTGTAACGACACGAGATGGGCAGCCTGTACTGTCCGAAAAGAGTGTATTCTCTTACATCGTATATTATATCATACTCGCACTTTGGATTTCCATAGTTTTTGAAAATATTTATACTTTTTTTAAATATACTCAAGTCAATTTCCGATATTATTGTGTTCTTATAACGTTTTTTAGTATCTGTGCGCGGCACTTCTACCGAGACCGTCATTGCAGATTGAGCCCTTACACTGCCCTTGGCGGAGCAAAAAGCTACCCCTGTATCATTCTCGATTATGCCTGAAATCAAAACGTCGCCTTTACGTACAACATCTCCAACCGAGACCACCGCTACCCCCTCCTCAACGACTATCTCCTCGATAACACCGTCACGGTCCGCAACAATGTTGCAATATTTCGCGCTTTCCACGGAATTATTTTCGGGCTTTTTCAGCTCCATCACCTCAACGTATGCGACTACACCGCGCCTGTTTATGCTTATCCATGATATTTCATCAAATTCGGAGAGAAGGCTTGCCTCTATTTTATTCTTGTCTATTTTGCTCCACCTGTCACCTATTCCGAAGCCTGAGCATGATAAGGCATCTGTCAATCGGTAATCCGACACACTCTCGTTGCCTATAATTCTCACATCCCAAACCATTCCTGAGAGATAAGCTATTAGAAAAATCGAAAAAACAAGCCCGGCAATAACACCATATCTGCCGCGTATACGCGAAAAGATGGACCGCACCCCCTTTGCCTCGCTTAATCTGTACCTTATCCTGCCGTTTGCATATGAGGTGAATTTATTTACATCACTCTCGCGTATTTTTGTGCATCCGTCTGCCGACACATCCGCGCTTATACCCAGCTTAATCATTATATTAGTAAGCTTGGCTACATCGGTACCGGAAACTCTTACCTCCCTATAGCCAAGCAAGAGTAAATCAAGTCTTACCATAGCTGAATTTAACCTCCGTTATCCTCCCGTATACTTCTACAACTCTATTCTGCATAACCGATAATTCAAGTGCCTGCCCCACAAGCTCTATCCTGCCGGAATGGGATATAAGGATTATTTGTTCATGGGAGAAATCCAAAATCTGCATAATAGGTGAAATAACTATCACACCGCCATCAGATGACTTTTTCATCTCTACATTCAGGCATCGCTGATTAAAAGGACTCGTAGCGTGTGGTGGAGATTTTCTTCTGTTTTTTTCGGTCATTTTACGTTATTGCCTTTCATAGCTTTTAATATATTAAACTCTATGGTCGGGAGAATAAAAAAATGACGGGTACAAATATTGACAGAAACGTCCTGCGGTTGAAAAAAACAATATGCTCGGTCTTACTGCTTACAGGTCTAATCATATTCGGAATAAGAATCTCTCAGGAAATTGCAGATAGCGTAATATTTGGGATGCGGCTGGCTGTTGAAAAAGTACTGCCCTCCTCATTTCCTTTCATGGTTTTAGCCGATTTTTACGTAGCTTACGGTCATCCGGAAAATCTACGCGTTCTTCGGTTTATTGCATCGCGCGCGCTCGGAATTCCCACGGAAGCAATAAGTGCCTTTGTATGCGGTAATATCGGCGGCTTTCCAATCGGCGCACATATAACGGCAGATTTATACAAATCATCGATTATAGACAGAAAAAATGCAGAGAGGCTTGTAGCAATATCATCAAATCCTTCGATAGCCTTCATAATGGGAGGCGTCGGACTCGGGATGTATGAAAGTTCAAGTATAGGATATACGCTGATAATATCCGTATATTTCTCCATGCTCATCACGAGTCTTATATTAAAATCAAATCAATTAAAAATCAACAATTCAGTTAATATTTTTATGCAGAACTATGATTTTACAAGATCTATCAAAAAGACAGGAGCAAGCTGTATAAGTCTTATTGCGATAATATCCATATTCTCTGCATTCATCAGCATAGCGAAAAAATATATAAAATCCTCTGTTGCTCTCATACTTATAGCATCTGTGTCGGAAGTCACAAATGCCGTTTATTTATCATCGGAAAGCAATCTTCCCTTATACATTAAAATTGCAATATCCGCCTTTGCGCTTGGATTTGGCGGTCTGTCGGTTATGCTCCAATCAGCCTCCTTCTTCGCAGATACAGATGTGAAATTCAAAAAATATATCCTATTCAAGCTTCTGCAAGGAATGATTTCTGCCGCAGTTTCCCTCCTCATTTATTTATTTAATTCTATAAGTTAGAGAAAGCAATAAAAATTCCCCGGTCAAACCGGAGGTATTTCATTTTCGTGTAAAACCCTAAATCTTACCGGCGACGCACAAGTGCGCTTTAGATTGGCCTGCCAGCCATGCATCTGTTACTTACTACCCATAAATGGGTCCCGTGGGTCGAACAAACTTAGCTGGTCGCTCTCTTTATCTTGTTTTAATTGGTCTGCTATGTACTCCCTTATTGCTTTCGTATTCTTCCCCACGGTATCTACGTAATATCCCTTACACCAAAACTCGCGGTTTCGGTATGAAAATTTCATATTACCCCACTTTTGAAAAATCAAAAGTGCACTTTTTTCTTTGAGATAACCCATAAATCCCGAAACACTTATTTTGGGCGGGATGCTTACCAGCATATGTATATGGTCTGGGCATACCTCACCTTCAATTATTTCTACGCCTTTCCATTGGCATAATTTTCGCAATATTTCTCTTATCTCTAACCGTTT
>JAZNHE010000121.1:0-10237 GCA_045576795.1 Eubacteriales bacterium | reverse complement strand
TGGGCCTCCGACTTGTTCGCTCTGGTGCGTGAGGCTGATGACAGAGTTCTAGGCAAACGTCCCTTCCGCGTACAGCTGATCGGCGGTATACTGCTTCATCAAGGAAGAATATCCGAGATGAAAACGGGTGAAGGTAAAACTCTCGTAGCTACCCTGCCCGCTTATCTCAATGCTCTTACCGGTAAGGGTGTTCATATAGTTACGGTAAACGATTATCTCGCATCACGTGACAGCGAGGAAATGGGCAGAGTTTATGAATTTCTCGGTCTGACCACGGGACTCGTGGTACACGGACAGAACAGAGATCAAAAGCAGAAGGCGTACGCGTCCGATATTACCTACGGTACGAATAATGAATTCGGTTTTGACTATCTGCGTGACAATATGGTTCCATACAAGGAGATGATGGTACAAAGAGGACATAACTTTGCCATCATAGACGAGGTTGACTCTATTCTCATAGACGAGGCAAGGACTCCCCTCATAATATCCGGTAAGGGAGAAAAGTCGACAGACCTCTATGACAGAGCCAACGAGCTTGTAAGTAGATTTTCCCGTTTTGTTATAAAGGAAGTAGATACAAAGCAGGACCTTGACACCTATGAAGAAGACTATATAGTAGATGAAAAGGCGCGTACCGCAGTTCTCACAAGACACGGTATAGAAAAGGCGGAAAAGTTCTTTGGACTTGAGAACCTCTCCGACCGTGAAAACAGTACGATTTACCATCACGTTAACATCGCAATACGTGCTCACGGTGTAATGAAGAGGGATATTGACTACATAGTCAAGGACAATGCCATAGTTATCGTCGACTCCTTCACAGGACGTCTTATGCCCGGACGTAGATACAACGACGGTCTGCACCAAGCAATAGAGGCAAAGGAGCACGTTGACGTTCAGAGTGAGAACCAAACGATCGCTACGATAACCTTCCAGAATTATTTCAGAATGTACAAGAAGCTCTCGGGTATGACGGGTACTGCCCTTACCGAGGAGGATGAATTCAGACAGATATATGCGCTTGACGTAGTGGAGGTTCCCACTAACAAGCCTATGATAAGAGTAGACCACAATGATGCGGTATATAGCACGACTGCAAGTAAAATAAACGCTATAGTTGCGCAAATCAAGGAATGTCACCAAAAGGGACAGCCTGTGCTTGTCGGTACTATTTCAATCGAGAAATCAGAGGAGCTCTCCCACGTTTTAAGACGCGCAGGTGTTCCCCACAACGTCCTCAATGCAAAGCAGCATGAAAGAGAGGCTGAAATTGTAGCGCAGGCAGGAAGCTACGGAGCGGTAACAATATCTACCAATATGGCAGGTAGAGGTACGGATATTATGCTCGGCGGAAACCCTGAATTCCTTGCTAAAAAGGATCTGCGCCGTCTTGGATACGAGGAGGAGCTCATAAACGAGGCTACCGGCACTGCGGAAACAGACGACGAGCAGATTATCGAAATAAGAAATAAGTTCAGCGAGCTTTACGAGAAGCACAAGGAGGAGCTCCGCCCCGAGGCTGAAAAGGTGAAGGCTGTTGGCGGTCTTTATATTCTCGGCACGG
Source organism: Eubacteriales bacterium (assembly GCA_045576795.1). Classification (GTDB taxonomy): domain Bacteria; phylum Bacillota; class Clostridia; order Oscillospirales; family CAG-272; genus UBA1740. The sequence continues at coordinate 8,670 of JAZNHE010000121.1, read as the reverse complement.
AAAGGCACGAGAGCAGACGTATCGACAACCAGCTCAGAGGACGAAGCGGACGTCAGGGCGACCCCGGTGAATCCAGATTCTTCCTTTCGCTTGACGATGAGCTCATAAGACTCTTCGGTACTACCGACAGAATAAAGACAATGCTCAAGAGAATGGGCTTTGATGAGAGCATGGTTATCGATGCCAAGCTCCTGTCGGGAACAATCGAAAATGCGCAGAAGCGTATTGAAAGCAGTCACTTTGAGCGCAGAAAGAGCGTCCTCTCATACGATGACGTTATGAACCAGCAAAGAAACATTATCTATTCACAAAGAGGTACTGTACTCTTTAATGACAGTATACAGGATAAAATAACAAATATGATAATCAGCTCCGTTGAGGCAAACTTCGACTTCTGCTTCGGTATGGAGGATTATCACGAATTCAAATTTGACAGCTTCAGAAATGCATTCCAAGGTCTTATCGTTGACAAGCACAACTTCACATATACTGAGCAAGAGCTTCAAGCGATCGATAAGGCTAAATGGAAGCAGGAGCTTGTCGACGAAGCACTCAAAATATATCAATCCAAGGATGCCCTCTTTGCATCAGCTCCCGGCACTCCTCCGGATGCGATGAGAAGAGTTGAAAAGAAGATACTCCTCGAGGAAGTTGACAGACACTGGATGGAGCATCTCGAGGCTATGGATGAGCTCAAGGAATACGTAGGACTCAACTCCTATGCCCAGAGAGATCCCGTAGCAATATACCGTCTTGAAAGTGCCGATATGTTTGACGAGATGATCGAGGACATCAAGGATTGTACGGTAAGAAAGGTTCTCTCAGTTATTCCGAGAACCTCGTCTATGGAAAGAACACAGACTATAAAGATAATGCGCACACAAGGCGGAATTGCTCCCACTGCTCGTCCCATTCCCGTAAAAGCGGAGAAAAAGGTCGGCAGAAACGATCCTTGTCCTTGCGGAAGCGGTAAAAAGTACAAAAAGTGTTGCGGCGCAAATAGCAGTGAGGACTAAATAAAATGGGCTTCGGAACTTTATTTATAGGCTACTTTTTACTTCTCAACCTCACATATTATCCCTTCACCGACGTAATTGTGGCGGCGGTAATGCTGCTTGCATTATACAAGCTATCTTACCTTAACAGATATTTCAAGCTCTCTCTTATCCTATCGTCGGTGTTTCTCACATTTAGCATATCCGAGCTTGGAATTGCTGCATACGGATTATTCTTCCTCCCTATTAACGCTCCCGTCCTGATGTCCTGTATGAGTATATCACGCTCGGCAATAGTTGGTGCTACGTCCGTATTTATGCTTATGGGAATACGAGAGGTTGCGCATGAGGTCGAGGTAGGAAAGCTCGTAAGAAAATGCACTAACCTCATCCCCGTTACGATGTTACTCTACTTTATGTGGATAATACTCGAGTTGCCTCTTGGATTTCTCGGCGACTACGTGCCTGCGGTGCTCTCTTTTATAACTATAATAGCGACAATTATTATAATCATTGCAAATCTTACCGCCATATACGGAGCATATATGCATATATGTATGCCGGGCGATGAAAATCCCTTAAAGGAAAAGCCATCTAAATTCGCCTTTGTCAACAACTACAGAGCACGACGCGCAGAACGCGATGCAGAGCTTGCGCGCGAGCGTCTGGAGCTTATGCGCAAAAGACAAGAGCGGAAAGGAAAAAAGAAATGAAAAAAAGCAGAAGTGCAGCTCCACTCATTATTGCTGCTCTAATATTTCTCTGCAACCCAAACGTAAACATTATTGATATTCTTCCGGATTTTGCCGCCTATCTGATAATTCTGAAGGTAATAGGAAAGTCCGAGGATATTATCCCCTATCTTGCCGAATGCAAGAGCGCAGTTAAAAGACTTTTAATTCTTTCACTGATAAAGCTACCGATATCATTCGTTATGATATCACAGCTGCATACGGGACGTGATATAATTCCTCTATTCACAACCGCGTTTGCCGCGCTTGAGGTAATATTCATCTTCTCTGCGGTAACAAATCTCTTCAAGGCTCTCTACTACCTTGGTGAAAGAAGCAGTGCGACAGCTCTTATTACTCCTTTTAGAATGGGAAAAGCACAAACAGATCCGGATACTCTAAAAGGGCTTACCCTGCTCTTCGTTGTTGCAAAGGCTGTGCTCAGCGCACTTCCGGAATTCTGTCTGCTCACCTTTGCAAGCTACTCTGCCACAGCAAGAGCGAACAAGATATATCCCTATCTCCTCTTATCCTGTGTGCTTATAGTTGCGGCACTCGGTATTATATGGGTAGTAACGTCCACAGCATACACAAAAAATATACTCAAATCATCGCAAATAGAGGATGCGATAATCAGTCTTGCCGATGAAGAAAAGCTCGAGGAGATTGAAAAGAAATCAAGGGTGAAAGCAATCATTTCCTCACTTGCGTTATTGGCTGCATCGACGCTTTTTACCTTTGATATAGTATTTCAGGATATAAGCGATGCCAACATTCTGCCAAGATTTTTCTACATAATTATCCTTTATTCATCATTTGCAAAGCTTCCAACCGAAAAAAAGGATAAGCTTGTCGTAAGACTTACGTCTATCGGCGTAGGAATAACGAGCGTACTATTGTTTATATCAGAGGTCCGCTTTTTCGACAGGTTCTCATATCTTGATATTGGCAGCAATTCTCTTGCAAAATCGTTGTATCTGCCAATAGAAATATTTAGCGTTGCGGAAACAATATTTATATCGGCTACACTAATCACGATAGCAAAGGTATTTACCGGATTTATCAAGTCACATACGGGAATATCACCCGACAATAACAGATACAGTAAGACAGATAAGGATAATCATCAAAGACTTATCATTCGCTCTCTGCCGATATTCGTAACGCCCTTAATTCTCTCTGTGATCAGGTGCGTCAACGTATTCATGAAGCCTCTGACCGAGGTGTCTATTATTGACTCTGCCGGCGGACTTATCAGCTTCGCTCCTATGCCGTGGCTCGGCACTCTCTGTGCCGTGATTTCAGTAATACTCGCGATATATTCCTTCTACACAGTCGCGGAGTTAAAAAGCGAAGTAAAAATGAAGTACTACGACGTACATATCGAAAACGATAACAGACTTATCTGATACACCGATCACTTTAATTATGCCAAACTCAAGCACTGATATATAGAAGACATTTTTTGCGATTATCATTGTCTTATGGCGTAATGAATTATAAAAACGCGAGCCTTGAAAAAGGCTCGCGTTTTTGCGTATTTATATTAAATTGCTTTTGATAAATTACTCTTCTCTGTTGATTGAGCGATCGTAATCAAACCCCTCGGGATACCTTTGCTTAAGCTTATTTATATTACGTGCAAGAACGTCCTCTAACGCAACGCCGAGCGCCGTAGCGATCTCCGCAATATACCAAGCAACGTCGCCTATCTCACCGATTAGCTTATCCTTGTCGAGCTCATGCCCCTGTGAAAGCCATTTTTTAACAAGGTCTATCGCCTCGCCCGACTCTCCGCAAAGGCCCATAACACCGTTTATAAGAACCTCCTTTTCATCAAGGTCCTTATTCAGAGTTACCATTGCAAGCTGTTGATACTCGTTTATAGTCATATTCACTCCTCAAAGCTTCTCGTCCGCGGAGGAAACAAGTCCGTTAACGATTGCATGGTTTCTCCAAGAGTCCTTTTCCTCGCCATCGGTATAGTCTATAAACGTAGAAAGTATTACGTCGGCACATTCCTCAACTGTCGAGGTGTTCTCGATGAAGGCGTGTATATATTCCTCATACTCGCTCATCCCTGCCCAATCGTCAAGGTTCTGCTTGCATCTGATATCAAACAATTCCTTGCTGTTAGGCTTCTCATTTGCACCGAAGTATCTATCGCGAAGTCTATCCTCAATAACCTCAAGAGATGCGTATACATAAACACTGCAAGCGGAATACTTTGGGTGGAGTCCAAGACTCCTTACACCGTTAAGATCGAGGACGAGTAATGGAGTCTTGCCCTCGCTGAACGCTCTTTCAAGCTCGGAATTGGGTGTGCCGTACATATTACCGCCGTAAACCATATGCTCTGCCATCTCACCGTTTTTAGCAGCTCGGATGAACTCCTCCTCGGTGTAGTAAATATACTCGTCATCATGAGCATCTCCGCGTTTTGCCCTTGTGGTTGCGGAACGCAAGAAGGTAAACTCCGGATGCTCATTAACAATATGAGTTGCAATAACTGTCTTACCGGCACCGGATGGTCCGGCTATTATCAATACACAATTCTTTCTTTCCATATCAATCACTTAGTAGGTATAATCTTATCCTTGCCACCCATATAAGGACGAAGGGCAACAGGAATGTTTACGGAGCCGTCCTGATTAAGATTGTTCTCGAGGAACGCGATAAGCATACGGGGAGGAGCAACAACGGTGTTATTAAGAGTGTGAGCAAGATATGTCTTGCCATCCTCGCCCTTTACTCTGATCTTAAGACGTCTTGCCTGTGCATCGCCAAGGTTGGAGCAAGAGCCTACCTCAAAGTATTTCTGCTGTCTTGGTGACCACGCCTCAACGTCTATTGACTTAACCTTGAGGTCTGCAAGATCGCCCGAGCAGCACTCAAGAGTTCTTACGGGTATATCAAGTGTGCGGAACATATCAACAGTATTCTGCCACAATTTATTAAACCAAACAGGAGATTCCTCAGGCTTGCAGACTACTATCATCTCCTGCTTCTCAAACTGGTGAATACGGTAAACTCCGCGTTCCTCAATACCGTGAGCACCCTTCTCCTTACGGAAGCAGGGAGAATAAGAAGTAAGAGTATAGGGCAATGAAGCCTCTGGATTGATAGTGTCGATAAACTTACCAATCATAGAATGCTCCGAGGTACCTATAAGGAAGAGGTCCTCCCCCTCAATCTTATACATCATTGCATCCATTTCCGCAAAGGACATAACTCCTGTTACAACTCCCGAGCGGATCATATATGGAGGAATACAATAGGTAAAGCCCCTGTCAATCATAAAGTCACGTGCATAGGATATAACCGCGGAATGAAGTCTTGCAATATCGCCCATAAGGTAATAGAAGCCATTGCCTGCAACCTTTCTTGCGCTGTCAAGATCTATTCCTGCAAATCTCTCCATAATGTCGGTGTGGTAAGGAACCTCAAAATCGGGAGTTATGGGCTCACCGTATCTTTCCACCTCAACGTTTTCACTATCGTCCTTTCCAATCGGAACGGTAGGATCAATAATGTTGGGGATGATCATCATTATGTTCTTTACCTTCTCCTCGAGCTCTGCCTCAAGCATCTCGCAGGTCTTGAGCTCCTCGGCTTGAGCGGCAACAAGTTTCTTTGCCTCCTCTGCCTCATCGAACTTCTTCTGTCCCATAAGCATTCCTATGGACTTGGAAACCTTGTTTCTGTTAGCTCTGAGATCGTCTGCCTTTTTCTTATTCTGGCGAAGCTGCTCATCAAGTGCAATTACCTCGTCAACAAGAGGAAGCTTGCTATCCTGGAACTTATTACGGATATTTTGCTTAACGACTTCGGGATTTTCTCTCAAAAATTTAATGTCAATCATTTTATATCTCCTTGAATTTATTTACAAACAAAAAAAGAGTCCTCACCCATAAACATGGGACGAAGGATCTCCGCGTTACCACCCAAATTGGGGCGAATGCCCCCACTCGACAGCCTATAAGGCGGCAACCCTCGACTCATCGCCGATACTCGAAAAGCGGAAAGCACAACGTATAATCTGCTCACACCTACCGCAGACTCTCTGTATAAACGAACAGTGCATTTTCTTTCGTCAAAGTTATTGTAATAATTATATACTAATAAAGATAAAATTTCAAGTATTTTTTTTATTTTCTTTCAAATTATTGTGATTAGTGTGTTTTATTTTCAAATCTATTCTAAAAAACGAATGGATACAGGGAGTTTTTTTATTTTGGTATTGATTTTTAGGACATAATATTGTATAATATTATAGCATTAAAAAATAAGGAGATACAATATGTTAGTTTCAGCAAAGGAAATGCTTGAAAAGGCAAAGGCGGGCCACTACGCAGTAGGCCAGTTTAATATTAACAACCTTGAGTGGGCAAAGGCTATCCTTCTCACTGCTGAGGAAATGAAGTCCCCTGTTATCCTCGGTGTATCCGAGGGCGCAGGAAAGTACATGTGCGGATATAAGACAATCGTAGGCATGGTTAACGGTATGATAGAGGGTCTCGGAATCACCGTACCCGTAGCTATCCATCTCGACCACGGCTCATACGAGGGCGCGTATAAGTGCATTGAGGCAGGCTTCTCCTCCGTAATGTTTGACGGATCACACTACCCCATTGAAGAAAATATCGCAAAGACCAAGGAGTTGGTTGCAGTTTGTAATGAAAAGGGACTCTCCATTGAAGCAGAGGTCGGCTCTATCGGTGGTGAAGAGGACGGCGTTATAGGTGCTGGTGAGGTTGCTTCTCCCGACGAGTGCAAAATGATCGCAGATCTCGGCGTTACTATGCTTGCGGCAGGTATCGGTAATATACACGGTAAATATCCCGCAAACTGGACCGGTCTCAACTTTGAGGTTCTTGCAAAGATCAGTGAGAAGGTTGGCAATATGCCTCTCGTTCTTCACGGCGGTACAGGTATTCCCGAGGAAATGATCAAGAAGGCAATTTCTCTCGGCGTATCCAAGATTAACGTTAACACAGAATGCCAGCTCGCATTTGCTGCTGCTACACGTAAGTACGTTGAGGCAGGCAAGGATCTTGAGGGTAAGGGCTTTGACCCGAGAAAGCTTCTCGCACCTGGCACTGAAGCTATCAAGGCTACCGTAAGAGAGAAGATGGAGCTCTTTGGCTCTGTTGGCAAAGCGTAAGACAATATAAATCCCCAACGGATATAAATAACATACCCTTGTTGGTGTTATTCAGCGCGATGCTCTTGTGTGAGCATCGCGCTTTGTTATAGTAATCATTATTTAATAGAAAACGGGCAAATTATCTTCGGGTAGATTAACCTTTTTTTAAATAACTATCATCTGCTCTTCACAAGAGGTAATTCTGCACTGCGGCAATTATTCACATAACGCAAATATTTGGCGGCAAATTATTATCCTCGGTATATTTCCCTCGCCTTGTGCATACGCTTCAATGAAAACAAATATCAGGTGTCGCACAGCGGCAGAAAGGAATCGTATGCAAGACAACTCTATCTATCGAGATATAGCAAAGAGAACGGGAGGCGACATATATATTGGTGTCGTAGGTCCTGTCAGAACCGGAAAATCCACGTTTATACATAGATTTTTAGACAGCATTGTTCTGCCAAATATCGAGGACAAATATGACAGAGAAAGAACGCTCGACGAAATCCCACAAAGTGCAAACGGCAAAACCGTTATGACAACCGAGCCGAAATTTGTGCCCGACGAATCTGTCAAAATAAACGTGGGAGAAACAGAGCTGAACGTAAAGATGATAGACTGTGTCGGATATATGGTTGAAGGTGCTCTCGGCTCGGAGGAAAACGGTGAGGCAAGAATGATAATGACTCCATGGAGTGAAACCGCTATGCCCTTCTCCGAGGCGGCAGAGCTTGGAACAAGCAAGGTAATAGGTGAACATTCAACAATAGGTATGCTTGTTACAACCGACGGTACTATCACGGATATACCAAGAGAAAGCTATGTTGCCTCCGAGGAAAGAGTGGCGGAGGAGCTGAAGAGCCTTGGTAAGCCGTTTGCAATAGTTCTTAATTCAGCAGTCCCCGGAAGCGATGAAGCAAAGGCGCTCGCAGCAGAGCTTGAAGAAAAATACGGAGTCCCTGTAGCTCTCGTAAGCTGTCCCGACTTAAATCAGGATGATATACGCGAAATCCTCGCATTAGTGCTCGGAGAATTCCCAATCAAGCAGCTCAATTTCAGAGTTCCGGAATGGATGCAGGTGTTGCCAAAGGATCATGCGCTCTACCGCGAAACTCTTGAAAAGATAGACGCCTTTACCGACAGAACATATAAGATCGGAGATATTTCTCCGGCAATCACAGAATTTGACGGGATAGAGGTTGAAAGAGTTGATGCCGGCGACGGAACGGGCGAAATGAGAATTCCCTTAACAAAAAATGCATACTATGAAACCTTGAGCGAGCTCACGGGACTTGACGTGTCGGATGAAAAAAAGCTCTTCTCCAAGGTACGCGAGCTTGCTGAAATAAAGAGTAAGTATGAGAAGATAGAAAATGCACTTATGGACGTCGAGAGCAAGGGCTATGGAATAGTAATGCCTACGTCGGAAGAAATGACACTTGAGGAGCCCCGTCTTGTAAAGCAGACAAACGGCTACGGTGTAAAGGTTACTGCACGGGCAGAATCAATACATATGATAAAAACAGGTATACGCTCCGAGATCTGCCCTATGGTAGGAACGGAGGAGCAAGCGGAGCAAATCGTGAAATATCTGATTGCAGAGTACGAGGATGCACCGGAAAAAATATGGGAATCCAACATGTTCGGCAAATCGCTCTATGACCTTGTAAGCGACGGTATGTATTCCAAGCTTGAGCATATGCCGGAGGAGTCGAGAAACAAGCTCGGCGAGACTCTTGAGAGAATAATCAACGAAGGCGCAGGCGGTCTGCTCTGTATTCTGCTCTAAATT
>JAZNHE010000120.1:0-3845 GCA_045576795.1 Eubacteriales bacterium | reverse complement strand
TTCAGAGGCATTAGGTGTGTTTGTGCTTCTGACGCATTTTTTGAGAAAACACAGACTTCTGAAGCTTCGCCTTGTTTCGCCTAAGCTATCCGATATAGGCTCGTTTATTTACAACGGATTCGGTATGGGTTCGGAGCATATTTTTGATGCGGTTGTAATGTTGGTCTTTAATACACTGCTTCTTCGTTTTGGAGGAGCTTCCGGTACTCTTTACGTTGCTATTTACGGCGTGATTTACACGATCAGTACGATTCCTATAAGCGTATTTGACGGCGCATCCGATGCGCTGTTGACCGTGACCGCGTTTTTGGTTGGAGAATCGGATAAAGATGGAATTTATGCCGTATTAAAGAAAGCGCTCTCCGTAGTAATTATCAGTGGCGGTATTATTACGCTTTTTTGTACCGTATTTTCGGATGCTTTCATATGGCTTTTCGGAATTCATGATCCTAAAACTGTTGAAATAGCATCTGTAGCATTGCGGATTTTTGCAATCAATATCGTGTTTATGGGTGTCAATATGGTAATCACTGCTTTTTGGCAATCTATAGGCAGGGCTAAATTCGCAGGAGCGATGACTGTTATACGCGATTGTATTTTGATGCTGGTACTTGGAGCATTGTTTATTCCGAATGCAAATATTATCGGTCTTTCGATCACTTATGTCTGCACAGAGATTCTTTGTACGCTAATGATTGTCGGTGTGCTTATATTCCGTTCATCGAAGCATTACGTAACCGAAAAATACAGAACAACAGGCAGATGCTTTGAACGCAGTTATCTCATCAAAACCGAAAGCATGGCAGAGATCTCAGGCGACCTCGAAAGTGTTTGCGAGAAATGGGAGATCGGTATGAAGCAGTCCTTCTTTATCAACTTTATTTGTGAAGAGCTGTTGCTGAATGTAATCAAGTTCGGTCTTGACGACACGAACAAAAAAAAAGACTATTATATCTCGATCAAGCTGATGGAAAAGGACGGTGACTACGTTCTACGTATCCGTGATAACGTTAGCTTGTATAACCCCTTTGAGTCTAAAGGCGACGAAATCGATTCGGGTGTCCTTGCGCTCATTCAAAAGAAAACCAAATATTGCGACTATCAGCGCAAGATGATATTTAACTACCTTTACATGATAATTTAAGGAGATTCCCGCCGTGCAGAGCCAACTCGTTTTTCAGGAGAAAAATGAAATAAGAAGACTTCGTGTGCAGAACGAATTGCTGTCCTGCTATGAAGCTCCTATTCTCACGCAAATTTTCTCCGAGGGACGAAATCTATCGGTACTCGACATCGGGTGCAACGACGGACAGAAAACGGTAGAACGCTTCTCATCCGAGTCGGTATCCCATGTGATTGGGCTCGAATATAACGAGAAGCTTGCCGCAAAAGCTCAAAAGACATACGGAAACGAACACTTTTCATTCTACCCGTTTGACGTAGAAACGGAGGGCTTTTCAGAGTATCTTCGTGCGATTATGGCTGAAAAGCAGATTGACGGATTTGACGTAATCTATCTCTCATTTGTATTGATGCACCTAAGTGACGTGAAAGGGTTACTTTTGGATCTCTATCCTTTTCTCAAAGAAAACGGTAAGTTGTTTATTGTTGAGGCAAACGATGCCGCATCCACCTTAAATAATGATGTGAAAGGCTTGCTCGGAGAATTTTTGGAGATGTTAAAAAAAGACAAATACTCCGGCAACCGTGCGGTAGGAGCAACCATTTGCGAGGTTCTTTCGGATTGCGGATACAGGGATATTTGTGTTTGGTACGACGCCGTTTCTGCAACCGAGGGTGAGAAGGAAAAGAAAAAAGCGATTTTTACCACCTTTTTCTCTTATCTTTCCGAGGATATATTACTGCTCCTTGATGCAGAACCCGACAACGAAGAATACAGATCGTGGTCAGCTTGGCTTGATTTGAATTATAAAACACTCAAACGTTTGATCTTACAAGAAAAATCGGTCATTTCTATGGGAATGAAGATTTTGACTTGTACGAAAGGCAAGAAATGATACACACTTTAATTTTTAAAAATAAAGACAGGTTTTTTCTGAAGCCGATTCTGAAGGAAGAAATCAGCGAAGCACGTCGTTTATGCGACGAGTGCGTTGGTGAAAATCTTTATAGTGAGAAAGAGATTGCCGCCACAATCGGTGCTACGGACAGGTTTTTCTATCTTCTCAAAAGCGAAACAGGAGAAAATGTTGGATATATATATTTCTACCTTACTGATATGGAAAGCATAGCGAAATATTCACGGCTCGATATCAATATGTTCCGTGAGGTTTATTCCTCTATTGATAAAAAGGTCGGTAAAATTCAGTCCGTAGGGTTAAAAGCGGAATACCGAGGAATCGGTTTTGCAGCACAAATGATACAGTTCATTTTAGAAAGGCTAAAAGAAATTTTGGTTGACGTTGCCTTTATCGTCTGTTGGAAGCCCGGTGGAGTCGTTCCACTCGGTAAAGCTCTTTCGGAATGTAATTTCGATTTTTTAGCAGAAACAAAAAAGGTTTGGTATGATGATACCGAGCTGATATGTCCGTATTGCAAAGGCAGATGCTTGTGTGACGCGGAGGTTTACTACAAGTTACTTAATGTGGAGACGAACAATGAAGCTTAAACTTTTGCCTAAATTCATTATTTCCCTCGGTGTTGTGGGTCTTGTTCTTACGATTGCGATATCGCTCTTTAGTTATGCAACCTCAAAGTCATACCTTGAAGAAATGTACGCAGAAAGAGTTATGACGAACAGCGACGCCATTGCGTCTATGCTTGACGTAGAGGACGTAAAAACGATTCTTGCAGAGGGTGGAGATCAAACTCCCGAATACAAGGAAATGTACGACCTCTTTAATAAGCTGAAAAAAGACGGTGATATTACGTTTCTCTCCCTCGTAGTTCCGGATGAGGACAGCGTTTGCTTCTATATTGACGCTATGGTTGAGGAAATGGGTGACGATCCTGCGAACCAACTTCCTTACGGCAGTGATATCCTCTACGTGGATGCCGCAAATCCCGACGATCCCGCTGATATGGAAAAATACATCACCATTTGGGAAAGATACAGAGATAATAAGGGCATAGACGAACCGCTTGTTACCGATAACGATTATGGATATAACTACACGGGTGTTTCGGTTATCCTTGACGAGAACGGAAACGCAATCGCAGAAATTCAGTACATACTCGATATGAGTGAAGTGAGAGCATACCTCAACTCCTTCCTTATCAATATGCTGCTTATCTCCTTTGCAATTATCGGTATTACCATTATCGTTTACATCTTCTTCGTAAGAAAGATGGTTACAAAGCCGGTTGGAAAGCTGACTGCCTTTACCAAGGAGATCACTAAAACGAGCAAATTTGAAAATCAGCGCATTGAGATAAAGACGGGTGACGAAATTCAGTCTCTCAGCGAATCCTTCAATTTTATGTTGGCTGAGCTTGAAAACTATATTGCCAACCTATCAAAAGTAACCGCAGAAAAGGAGCGTATCGGTGCCGAGCTCGATATTGCCAAGCATATTCAGGCATCTATGCTTCCTTGCATCTTCCCGGCATTCCCTGAAAGAAAAGAATTTGATATTTACGCCACGATGGAGCCTGCCAAGGAGGTCGGCGGTGACTTTTATGACTTCTTTATGGTGGACGATACCCATCTTGCCATTGTTATGGCAGACGTTTCGGGCAAGGGCGTTCCCGCAGCTCTGTTTATGGTTATAGGTAAGACCTTGATCAAAGACCATACCACTCCCGGCAGAGATCTTGGCAAGGTGTTCACCGAGGTCAATCAGCTCCTTTGCGAGTCCAACAGCGAAGAACTCTTTATCACAGCC
>JAZNHE010000119.1:0-19572 GCA_045576795.1 Eubacteriales bacterium | reverse complement strand
TCCGGCGAATACTACTTTGCTGCTATAAGATCAGCTCTTGCGGAAAAAACGTACAGTCTCATCACGGGTATACTCACCGATGCCGCTACCGTCAGATATTCTCTTGTTGACTCCGGATTTGAGGAGGTTCCCTCTGGAATTTTCAAGTCCGCTGCCAATGATGACTACACGTTCGTAGTCACCAAGTGCGACGATGGTACTTACCTCATATACGTAAAGAGTAAGGACACAGGCTCGATAGATGACGTTAAGTATCTCGGTTGGGACAGCGCAATGGGTAACAGCGGTGTTCTTGTTACCGAGGAGGAGGCACTCCACCTCACCATCACTCTCACGAGCAACGGACTTTACGAAATCACCTTTGTAGACCCCGACGAACAAACAAGATATCTTGCACTAAATAATCAGAGCAATCTTGCATATGCTGCTTGGTATAAGGAAGGTTCTCAGATACAGCAACTCCACTTCATCCCCTTTGTTGACGAGGCTATAATCAAGGGCGCACAGCTCAACGTGGGTACAGACCTCACCTTGAAGTATCACGTAGCGCTTGCAGACGGTGCCGACATCAGCAACTACCTTATGAGATTTACTATGAACGACAGAGTTGTCGAGGTTTCAGACTACGTGGTAGTTGACGGTGTGTACGTATTCTCATTCACCGGCATTGCGCCTCAGTGCATGGGTGACAACATCCTCGCGGAGCTTGTCCACAAGGAAACTGACAAGGTTGCCGCATTCAAGGACAACTATAGCATTAAGACTTATGCAGACAGAATAATTGCTAAGCACTCCGATAACGAGACTCTCGCACAGCTTATAAGAGATATTCTCGCATACGGCAACGAGGCTCAGAAATATCGCGGCTATAAAACAGACAGCTTGGTTGGTGTCGCCGGTTCCTCCGAGAGAGTTCCCACAGACGCTGATATGAATCGCAGTCTCACCACCGCCGACGGAAAGACAACGGATGACGTCAGATTCACCGCAGCAGGCGTAAGATTTGACTATGTGAACAACATCTACGTTAAGGTAGCAACAACCAATGTTAATAACGTAAAGGTCGTTGTCAACAACATAACCGAGCTTACACTCAGCGAAACAGATGTGGAGGGTGTTTACATAGCATACTCTGACGGAATCAGCGCACTCAATTTTGACGAGGTTGTAACCTTCACCGTTTACTACAATGATGAGCTCATACAGACTCTCACCTACACCGTAAACTCCTACGTTTGCGACAAGTATGAGAACGCTGAAATCGGCAAACTTGTTCTTGCTCTCTACAATTACGGCAAATCCGCCGTTGCATACAAAGAAGCTAACTGATAACGGAGGTAAATGAACATGAAACATATATACGAAGAAGTAAATATTGAAGTAATCTATCTTACCGACGATGTTATAACAACGAGTGGCGACGGTGCATTTGACGGAACCGACGATGAAACAGACGGCTGGAACTAAGATGAAGGATAAAATCCTTATTCTCACTCTTCTTCTCCTCTTAGTTTTTATGACGTCCTGCACGTCAAAGTCTAACAAAAAAGACGACACCGACGTGCCCGGAAGCACAGAAGACGGAGGCAACAGCCAAGGCAGCTTCGATCTGCCCCTCGACGAATTTTAATAGCATTTAATATTTCTGAAAGACCTGTGTCACTCACAGGTCTTTCTTTTTTGCCTCAACCGATATACGCTCGATACCCCTCCGGTAACAGCCGCGCGTTTATATGCGGTATTCAGGTTGTAAATTCACTGTTTTTTACTACACGCCCCGTACTATATAGCTTATAGTTTTTATAGGAATTGACTTTTCTTAACAATAATGTTATAATACCACTATCAAAAGCGAGGAGGTGCGGAATGAAGAATATTGTTATGGGAATAATCGCCCACGTTGACGCGGGCAAGACAACGCTGTCAGAAGCACTCTTATATTCCTCAGGGACAATAAAGCAGCTCGGCAGAGTGGACAAGCAGGACGCGCACCTCGACACACATTCACTCGAAAGAGAGCGCGGTATAACCATTTTCTCAAAGCAGACGGTCTTCACAAGCGGTGATACCACCGTCTATATGATAGACACTCCCGGACACGTAGACTTTTCCTGTGAGACCGAGCGCGCACTGTCCGTGCAGGACTACTGTATAATGGTTATAAGTGCAACCGACGGAGTCAGACCGCATACCAAGACTCTGTGGCATCTTCTCTCCGCCCGTAAGATACCCACGTTCATCTTTGTCAACAAAACAGATATATCCGATAGAACCCGTGATGAGTTATTTGATGAATTAAGAACTGTGTTATCCTCGGGATGCGTCAATTTTTCAAGCATTGACACGCCCTCTTTTTACGAGGAAATAGCAAGCAAGGATGAGCGGCTGATGGAGGAATTCTTCACTCACGACAAGCTATCCGACGACAGCATAGCCGAGGCTATCAAAGCGCGTCGCATCTTTCCGTGCTTCTTCGGCTCGGCTCTTAAGCTGAAGGGTGTCAACGAGCTTATCTCGGCTATATCAAGATACACAAGAGCCACCAACTACCCTTCCGGACTCTTCGGCGCAAAGGTGTATAAGATAATGCGCGACGCCTCGGGCAAGCGAGTGACTCTGGCAAAGATTACCGGCGGCTCTCTTGCGGCAAAGGACGTCGTCGAATTCAGAAAACGCGACGGAGAGCTCGTGCGTGAGAAGATAGAGGAGGTCCGTCTTTTAACTCACGATAAATCTCGCCCTCTTAAATCGGCGGAGCGCGGTACTCTCTGCGCAATCCTCGGCCCTATGATGACAGAGGCAGGCACGGGTATGGGAATTGAGGCGAATGACGTAACTATGCTCTCACCCGTGTTGGATTATCGCTTGATTTTGCCTCGCGGAGTGAGCCCTTATGATGCATATCTGAAGCTCTCGGCTTTGGCGGAGGAGGACCCTGCCCTGAATATCAACTGGGTCAGCGAGTCAAAGGAAATCAGAATAAGCCTTATGGGAGAAATACAGCTTGAGGTCCTACGAAGAGTCATTGAAGAAAGATTTGACATGACGGTGGAATTTGATGAGGGAAGTATTCTGTACCGCGAGACCATAGCCGCTCCGGTCATAGGAAGCGGCCATTTTGAGCCGTTACGCCACTATGCCGAGGCGCATCTGATGATAGAGCCTCTCGCCGAGGGAAGCGGCATTATTTCCGCCTCGGAATGTGACACGGATATCCTCGCATCAAGCTGGCAGCGTCTTATACTCACACACGTGGAGGAAAAAACTCATCGCGGAGTACTGATAGGCGCGCCGCTCACAGACGTCAGAATTACTCTCGTCGCGGGAAAGGCACACATAAAGCACACCGAGGGCGGAGATTTCCGCCAAGCTACGTACCGTGCTATCCGTCAGGGACTTATGAAGGCATCATCCGTGCTTCTCGAGCCCACCTTTAATTTCAGAATAGAAGTACCAAGAGAGTATCTCGGACGCGCTATGACCGACATCACCAATATGCACGGCAAGGCAAATGCACCGGAAATATACGACGACTACGCGGTACTTGAGGGTAACTGTCCCGTAGCAACAATGCGTGGCTATGCCTCCGAGGTCCGTGCATATACGCGCGGCGCAGGAAAAATAACAATGAACGTAGGAGCTTATGCCCCCGCACATAACAGTGATGAGATAATAGCGAAACACGGCTACAACCCCGACCTCGACGAGCGCAATCCGTCAAGCTCAATATTCTGCAAGGCAGGAGCGGGATATGCTGTTCCCTGGCATGAGGCAGATACCAAGATGCACTTAAAACAGGATATAGAGAACAGCACCGATAGCACCGACGTGCAGGAAATTCCCGATAGAGCCAGGTCTGTAAAATATAGCGGCACTATTGAGGAGGACAAGGAGCTGATGCGCATTTTTGAGGCGACTTATGGCAAAATAGCCCCGAGGCGTGTAGCGGAAAAGATTGAAAACAAGGCTCCTGAGAAAAAACCTCGTCAACCAAAAAGACCACTTAAAAAGCTTGATGAATACGTAATTCTCGACGGCTACAACGTCATATTCGCGTGGGACGAGCTAAAAGATTTAGCAAGCGGTGAGCTCGGATATGCCCGTGATGCACTCACGAGAATAATGTGCAATTACACCGCATTCAGAAGATGTCACTCGATAATCGTATTTGATGCCTACAAGCAAAAGGATAGCCTTGGCAGTGAAGAAATATGCGGAAACACCAGGGTCGTGTATACTAAATCGGGAGAAACCGCAGACGCATACATTGAAAGGCTTACGCACGAAATTGCGAGTGACAACCTCGTAAGAGTAGTAACCTCAGACCTTACCGAACAGTACATAGTGCTCGGTAACGGCGCACTCCGAGTCAGCGCAAGAGAGTTCAAAAACGAGGTAGAAAGTACGTCGGCGGAGATTAATGAAATCATAAATTCAAAAGGCAGATAAACTATAAAAATATGCAATAAAAAAGGAAGCTTTACTCATATCCAAAACGGGTAAGAATATTGCTTCCTTTTTGTTTTTATTTACTAAAAATCCAAAGCGTTACATTTAATTAAAGCGCAAGCTCAAAATAAGTCTTATTCTCGTCAGAGCCTACTTTATTCATAACTTTTGCCGCCATAGTAACTGATGCCGCATTTGCGTTGAGTATCTCGGAGCGTATGCGAGCGAGCCCTATCTTTGCAGCAAGTCTTGTGAGAGCCACAAGAGCCCGTCCGCCGAGTCCCCTGCCGTGATTTTCGGGTAAAATCCTCACCGCTACCGATGCACCGCCAAGATAGTCGAAATCATAAATTACCGCCTCACCGACAAACGTGCCGTTTTCTCTTACAGCCAGCGTCAGCGCAACACCATCGTTGAACTCACGATGCACTACGTCAAGATAATAATCCGACACGCCCTCGGGGTTATCGACGTCAACGTCATATCCCCAGTATTTATTCAACTCTCTGTCGCGGCACAGCCGAGCATATAATTCCTTGTCAGTATCAAGAATTTCACCGAGAATTATGCCGTCATGCTCAAGCATCGGTACACTGTCGAGCATATCGCACTCCGAGTTAACCTTAATTGCAAAGCTGTCCTCGTCGTCCTCATAGCACCAGGCATCAATATGCGGAAATATTTCGCTAATAAAATCAACGTCCTCTCTCGGTACGTCGCTTATAATGAGGGGTATCATCTCGCGCACGGTATAACGTGCGAGAAGCATACACGCCGCCCTGAGGTCGGCATCGTCACTCAGCATGAACGGCATAGGAAACAGGTATCTCTCTGTGTCGTATATTCTGACGTAGAGTATATCATCTCCATACGCCGCTGCCAAAGACATATCGTCTTCAAGAGCCTCGGATATACCAATAAGTATCTCCTCAGTCTGCTCTCTTTGTTGCTCCTCTACTTTTTCTTGAAAGCTGAGGATATTTTTGTCTTTAATTTCTTGAAAGTAGAGCGCATCCATTCGCCAAATTTCCGTCCTTCATTAGTATCTTCGTCGCCGTATTCTATCATGGGAATTATCGGCACGGCAAGATAACAGGTGAATATGTCCTCAATCGCCTCTGCAGAAAATCTCATATCCATAGCGGATGCAAGTTTCATACATGTCTTATGACCTATGCCGTTCTTTTTTGCATTATTCGGGTTTTTATCTATGAAATTGTCAACTTTTATTGTCATTTCATCGATATCAACGCTAATATTTATCGTGACAGGCTTTTCCTTGTCTGCATATTTTGTGATGTTTGAGAATATGTTTTCGATAATTCTCATCATCTCTGTCGGGTTTGTAATAATAACAACACCATCAAGAATATCGTGCGATGAAGTCTCCGCATTATATCTTATATCATAGCCCTGCTCACGCATAATCAGTATATGCTCCGAGAACATCTGATCAAGGAGAGTCCGTGCCTCCCATTCCTGCAGTTCTATTTCCGTAGCACCGCCGTACACCAGGAAATAATTGAACATATCGTCCGACATCTGCTTTAAGCGGAGGGCAGTTTTCTTCGATGCCGCGATATACTCAGACATCGTGTCATCCGTCACGTTCATCTTCATTATATCAAGGTAAGCGAGCAAGACGGTAAGCGGAGTTCTTATATCGTGTGACATCGCGGTTATGAGCTCCTGATTTGCCTCTCTTGCATCTCTCTCCTTACTGATGACGTCAAGTATAGAATTTCTCATATATTCAACGTCAGCGGACAGACGGGATATTTCATCCGTGCCCTTCGGCACTATTTTATGATCAAGATTACCGTCCGCGATTATATTAACCTCTTTGCCGAGCTTGGTTATTCGCCTTGCAATAGAGCCGTAGTGCAAAAGCATTATAGCGACAAATGCGATAACTGCTACCGCAAGCGACGCAATATTTATGACGTCATAGTAAAAATACTCCGTATAATCCGCCATTGAAGCCAATAACACGCCGCCATCATTCGTATATACGGGGTGAGAGCCATTCGCCTCGGCATAGGCCAGCAGCTCCTCTCGCGTGGGTGACCTTACAATAACGACGGGTGACGTATATCCGTTGTTTTTGTTGTTATTTTTGTCATTGTTCTTGTCATCTGTCTTGTCGTCGGTCTTATCGTCTGTTTTATCGTCGGTTTTGTCGTCTGTTTTGTTATCAGCGGCGTCCCCGTCTGTTGAGTCGGAGCCTCCGTTATCGGTATCGGTGCTGCCACCATCCTGATTGTCACTGCCGTCGCTATCGGGTGTATCATCGGTTACTCCGTCATCGGGAGTGTCTGTACCGCCCTCGCCATCTGTATCGCCTGTGCCATCTGTATCGTTATCGGGAGAGTCGGTGTTATCCCCGTCATCAGAGCCGCCGCCTTCGCCGGAAGTACCGGAATTATCGGTACTATCATCTGCATTTTCTTTGTTTTCTCCCATTTCAGGCTCTTGATACTGTCCGGATTCAAACAGCAGCTCATCGCCCTTGAATATAAGCAAATACAAATATCTATGCTGCTCTGCCCATTGCGCTATGGCGGCTGTATCTTCACTTGTAAGATTATTACTCTTTACGTAGTGCTGTAGCTCTTGCTTGTAATTCTCATACCTCGCCATCTTTTTTTCATCTGACAGATATTTATCGTTTATATATCTGTTGCCGAGAAAATTGACAAGTAGCATCAAAGAAAGTGCAAGCACAATACCCGAGAGCATCGCAAATATCATAGAGACTCGCATGGTTACAAATCCACGTTTGCCACGCTGTCTCCGTCTTTCTTTTTCCTTAATCAACCTGATATCCCTTTCCCCAGACGGTTCTTATCAGCTTTTGTCCGCCCTGGTCCTCAAGCTTTCTTCTCAAATTAAGAATGTGAACCGTTACGTTATTGCTTGACGATGCTAACGGTATTTCATCCCATACTGCCTGATATAGCTCGTCCGTACTCACTACCCTGCCTCTGTTTTTAACAAGATACATAAGGACGTCGCCCTCTTTATCACGCATCTCAACGTGCACGCCGTTCTTTGTTACCTCTCTTGTTTCAAGATTAACAACAACACCGCAGTTGAGCTTTTCGCCATCCGCTACCTCAGCCTTAACAGCATATCTGTTGTAGCGCCTTGTCATCGCCTCCACCTTCATGAGAAGTTCTCCCGATGAGAAGGGCTTGACCACGTAGTCATCGCCTCCGCTTGAATATGCATTTGCCTTATCCTTTGCCAACGACTTGGCGGTGAGGAAAAGTATCGGTACGGAGGAGAATTCACGTATCGCCGCAGTCGCCTCAATACCACTCATCCTCGGCATCATAACGTCCATGATACACATATCGATATTAGGGTTATTTTTCATCTCCTCTACCGCTGCCGCACCGTCGTGCGCCTCGATAACCTCGTATCCCTTGCTCTCGAGAAGAATTCTTAGTATTTGCCTGATATCTATTTCATCATCAACTACAAGAATACGCATTTTTACCTCCCTGCTCCGTAAATGCCGTTTAGCATTAGTACTATAATAAATATCCACGTACGGAGATCATATTTTATATACAGTAGTATATCACATTTTTTTCTACTTTTCAACTTATAGGAGCTTTATTTTTATTATTTTACAAATTCCTTACGGAAAATTTGACAAAACGAGATGAAAATGAAGGGGAAAATCTCGATTTTCTAACTAAAAACCCTACACGCCCCCACCTTTATTCGTATCTTCTCCTTATTTTCGCCATTCATTGCGCCTTTTGTTATACCTTGCAAATTATATATGTGGCTTAAATGGATAAAGCAACACGCATTTACATTAATACCCCCACATACGTGTCAAGTTATCAGAGCTAAAAAGAGCGCAGACCGATAAATTCGGTCTGCGCCAAGCAACATAATAAGTTTAACATTAAAGATGCAGAACTCTCTCCTGTATTTCCTGTGTTCTCCCCTGGTTCCAATACTGTGTACCGATATATCCGCACGTACGTCTTGCCACGTTCATCTTGGACTGATCGCGGTTGTGACAGTGAGGACATTCCCACACAAGCTTGTCATCCTCATCCTTAACGATCTCTATCTCTCCGTCGTATCCGCACACCTGGCAGTAATCGCTCTTGGTATTAAGCTCGGCATACATAATATTCTCATATATGAATTCCATTACGCCAAGCACCGCATCGATATTGTTCTGCATATCGGGCACTTCTATGTAGGAAATTGCTCCACCGGGAGATAGTTTCTGGAATTTAGCCTCCAGAGCAAGCTTCTCAAAGGCATCTATGGGCTCTGTAACGTGTATATGATAGGAGTTGGTTATATAGCTTCTGTCCGTGACGCCCTTGATAACGCCAAAGCGGTTCTGCAAGCACTTTGCAAACTTGTACGTAGTGCTCTCAAGAGGAGTGCCGTAGAGGGAATAATCAATATTCTCCGCCGCCTTCCACTTTGCGGTATATTCATTGAGCTTTCGCATTATCTCAAGACCAAGCTCCTCACCCTCACGCTCGGTAAGCTTCTTACCGTTGAGAGCATATACGGTTTCCCAGAGTCCTGCATATCCGAGCGATATTGTGGAATATCCGCCGTGCAGATACTTATCTATCTTCTCGCCCTTATTAAGTCTGGTGAGCGCACCGTACTGCCAGAGTATCGGAGCCGCATCGGAAAGAGTGCCGGAGAGTCGCTCGTGGCGGCATTGCAATGCCCTGTGGCAAAGCTCCATTCTCTCATCGAATATCTCCCAGAATCTATCCATATCGCCCTTTGCCGAGAGTGCGATGTCAACAAGGTTAACGGTTACTACGCCCTGATTGAATCTGCCGTAGTACTTCGGCTTTCCGCTCTCGTCAACATACGGAGTAAGGAAGCTGCGGCATCCCATACAAGTATAACAATGTCCCTCTCCGTTCTTATCTATCTTGCTCTCAAGCATGATCTTCTCTGAAATATAGTCGGGTACCATTCTCTTCGCCGTGCATTTAGCAGCAAGCTCGGTGAGATAATAGTAGGGAGATCCCGGGCGAACGTTCTGCTCCTCGAGCACGTAAATAAGCTTCGGGAAAGCGGGAGTTATCCACACGCCCGCCTCGTTCTTTACGCCCTGGTATCTCTGAAGCAGGGTTTCCTCGATAATCATGGCGAGGTCTGCCTTTTCCTGCTCGTTGCTTGCCTCTCCGAGATACATAAACACGGTAATAAAGGGTGCTTGTCCGTTAGTAGTAAGAAGCGTTACTACCTGATACTGAATACACTGTACACCCTTACGCACCTCGTCGCGAAGTCTTTTCTCGGTTATCTTGGAGATTGCTGCTTTATCAAAAACGCCAACCTCCTCAAGCTCTGCCTTGACAGCCTTGTAAATCTTCTCTCTGCTGACCTGTACAAAGGGAGCGAGGTGAGTGAGGCTGATTGACTGACCGCCGTACTGATTTGATGCAACCTGCGCTATTATCTGTGTCGCGATGTTACAAGCGGTAGAAAAGCTGTGCGGCTTCTCTATCATCGTTCCGCTGATAACAGTTCCGTTCTGGAGCATGTCCTCGAGGTTAACGAGGTCGCAGTTGTGCATATGCTGTGCAAAATAGTCTGAATCGTGGAAGTGTATAAGTCCTTCCTCATGTGCCTTTACAATCTCCTCGGGCAAGAGAATACGTCTGGTAATATCCTTTGATACCTCACCTGCCATATAATCACGCTGAACGCTGTTTACGGTAGGGTTCTTGTTTGCGTTTTCCTGCTTAACCTCCTCGTTGTTACATTCAATAAGCGAGATTATCTTGTCGTCGGTGGTGTTTGACTTACGGATAAGCTGTCTTTTATATCTATATGTAATATAAGCCTTGGCAAGATCGTATGCGCCAAGCTTCATCAATTCTTTCTCAACAAGGTCCTGGACCTCTTCAACGCCTGCGGAGCGAACCATAGTAAGACATACTCTCTCAACCTCGAGAGCTATGTTCTCCACGTCCTCGGGTGATATTCTCTTGTTCTCATCCACCGCACCGTTAGCTTTTCTTACCGCTGAGGCTATCTTTTCTCTGTCGAAAATTACCTCTGTGCCGTTTCTTTTAATAAGCTTCATGTCTTTCCTTTCTTCAGTTTTTTATTCCCGTAGGGCGTGCCGCCTGCCCCGTCGGTGACAAAGAGGGCAAGAATCAACCGATTCCTCCCTCTCGTTTTATTCGTTAAAATCAGCGTTGCGTTGGACAACCTCCTCCACAGCGCGTATGCACATTATACACTATATTTAGTGTTTTGTCAAGCACTAAATCACTATATATTGTGGTTTTTTAAAATACAAAAATTTCCAATAACATCACATTTGCACAAATATTTTTGTAAAATTTTAGTGATTTTACCACTTGCATTTTTCGAGTTTCAAATAAAGCGTGGCAGAGTTTTTTCGCACTTGTTAATATTGGCTAAAAAAACTATATTTTTTTCTTTCATTTTCTATTTTGAAAAAATATTTTTTCCGTCTTGACACCGCACTTGTGCAAATGATAAAATATCTTTAACCAAAAACGCACCCAAGAGGCACTATGAAAAAAGAAAAAATTTTCTCGCCAGCGCTGCTCCTGTTAGCGTCGATGATATGGGGCTTTGCCTTTGCGGCACAGGATGCCGCCGCAAGCGTCGGGGCATTTACCCTCGGATTTATGAGAAGCATACTCGCGGCAGTATTTCTTGTTATCGTGGTAATCATATTTGACCGCCTGACAAAAAGCGAAAGACGTCTTATATCCCGTGCCGGCATCGACCTCAACAAATACGAGCTTATCGGCGGAGCAATATGCGGCACAGTGCTAGTAATTGCATCGGCATTTCAACAAATCGGAATAAATAACGGCACCAACAGCGGCAAGGCAGCGTTCATAACCGCGCTGTACGTTGTTCTCGTCCCGGTGTATGCTTTGGTCTTAAAAAAGCGAGCGCCAATCAACGTCTGGATAGGCGTAGCAATCTCCGTTATAGGCTTCTATCTTTTATGTATCGAGGACGACCTCAGCATCGCAAGCTCCGATATGCTTGTTGTTATCAGCGCGATGATATTCCCTATACATATACTCGCGATAGACCACTTTTCTCCAAAATGTGACGGAATCCGTATGTCAATGGTACAGTTCTTCACCGCTGCACTTATCAACCTCATAATCGCTCTCATAGCAGAGGGCGGTGTTGATATAGCAGGCGCTCTCAACTGTATCCTCCCGATACTGTATCTCGGTATAGCATCAAGCGGAATTGCCTATACTCTGCAGATAATCGGACAGAGAGGTACAAATCCTGCGGTCGCAACTATAATACTTTCGCTTGAGTCGGTATTCGGAATTTTAGGCATGGCACTCTTCACCGACAAGTCGCTCTCAATCAGAGAATACATCGGATGCATCGTAGTTCTGGCGGCTGTAATAATCGCACAGCTCAACGTTAAAAAAAGAAAAAAAGAATAAAAAACAGCTCGGAATGACTACACGGGTCATATCCGAGCTATTTTTTATAATGTCAAATCAGTTCTCAAGAACCCAAGCATCAGCAGCCTTCTTAGACATTCTCTTAATGTTCTCGTTAGGATACTTGGAATCAGCGCCACCATTGGTGTAAAGGAAGTACTTTCCCTCTCCGGTAACGTAAAGTGTCTCCTCATATCCGCAAGAGTCGCCGAAAACGCCGCTAACTACCTTCTTTACAATAGTAGAGGTAGTGGTATCATACTCAGCTCCGCAAATAATCTTCTTCATTATTCTGTTTCCTTTCTTATTATTTCAAACGCCTTATCTCTGTTCTTTTATTTTATCTATATCATACGGCGTAGTTTGATAAACAAAGTAATTTAGCCAGTTGGTAAACAACAACGTAGCGTGTCCGCGCCAGGTAAGCATCGGAGGCTTCGTGTCATCATCCGACGGGTAATAATTTTCAGGCACCTCGGGATTTATACCAAGAGCCTTGTCACGCTTATATTCCTTGTCAAGCGTGTTAACGTCATACTCGGAATGTCCCGTAAGAAATACCTGCTTGCCGCCCGGTGTTATAACAGCGTATACACCCGCCTTCTCCGATGATGCAAGTATCTTGAGCAGCGGAACGTTTTCTATATCCTCGCGGCGCACCGTGGTATATCTCGAATGAGGAACGTAGAACACCTCGTCAAATCCACGGAAAAGAATTGACCGCTTGTAATCAACAACATGAGGATAGACACCGGAGAGCTTTTTATCCATCATATATTTTTTAATACCGAAATGATAGTAAAGCCCCGCCTGTGCTCCCCAACAAATATGAAGAGTGCTGTGGACGTGAGTCTTTGACCACTCCATTATCTCCGTGAGCTCGTCCCAATACTCAACCTCCTCAAACTCCATCTTCTCAACGGGTGCACCCGTGATAACAAGTCCGTCAAAATATCTGTCCTTAACGTCAGAGAACTCCTTGTAAAACGAAAGCAGATGATCCTCCGATACGTTCTTCGACTTGTGTGTTGAGGTGTGGAGAAGCTCTATCTCCACCTGAAGCGGTGTGTTTCCGAGAAGTCTTGAAAGCTGTGTCTCCGTATCCACCTTTGTAGGCATAAGATTGAGTATAAGTATTTTAAGCGGACGGATGTCCTGTGTTATCGCCCTCTTCTCGGTCATTACAAATATATTTTCTTCTTCAAGAGTTCTGACCGCCGGTAGCTCGTTTGGTATCTTAATTGGCATTATAATTCTCCGTCAGGGGGTGCTAAATAGCGTCCCGTGTGATTTTATTTATTTTTTATATGCTCTCAAGCGCCGCTTTGAGATCCTCGATGAGATCGTCCTTGTTCTCAATTCCGCAGGAGTAGCGCACAAGATCACTTGACACGCCTGCCGCCAAAAGCTCCTCATCATTCATCTGTCTGTGTGTTGCGGATGCCGGATGCAGACAGCAGGTGCGCGCGTCGGCAACGTGTGTCTCTATCGCTCCGAGCTTAAGGCTCTTCATAAATTTTTCAGCCGCTGCTCTGCCACCCTTAACGCCAAAGCTGATAACTCCGCACGTTCCGTTAGGCATATATTTCATAGCGAGGTCGTAGTACTTATCTCCCTTGAGTCCGGGGTATCTTACCCAGGATACGTTCTTGTGAGATGAGAGAAATTCAGCAACCGCAAGCGCATTGGAGCAATGTCTTTCCATACGCACGTGCAAGCTCTCAAGTCCAAGTCCGAGCAGAAATGCGCTCTGCGGTGACTGTGTGCATCCGAAGTCACGCATAAGCTGGGCTGTGCATTTTGTAATAAACGCACCCTCCTTGCCAAACTTCTCGGCATAGGTTATACCGTGATAGCTGTCGTCGGGAGTACAGAGCCCAGGGAATTTCTCCTTGTGTGCCATCCAGTCAAAATTACCCGAGTCAACGATACAGCCGCCAACAGCACTTCCGTGACCGTCCATATACTTGGTGGTGGAATGTGTTACTATATCCGCGCCCCACTCGATAGGTCTGCAGTTTACCGGAGTAGCAAAGGTGTTGTCTATTATGAGCGGAACGCCGTTGGCGTGTGCACATTTTGCAAATAATTCAATATCAAGAACGTTGAGCGCAGGATTGGCAATAGTCTCACCGAATACCGCCTTGGTATTAGGCAGGAATGCCGCGTTAAGCTCCTCCTCCGTCGCGTCTGGTGACACAAAGGTAAAGGATATACCCATCTTCTTCATCGTTACGGCAAAAAGGTTATATGAGCCGCCGTATATCGCCGACGAGGAAATGACGTGATCACCTGCGGAGGCTATATTAAATACCGCAAAGAAGTTTGCCGCCTGACCTGATGAGGTGAGCATAGCCGCGCTTCCGCCCTCAAGCTCGCATATTCTTGCAGCCACGGTATCGCACGTGGGATTCTGAAGTCTTGAATAGAAGTAGCCCGATGCCTCAAGGTCAAAGAGCTTGCCCATATCCTCACTCGTCGCATACTTGAACGTAGTGCTCTGAATAATCGGAATTTGCCTCGGCTCTCCGCTCTTCGGAGAATATCCGCCCTGCACACAGGTAGTCTCAATCCTTACGTCTCTCTTTTTCATGGTATATCTCCTTAAGATACAAAATAAAAAAACGCCACCCGTCAAGAAACCTTGAGACGAGTGACCGTGAATAACACTGTCAACCGTGGTACCACTCAAATTTACGCAAAAATGCGCCTCACAGACTCAAACAAGTCCTGCACCGATAACGCTGCGCTTGCGTGTTGCCCTAAGCTCCTACCTCGAACAACCGACTCAGGAGCCATAAACCATCACCCCTTGACTACCGCTTCTCACCAACTGCGGCTCTCTTTAAGTCTACCTGTGAGGTCCTCTCCGTCTCCGTCTTTAAGTCGATTCTATCATACTACACAAATTTTGTCAAGTGTTTTAGTGGAGTTTTTACAAATATTTTATAACGTGTGTGATTTTTGCACGTGCGCGTCGCGTAAAAATAAATATTACGTTTTATTTACCTCGCGTTTATTGACTATTTGAGCACGATGTGATAGAATGTATTTACAAATGATGTCATAATAGAAAAGGAGGATAAAATGGGCTTTTTACTTGAAGTAACACCGTTTATGTCCTGGGAAATTGTCGGAAAGGCAGTTTTCAGAATATTTCTTGCTCTGCTCGTCGGCGGAATTATAGGTATGGAGCGTGGACGTCAGGGACGCGCGGCAGGAATGCGTACGCATATCCTCGTATGTCTCGGTGCTACGCTGACGTCTATGACGGGAATGTACGCATACCAGGTGCTCGGAGTTAATAACGACCCACTCAGAATAGCCGCGCAGGTAATATCCGGCATAGGCTTCCTCGGTGTCGGTACAATACTTATCAAGGGTAGATTTCAGATTACCGGACTTACCACGGCGGCAGGAATATGGTGCGCCGCTACCATAGGCATTGCTCTCGGTATAGGATATTACGAGGGCGCAATAGCAACCTTCCTCGCGTCTGTTGTAGCCGTAACTGTTCTTGCTCGCATTGAGTACAGGCTGACAAGACGGCACACGAGATTCGGAATGTACGTGGAGGTCTCCTCCGCTGAAAAGGTGAAATCCGTCAGGGAGCATCTGATAGATAAATATAATGTGACTGACATCCAGATTACTCCTCCGAGAAGCGGTACGACAGGATACGTGGGAATTGAGGTTAACGTACACCCCTCAAAAAAGCACCCGTGGACACCCCACTCCGTTGCAGAAGAGCTTGAGGAGCACAAGGATATAATCTTCGCACTTGAGTCAATATAACTTACAAGCATTATACGTGAAAGCAGGCAGTAGGGCTACACCTGTGGTAACGTAACGTGCGCAAAAGCACTTCACTAATCACCCTACGCCAAAAAAAAGAGAGAACGCTTCGGCAAGCACCGACGTTCTCTCTTTTTTCTCTATTTATCAGTTAATTGAATACTTCTCGAAATATATCAGTTAATTGAATACTTCTCGGAATACAGGCTGTACTTTTCCTCAAAGCTTCTGTTTTCCCTCTTTACAGCATTGTACTTGTGCATATCGAGGTCATCATGCTCGGATATTTCCGCCACGCATCCGCCTATGTTGGAGCAATGGTCGGCAACTCTCTCGAAATTGGTGAGAATATCCGAAAGCACAAATCCGTGCTCTATCGTACACTCGCTCTTCTGAAGTCTGATAATGTGATTGAGCCTTATCTTGTCGCGTAAATCGTCAACAACCTCTTCAAGCGACTCTATATCCACAGCGCGCTCCGCATCATCATTGATAAACGTGAGGTATGATATGTCGAGTATCTCACCGACCGCATCGCGCAGCACTCTTATCTCTTTAGTTGCCTCGGGTGAGAACGTAATCTTTTTCTCCTTGATTTCTTCACACGACTCGACTATATTAACGGCGTGGTCGGAAATTCTCTCATAGTCACCGATTATGTGCAGGAGCTTGGTGATCTGCTCACTGTCCTTGTCGTCGATCGACTCGGAGGATATCTTTATAAGGTACGAGCCTATCGCGTCCTCAAGAGTGTCAACCTTGGCCTCCAGCTCACGTATTCCGTCTGCCGCCTTTGGGTCATAGTTGTCAAACATCAAGAGCGCATCCTGCATAGCCTTGGTGGAAAGCTCCGCCATGCTTGCCGCAACCTGTGTCGCACGCTGAACCGCCACGGTAGGCGTGTTAAGAAGGAGCTCGTCGAGGAGCGTTGTAGTTTCCTTATCGTCCTTGGCATCCTTTACAATGATGCAAGCGAGCTTGGCAAGCTGCTTATAGAAAGGACCTATCAGAACTACGGAAATGAGCTTGAACAGAGTATGCACGAGAGCAACTCCCCATCCGTCTATCGCCCAGTCAACAAACGCAAACTTCACAATAGCGTTTACCGCGTAGAAGAGTACCGAAACAACAACCACGCCTATCACGTTAAAGGAGAGGTGTACTATCGCCGCACGCTTACCGTTCTTGTTTGCTCCGAGTGAGGAAATCATCGCGGTAACACACGTGCCTATATTCTGTCCCATTACTATCGGAATTGCCGCACCGTAACTTATCGCACCGGTAACGGTAAGTGCCTGTAAAATACCCACGGATGCCGACGAGGACTGAACGATCGCGGTAAGAACAAGACCTGCAAGAATACCGAGAATGGGATTCTCAAACATGGTGAGTATGTTGCGGAACGCGTCATTATCCTTAAGAGGTGCAACGGCATCACTCATCATAGTCATACCTGTCATAAGCACGACAAATCCGAGGAGAATAACTCCCACGTCCTTCTTCTTGCGCTTTGCAAACATAAGCAAGCATACGCCTATAACCGCAACTATCGGCAC
Source organism: Eubacteriales bacterium (assembly GCA_045576795.1). Lineage (GTDB taxonomy): Bacteria > Bacillota > Clostridia > Oscillospirales > CAG-272 > UBA1740. The sequence continues at coordinate 2,303 of JAZNHE010000119.1, read as the reverse complement.
CCAGGAATCGGGTTTAAGCACACCGAGAATTTCCACCGCCTCAGCACCACTATCGCCGCCAAGACTGTTCAGTGCGGTGAGCCATGCAGTTATGGCAGTACCTACGTTTGCGCCCATTATAACTCCCACGGCCTGCAAGAGCGTCATCGTACCAGAGCTTACAAATCCCACAACCATAACCGTGGTCGCGGACGAGGACTGAATTACAATGGTAACTATAAGTCCGAGCAGGAAGCCCTTGACGGGATTGGAAGTCATTTTGGCAAGAATCATCTTTAAGCTGCTGCCGGCGCTTCTCTTCAGCGCATCACCCATAACGTCCATTCCGTAGAGGAATAACGCAAGGCCCGCCAAAAGAGCGAGTATATCGCCAAAGCCGAATGTGCTCTCAGCAGTTGATAACGTAAAGCTCAATAAGCTGTTCATTTAAGTACCTTTCGCTAAGTTTTTATCCGTTGTCGTTATTATACATCTTTTGACATGAAATGTCAAATATTATTTTATCAGAGCAACACCTGCTCGTTGATTACCAGGCTGAAGGTCATCCCGAGAGCCTCCGCCGCATGCTTACACATCTGCATACGCTCCATGAAAATGCGGAAATAATCCATAACCGCACTGATAGAGCTATCTATCTCAAGCACGAGCGAGATTCTCTTATCATCCTTGCAAATATCTATTCTTGACGACTCAACCGAGTAATTGACTCTGTCGTGAATATCAAAGGTAGATGTGTCGGAATTTCTTACACGGCTGCGTCTTACGTCGCATTTATCAGCTATTATGAGAGCCGCCGCAAGCGGATTTACAGGCACGCCTGTGCCCTCGTCGTGATTGCCGATTGCAGTAACGATAATGGCTATCTCGTCGGGCGCCATACCGAGCTCATCGAGAATTCTGAACGCTATCACAGCGCCGCTCTGCGAATGGTCTACCCTGTTTACAAGATTTCCTATATCGTGTAAATACCCTGCTATTCTTGCAAGCTCCGCATCTCTCTCATCATATCCGAGGGTGGAAAGTATGCGAGATGCATCATCCGCGACCTTGCCAACGTGAGCAAAGCTATGCTCGGTATATCCGAGCGCCTTCAAGGAATCGTCAGCGGCAGTTATATACGTTTTTATTTTTTCATCATTTTTGATTTTTTCAAAGGTTATCATAATCATATCCTCGCGTAAGGTTTGGCAAAGTCACCGGGACACGCCTAATATATTATTACATACTTTATCCGGCAATGTCAATATTTTTTTATTGAGCCGCCATCGGTATGCACGGTAACGAAAAAATAAAAGCGCTTATAGTATCGCACAGTGCCGCGTACCATAAGCGCCTTGCTTTTTGATTATAATCTTACGGATTTGATAATTTCAGGCATGTCTCCGGGGGCTTGTTCACCCTACAAATCACAGCAATTACTTCTCACCGGTTGCTTCCCCGATAATCTCGTAGAAGCTCTTTTGAGAGGTTAATTCGTAGAATCGCTTGACACCATATTCTTCTACATAGAATACTCTATCGGATACTATACACATGTCGTAGATGTAGTCGAATAAAAAATAATGCGTAGGTATCACATCTTCATAGTTATCGCCTGTGCATCTGACAAATTCAAGCTTATCTATTCCGGTTGATTTGCCAATGAGTGTACGATTGCCCGTTGTATCGCGCTCGTATATCTCATATTCTTTTTTTTCCGTTACAAAAGTGTTACTAACGTCATATACGTCACTGTCTTTATCAAATGCAGGGTATTCCTCAACCTTAAGATTTACACCATTATTGAGATAAATAACCTCGTTGCTAATGTAGATAGTGTTCTTGGTGCCATCGTTTAGTACAAAGACAATCTTTCTGCCTCCGCCGCCGTCAACCAATGTATCCTCCCAAGTAGCATAGGTAACTGTGGTTGACTTACACTTATCAAGGAATGAGGATATTGTGTTTCTATCCGTAGATCTGTAAACGGAATTAAGATTGCCCGGAGAACAATATGAAATGTCATGTATCGCCACTTCCACAATATCGTCACTTTCCAGCTCCTCGAGCATTGATATGTGATCCTTCATATACATCACTCCATCATCGAATGTGTTATCTTCCACATGCGGTGTTCCATCATCGATCATCTTATCCTTGATACTGTCGATAACTTCACACGATACAAGACTCAGAATGGAGATGGATAATACCATTATAAGAGCTATAATTCTTCTCATAATAGGATTCCTTTCTTAGTTAATAATGATATGCTTAAAATTGCTGGAAGTGTTCTAATAATAACCTTTTTCATTGTTTTACTT
>JAZNHE010000118.1:0-4667 GCA_045576795.1 Eubacteriales bacterium | reverse complement strand
AGGAAACGTGTTACGGGCTCAACAGAGGACTCGTAGCACACTGCTCTGAGGTACTCCTTCAAGAACTCGGGTATATATGACATGATGGTATCAAGCATCTACATACACCTCACGAATATTTGTCTAATTGATTATACCATATTTAATAGTCGAATGTCAATAGAAAAATTAACATTTTTTGAATTTTCTTTCAACAAAATACGACCTCGCAGTTGATTGGTAAAAAATGTAAAATATGCGGTGCTCTTACAGGCGATTGCCAATTATTGTTTGCATTTTAGCTCATTATCAAGGGCGTGATAGAGGTTATAAACGGGTTTTCCGTCCTTTTCAGCCATTCTGACCGTCTGTGCAGAACCGCTGAAATCACGTGAAACATAGGCAATAACCATATCGGAGAGATCAACAAGCTTACGATTGCGTGTCTTCATACAGGTGGTTGTATATTCATCAGATACGTACTCAACGCTATCCGCATTGGCAAGAACATATTCATAAAGTCTTACCTGTGCAGGACTCCATTTTTCGCTCTGTGTCTTACACGGGATAATAACTCTCAGCTCAACGTCACGGTGCTGCATTCTGAACAGTATTATCTGTTTTGCAGCGGCAGTATCAAATCCAAGAGCTCCGCCGACGTAGAATATACGGCATCCTTCACGGTATGCATAATTTATTGCCCGAACCAAAATTCCGTCGATTGCCACTCTGTGACGCTCCTCTATTCTGCGGTGCCCTGTAAACGCACATGCAATCATATCTGACCTCCTTATCATAATATTATTATACCTTACAAAAATCGCATTTTCATTCCGTTAACGCGATTTTTGTAAGGTTAAGTTGTCATATATTGACTAAAATCACTCGAGCTCGAAGGCTCCGGTGTACAGACTATAATACTGTCCACCCTTTTCAATGAGCTCTTCGTGACTGCCTCGCTCAATAATTTCTCCATGGTCAAGAACCATTATTACGTCACTGTTCTTAACTGTGGACAAGCGGTGTGCAATCACAAAAACTGTTCTTCCGTGCATCAGGGCATCCATACCATTCTGCACTATCTGCTCGGTTCTTGTATCTATTGACGACGTTGCCTCGTCAAGTATCATAACCGGTGGATCAGCAACTGCCGCACGCGCTATTGCAATCAACTGTCTTTGTCCCTGCGAGAGGTTAGCTCCATTGCTCGTGAGCATTGTGCCGTATCCCTCCGGCAATCTGGTGATAAAGTCATCAGCACCTGCAAGCTTAGCCGCGTTGATACATTCCTCATCCGTAGCGTCAAGCTTACCGTATCTGATGTTATCCATTACGGTGCCTGTAAATAGATTTGTATCTTGAAGAACTATTCCAAGCGACTTACGTAGCTCGCTCTTCTTTATCTTGTTTATATTAATACCGTCATACCTTATCTTTCCATCTGCAATATCGTAGAAACGATTAATAAGGTTTGTGATTGTGGTCTTTCCTGCACCGGTAGCACCGACAAATGCGACCTTCTGACCCGGCTCGGCATATAGCGTCACGTTCTTGAGGACAGGCTTGCCCTCTACGTACTCAAAGTCAACCTCACTCATACGTACGTCACCGCGAAGCGGTACGTAGGTTACTGTTCCATCGGACTTATGCGGATGCTTCCACGCCCATTTGCCCGTACGTTCACGGCACTCAACAAGAACTCCGTCGACTTCCTTGACGTTTACAAGAGAAACATATCCCTCGTCCTCTTCTACCGCCTCATCGATCAGATCAAACACTCTTGATGCACCTGCAAGTCCCATAACAACGGAATTCACCTGGTGAGAAACCTGGGAAATGTTGCCCGTAAACTGCTTAGTAATGTTAAGGAAAGGTACTATGAGAGCAACAGAAAAGATTCTGCCGCTGAGAGATACGTTAGATGCACCCGAAACAAGCAGAACACATCCGGCAATGGCGACGAAAATATAAAGGATGTTACCTATATTGCCAAGGATAGGTCCGAGCAGGTTGGCATATCTGTTCGCCTCTGTTGCTTCCTTGCACAATTCGTCATTAACCTTGTCAAAGTCCTCTTTACTCTTCTCCTCATGACAGAAGACCTTGATAACCTTCTGTCCGTTCATCATTTCTTCAATGTAGCCCTCTGTCTTACCGATAGCTATTTGCTGTCGTACGAAATGACGTGCGGAGCCTCCGCCTATCTTGGTGGTTACGATCATCATCGCAATTACACCCACCAACACAACGAGGAACATCCAAAGCGAGAAATAAATCATAACGCATACGAGCGCAACGAGAGTTATTCCTGTCATAAGAAGCTGCGGAAGACTCTGCGATACAAGCTGACGAAGTGTATCAATATCGTTAGTGTAATGGCTCATTATATCGCCATGGTTGTTAGTATCAAAATACTTGATAGGGAGATACTGCATTTTGGCAAACATCTTATCACGAAGCTTGCGCAGTGTGCCCTGAGTTATAGTAACCATCAGCTGATTATACGTGAAGGAAGAAATCAAAGAGCCGATGTAAAGGCAAGCAAGTCCGATTACCGCCTTCAATATTCCGGGCCATACCTCCGCCCAGGCAAGTCCTTCTGTGAGAGCTAACTCAATCTGCGAATAAACCTTACTCATAAAGAGTGACGGTATTGCACCTATAATAGAAGATGCTATCATACATACAATCGTTACCGGCATGAGCACAGGATAGAAGGAAAATACCTCCTTCAATACCCTTTTAAGCGTTCCTTTTTTAGCACGGGGGCGTGGCTTTCTATCTTTAACCGACATCTGCGTCACCTCCTGCCTTATTCTGAGAAACATAAATTTCTCTGTAAACATCACATCCCGACATCAACTCATCGTGCGTTCCAACTGCGGAAATTTTACCGTTGTCGAGCACGACTATCTTGTCGGCATCCTGAACGGATGATATTCTCTGCGCTATTATAATCTTCGTAGTTTGCGGAATAAATTCTCTCATTGAGCGTCTGATATATGCATCTGTCCTTGTATCGACCGCGCTTGTTGAGTCGTCGAGAATAAGTATCTTCGGACGTTTCAAAAGAGCACGCGCGATACAAAGTCTTTGCTTCTGACCGCCCGATACGTTTGCACCGCCCTGCTCAATGTAGGTATCATATCCGTCGGGAAATGCCTCTATAAATTCATCAGCGCAGGCGAGCTTACATGCATGGCGCATTTCCTCGTCTGTTGCGTTCTCATCGCCCCAACGAAGATTTTCCTTTATTGTTCCGGAGAAAAGAACGTTCTTCTGCAAGACTACGGCTACGTTATTACGCAGCGACTCAACGTCATAGTCGCGCACGTCAATTCCGCCCACCTTAACAGAGCCCTCTGTTGTATCATAAAGTCTTGATACAAGCTGTACAAGAGTAGTCTTCGAGGATCCTGTACCGCCTATTATGCCAACGGTCTCACCGGATGCAATAGAGAGATTGATACTGTCAAGAGCATATCTTGTAGCATTCTGTGAATACTTAAAGCTCACGTTATCGAATTCTACCGAGCCGTCCTTTATATCAGTGATAGCATCGTTTTTGGAAACTATAGTTGACTTTTCACCCAAAACTTCGGTAATTCTGCGTGCAGACTCAACCGACATAGTTAACATAACAAACACAAATGACAGCATCATAAGGCTTGAAAGTATCATAAATCCATAGGTGAGAAGTGCCGAGAGATGTGCCACGTTAAGATCACTGCCGCCTGTTGTAACAACAACGCGAGATCCGAACGAAAGCACGAATATCATAACTATGTTAAGACAAATCTGCATCACAGGATTATTGAGTGCAAGAAGCCTGTCTACCTTGGTAAAATCGCGACAAACGTCGCCCGAAGCCTTGGCAAACTTCTCCTTCTCATAGTCCTCTCTTACGAAGGACTTAACAACTCTCATTCCCTTTACGTTCTCCTGAACGGAGGCATTGAGGTTATCATACTTTTTGAACACTCGGCGGAACATAGGCATAGCCTTTGTCGCTATTACGAAAAGCGTTACTCCGAGAATAGGAATAACCACCACAAAGATCCATGCGAGCTTACCGCCCGTCATGAATGCGGCAGCTATAGCGAATATGAACATAAACGGAGAGCGTATTGCCATCCTGATAATCATCATAAACGCATGCTGTACGTTGGTAACATCGGTCGTCAACCTTGTAACGAGAGATGACGTTGAAAATCTGTCTATATTCTCAAAAGAAAAATCTTGAACTGCATAATAAAGATCATGCCGTAAATTTCTTGCAAAGCCGCAAGATGCTTTTGCCGCGGTTACGCCGGCAACAGCACCAAAAGTAAGCGATAACAGCGCAAGAATTATAACTATCAGACCGTATTTCAGAACATCACCGATCACAATAGCCTCATTCTGCTCTATCATCTTTACCAGCTCAGCGATAACCATGGGAATAATACATTCAAGTATTACTTCAAAAAACACAAGAATCGGTGTAATTATGGAAGCAAACTTGTATTCCCTTACGCTTTTAAGTAAAGTCCTAAACATTTCTACCCTTTCTGCCACATGGGCGCGTGTGCGCATCAGCGCAATTTTCACGTTATATATTTTAACACCCCAAGCCTACAATGTCAAGGTGTAAAATATTAATATTTTATTTGGGCAAGCGGTCGGATGTATGAATAAAGCTGTGTATA
>JAZNHE010000117.1:0-7911 GCA_045576795.1 Eubacteriales bacterium | reverse complement strand
AAGCTAACAAAATCTTACCACATAACGCCGTCAATGTCAAGTCCAGGAACGCCATTAGATAATGCTTGTGCAGAAAATTTCTTTAGCACACTTAAATCTGAGTGGCTTCATCGATACACACCGGCGACCAAGGGGGAGGCGCGCCTCCTCCTCTGGGGGTACATTCATTTCTACAATTATGAGCGTATTCAACTAAAAACAAAACTGACACCGTATGAGAAACGATGTCAGTTTCAAGAAATAACGAGCTTTTAAGAGTAAATTAAAGCTATTCTACGAAAAGTTTTTTTATTTCGTGTCTATTGCCTTGGGTTCACTCCACTTGCCTTGCGTTTTTTATATTTCGCCATATTTTGCTTTCGGGCTCTTCTCGACAAGAAAGAAATAAGGAGATGTCGGTGAATTCAAAATCTTGAACTCCGATGGGCATATGCGGAAGCGCGAGAGTGTGGAAAAATACTCCCTCAGCATTTCGCCCTCCAATGCTCCCTCCTCGTGCCCCGGGTATATCGCCACTATCAGCACTCCATCGGGTGCAAGTAGCTCAAGCGCGGCTCGGACTGCAGGCATAGTTGTTTCTCTCATAGTCGTAATAGCCTTTTTGCCACTGCGAGGCAGATATCCGAGATTAAACATTCCTGCCTTTATAGGTTCATTTACAAATTCCTTTACTCTATGATGAGAGGCGCATATCAACGTATAGTTGTCGGGCGCGCCATTCTCCCTCAGGTGCTTGGCGGTGGATTCGATCGCCTCCTCTTGAATATCGAAGGCAAATACCCTTCCGCTCTCGCCAACAGCCCGTGATAAAAAGAGCGTATCATTGCCGTTTCCCATGGTAAAATCCACCACGGTATCGCCCTCTTCTATGTGTTGGAGTATAAAATACTTATGCATACCAACAAGGTCAACCATTGCCATTCTGCTCTATCTCCTCTCTTGACATAGGTCTTACGTATGCCGTGTAATTGGTTTTATAGGTGACAAATCCCGGCTTTGATCCCTGTGGCTTCTTTATATTCTTCACCCTTGTGTAATCAACGGCAACGAGGTCCTGCGTGGCTTTTGAATAGTAAGCTGCAACTGCTGCCGCCTCGGTATAATCCCTCTCGCTCGGTTCATCTCCGTTTGTCAGCATAATGACGTGTGAGCCGGGAATATCCTTGGTGTGAAACCATATATCATCCTTGGCAGCGGTCTTAAACGTAAGTCTGTCATTCTGTACGTTATTCTTGCCGACTAAGAGCTGATAGCCGCCACTCGTGGTAAATTTCATCGGAGATGACTTTATTTGCTTTGGAGGTCTGTACCCCTTCATTCTTGAGGAATAGCCGCTGCTATACAGCTCATCGCGAATCTCCGCAAGGTCCTGCTCGGTTTCTGCCTTAGCAAGGAATGCCCTAACACTCTCAAGGTAAACGAGCTCCTCCTCCCACATAGCCATCTGCTTTGTAAGAACCTCCTTAGCAACCTTTGCTTTATTGTAAAGCTTGTAGTATCTCTGCGCATTATCCGATGGTGACAATCTGGAATCGAGCTCTATCGTTACCACGGGGGCAGCCTCATCGTAAAAATCAACCGTTTCAAACAAGGTCATACCTCTTTTTAAGCGGTATATGTTTGAAATTATTAGGTCTGCCTTTTTGCGATGCTCCTCCCCCTTCTCACTCTCAATGAGCGCCTCTCTCTGTATCGAGAGCTTTCTCTCGGTGCGCGCAGTCGCATTGTTCAATAAAACAACAAGGTCGTGACCTCGCTGATGTATTTTCTCAAGTCTGTCCTTTTCTGCAAAATACACGTCAAGGAGGTCTGATAATCTCGGAAAATGTCTTACCGTGACGGCATTGCCGAGATAAGTTATGTCCATATATGAGTAATCTATCGGCTTGCCCGTCTTGTCTATTGCTATCGTGGGCGTGTAGCTTCCGTCAAGCAACAATCTCTGCCAGGCAAGAAAGACCTCATAAAATCTGTTCGCATCAATGTTAATCACCGGAACGTCGCACTCGCCGGTTGTACGATAGACAAGCTCGTGAGCTATCTGTGTCGCTATACCCGAATAAGTCGAGGTGATAAATTTTTCCGCGCTTTTCTCAGGTGAGAACTCCCGAAGCTTAGCAAAAAAGACTTCTTTATTGATTTCAAGGGGCGAGAGCTTATTCTGTTGTGCCGGAATCTGATATCTTATTCCCGGCAACACCTGCCTAACCGTGCTTGCGGCGAAGTCTATCACCTTCAAGGCGGTTAAAATTTTATAATCACCGTCGGTAACTATAAGATTGGCGTATTTTCCCATAATCTCGCAAATCACCTTTTTCTCTGTTGGGAATCCCATCTCATCATAGCAGTTTACGGTAAATACCGCAATTCTGTCAAATCCGAGCTGCTCGGCAGAAACTATGCGTGCGCCAAGGAAATATTTGCGAAGCAGCATACAGAACATAGGAGCCTTAAGAGGATTCTCCTTCGCTATATCGGAGAGCTGAAGCCTCGGTGCATTAGGACCTACGTTAAATATAAGCCTGCGCGAGCATCTTCCGTGATGAATGACAAAGTCAACCTCATCATTCTGAGGCTGTAATACTTTTTCTATTTTTCCCTCGGGAAACTCCGCGTTAAACTCGCTAAGTATTGCCCTCATCATACAAGCATCAAATGCCATAGGGATTCTCCTTTCCGACTTAATGAAAAGATTATAACATAAATAAGGTCTGAAGTCAACCGATTGAGATTGCTCCATCTAAAAAACAAAAAATATTCCATCAACCGATGTAACAATAAAGAAAAAACGTGTTATTCACAGCAGATTTTGCGCTTTCCTTTTAACCGCGCCTGCCCAAAAAAAGCAGATTTTTTTACATATTTTGGCAGAAAAACAGGAGAAATAAGCCGATTTTGTAAACAATAATTGGCAATCGCTATTAGGAGCGGTTTTCTAAAAAAGAAAGTCATGATATCCTCTTTACTGGACAAAAATAAAAGAATGGCAATCGCACGTCTTAATCGGCAGAGTGCCAACTGTGAGATGCGATCGCCATTATGCATCAAGTGAGGCGATAAGTGCCTCGCGACTGTTCTCAACCTCTCCGTCAATGACCTTGATAAGCAGGCTCTTAAGTATTACGCCTATCTCTTCTCCGCGATAACCGAGCCCTATCAAGTCATCACCGCCGATTGAAAGACGCGATATAGTATATACCGGATCATCTGCCATAACCTTGGAAAGTGTACCATACTCCGCATCAGTAATTGCTCCAAGCAAAAGCGACAGATCAAACACGCCCTTTACAGTGTCATATCCATACTCCATTAAAGCGTGTATAACGTCCTTTTCGCTCGCATAATCAGCTTTTTTATATGCCTTAAGCACAGATGTTATTCTCTGTCTTACAAACTTATCTGTTTTCAGTGCAACAAGCGTTGCGTCAGCAACCGACTCACAATCTTCACAATTCAAATAGAAAAGGGATGCAAGGCGTGTAAAGTAATCAGCATCACGATACAGCCTTTCGTTTGGAAACTCGGACAAACGCACTCCATTAAGCGCGTGAGCAAAAACATCGGCATATGCTCTCAATACCTCTATCGCCCTATCGCCCATAATAAGTTTTTTCAGCTCTGTATAAACACGCTCTCGCGAGACGCCTCCAAGAAGCAGATATTTGCTGAATATAGCCGCAGACGTATCCTTCTCAATATCAAATCCGAGAACGGACGAAAATCTCAGTGCGCGCAGAATTCGCAACGCATCCTCATCAAACCTCGTACAAGGTTCACCGACAGCTCTTATTATACCACGTGAAATATCACCATTGCCGTCATATGGATCGGTAAGTCCGTCATACGGGTTATATGCGATTGCATTTACCGTAAAATCTCTGCGTGCGAGGTCCTCTTTTATGTCGGCTGTAAAGGAAACTGAGTCAGGATGTCTGTTATCGGTATATCCGCCGTCTATTCTATAGGTAGTAATTTCGTACTGCGTTCTATTTAATACAAGAGTCACGGTTCCGTGTTTAATACCTGTGTCTATGGTTCGGAAATCAGAAAAAATTTCCTTGATTTTTTCGGGAAGGGCGTTTGTTGTAATATCAAAATCGCCAAGAGCTCTCTTCAGAATACTATCTCTTACAGCTCCGCCGACAATGTCCGCTCTATACCCATATTCTCTTATTCTGTCAATAATAAACAGCACGTCACCCGGCAGTTCGATATACATATAATCCCCCCCTTTTAGTGCTTTTCAATACATTTTAACACACGCGCGAGTAATTGTCAAATAATTATTGACAAAAGGCAAAAAGCATTTTATAATTAGTACACAATTATTTGCCCCGACGGAGGATATTATGAGTTATATTGAAAGCATTCTAAAAGAAAGAGGCGTCCCCGACTTTATGGAAGGCGTCAGAGATAAGGAGACCTTTATAAAGAAACAAGACGATATACGCAAGCTCCTCTCCGAAAAGGAATACGGTGTTATACCTCCGGTTCCCGATCACCTCGACGTTGAAATCGTGAACGAATATGACAACTTTTGTGCAGGGAGAGGCGTGCTCAGGAATCTGTTGTTCCATATCGAAATGAATGGAGAGCATTTCTCATTTGAGGCATTATCTGCCATACCGAAATCCGATACAAAGGTCCCCGCCTTTGTGAATTTAAGATTTATCGCGGAGAATAGATATTTTCCGCTCGAGGAAATATGCGACAGCGGATTTGCTGTGTTCTCATTCAAATATACAGATGTAACAAGTGACGACGGCAATTTCAAAGATAAATGCGCAAAGTACCTGGTAAAATCGAGGCGCAAGAGCAATGCGAGCGGAAAGCTTGCTATCTGGGCATGGGCGGCAATGCGTGTAATGGACTACGTAATGACACTACCTGAAATAGACACCGAAAACGTTGCGGTGGTAGGCCACTCAAGACTCGGCAAAACGGCACTGCTGACAGGTGCGTTCGACTCCAGATTTAAGTATGTAATATCCAACGATTCAGGGTGTGCAGGTGCGGCTATTGAACGCGGAAAGGTGGGAGAAACCTACAAGCGCATAGCGGAGGTGTTCCCATATTGGTTCTGCCCTTCATTTGTCAAGGCTGCAACGGAAGAAAGAGAGTTACCGTTTGATCAAAGCTTTCTGTTATCTCTTTCCGTACCGCGCCACATTATAGTTGCAAGTGCAGAAGAGGATCTATGGGCAGACCCTGCCTCTGAATTTCTCGGTGTGGCATCGATAAATCCCGCTTACAAGCTTTTCGGAATGAACGGTCTTATACACGGTGACGTCATCCCCGAACCAACAACACTGCTGTCTGATGGCGATTCCTGCTATTTTATACGACACGGTACCCACTATTTCAGTCGTGAGGACTGGCACGCGTATATGAGAATAATAAAAGAAAGAATGAATAAGTAACAACAAAAGGCGGAAAATTCAGCTTGACACTCGGTTAAGAGCATTATGCTGAATTCTCCGCTTTTTAAGTAGTATTATCATGAAAGTAAAATCTACAATACCGCAATAGATTAAATCTTAAATCTACGGGCATAGGAGCATCTGCGACAAAGATCCTCGCGCGCCTCCTTGCATAAGAACCCGTCCTTAATTGCTTTTACACGATCCGATCCGAGAATATCCCAAAGAGATGTATCAAAGACATTTCCGAGATCTATTGCCGCCTCTCTGTCAAGACAGCAAGGTACTACTCTGCCGTCACACAAAATGGCAAAGTGATCTCCGAGTCCGTGGCAAAACACGCGCCCCCCAAAATCCTCAGCCGAGGAATCAGGCCATTCAAAGCGCTCACCATATTCAAGATGTAAGCGATGCCTTATCCTCGCGCCGTTAGTACCCTCTTTCCACTCTTCTGTTGAAAAATACTCCTTCAACATAGAGAGCGTGTCTATATTTCTGCCGTTGTCATATCCGCGGTTCCAAAGTCTGAACACAGTGAGCACGCCTGCTCTTGATGATCTGTCGGCAAAAGATATGCAAGTGTTTATATATTTCAAATAATCATCACGGGTACCATCTTCAAAGCTGTGAACGGATATATTTACTTTGTATATGCCTGAATTTATCAGCTCATCGCCTACCTTCTCAAGGAGCGTGCCGTTGGTAGTTATAGCGCACTTAAACCCGCGCCGTGATGCCTCATTCACGAATTTGCACAGCTCAGGATGCGTGAGCGGCTCTCCCATAACGTGAAGATATACATACTCTGTAATTCCCGACAAGCTATCAAGAATGTAGCAAAACTCATCGTATGTCATCCTGCGCGGTTCCCTGACAGTACCGGGACAAAACGAACAGTTGCGATTGCATATATTTGTTATTTCCACGTAAACACGTGAATACGGTAAAGTGTTTTTCATACTAACTCCCCTGCTTTTCTGTGCAAAATTATAACACATTTATTTGTTACTGTCAACGAAATAAGCAACAAAGTGCTATCGCGATATAAAAAGCACCGATCAGTTGATCGGTGCTTTTTATATGTGAGTAATCCAAAATTTTAATACCATTTTACAATGGGTGCGAATTTTAGAGTTATGGGTGCATTTTCCTACAAGGGTTTGCACCCATCTTAGTCCGACAAATTGGAATTTGGCATCGCTCTTATTGTTATTTGCTTTGCCTTTCAATCGCTATACTTGAGACAATAGCATAAATGAGTGTGATTATAATATTTGCTGCCACAATATAAAAAATCCAATTGGCATGGAACAGCACTGCAAGCCCGATCAACCCAAAAGCAATACCCATCAGCAAAAATACAATAGCAGACTGTCGATAATGAGGTTTTTTATTCATCGCCTCTCGTTCTTGTTTAGAGGCATAAATGTAGGCATTATTAAAAAGAAATCCTTTTTCCATAAAAGAACGGATGCTCATAAAAAATGCGAACACGGATATCAGGAAAACAATACCTGCCGCAATTATTTCTTTCATTAGTAGCCACCTCGCCAAATTCTTGTTTATCGGTGAGTTTATTATAGCATAATGTATAACTAAAATCAAGGAGTTTCTGGTAATTCAATAATTGAACGATACCCCATAAATTGAACGAAATGGGTATAAAATGAACGATTTATGTTTTACGGCTAAAAACTAAAAAGGCTTGGAAATCAAATCACTTTCGTAGAAAGTGTATATCATCAGACACGAAGTGGCTGGATATCATCCGTCCGAAAACGAGTATATCTCGCTTCCGGGCGAGTATCTCATCATTACGGAGTTTAATACACGCTAAAGCGTGATGATATGCAAAAAAGAGCGATTTTCTTGCTCTTTTTGATGATATCCATCACACTTCGTGCGGTGATGATATGCCATTACTCCGTAATGGATAAAAAAAGACTGCAATTTTGTATCAAAATTACAGTCTTTTTTTGGTGGGGGAAGCTGGATTCGGACCAGCGAAGTCAGTGACAACAGATTTACAGTCTGCCCCCTTTGGCCGCTCGGGAATTCCCCCATATTACTGGAGCTGGTGAACGGAGTCGAACCATCAACCTGCTGATTACAAATCAGCTGCTCTGCCATTGAGCCACACCAGCACACCAACGCGATAACGATTGATATTATAACAAAAGATTTCAGTTTTGTCAATAGCTTTTTAGAAAAAAATCAGAGTTTTTTAATTTATTTTCGAGAGGTGTGTAAAATGCTTTCTTGATTAAAAAATAAGCGCCGTACCGTTGGGGTAGCGGCGCTTATTTTGACTTGTAAATATAAACTGAGGCTTCAGACTCTTGCCACGCCGGTTTTTACCGCCGCATCGTAAACTGCCTTTGCTACCGTTTTGCCAACCCTCTCGTCAAATGCCTTGGGAATGATATAATCCTTCGAGAGCTCTTCTTCACTTACAAGAGATGCAATAGCGTAAGCCGCTGCCTTTTTCATT
>JAZNHE010000116.1:0-39316 GCA_045576795.1 Eubacteriales bacterium | reverse complement strand
GCCAAAGCCAAATTCCCAAGCAAAAATCGATTATAAAAGTTTTTTGTAAATATTAGTTGTCTAAATAAGCTGTTATGCAGTGTGTTCCTTAACGATGTACTTAACTGCTACCTTATTTACAAGACCTGTGCTATCCCATGAAATATCGGACTTCTGATCGCCGTTGGTTTCACCCGTTATGCCGTGGAATACAAAGGAATCACTGTTGAACACCTCTGTGAGTATATCGCAGAAATCAGATGCCGACGTAGTAGTATCAAACTTCTTGCCGTTTTCCTTTGCAACACACAGTGCCTCGTATATAGCCCATACACAGTCATAGGCTGCCGCACCGAACTGGTTAACAGGCTCCCTATCCTCATCATACCTAGCATTGTATTTCTGTACAAAGTCGTATGCGGGACCGGACTGCACGGTGGTGTTGAAGTGAGAAATATATGATACTTCCTGTGATACGGAATTAATATCAAAGTCCTTCATTCCGTCAATTCCATCAAGTCCGTCGCAGCCGAAGTAGATAGCATCATCCTTAACCACGCCGCGTCCTGCGGTCATAAGAGCTGCTGCCGGGTTGTAATAAATAGGAAGGAAGATAACGTCACATTCCTTAAGCATATTTGCCTGAGTATTGAAGGTAAGATTATCACCGACAAATGACGTTTCCACTATGCCTGCATCCTTGAAGCTCTGGTCAATGTTTTCCATGAATTTCTCATAAATTCCGAACGAATACTCATCATCGCTCTTATAGAATACACCTATTTTTTTACCTTGATAGGAGGCATTGAAGTACTCGGCAGATGCCTTCCCCTGGTTAGAGTCAGAGAAGCACATCTGATAAGCATTGTCATACTCTACTATTCCATCTCCCGTAGCCGACGGGGTAAGCACGAATACGTTATCATCCTTAGACAGCTCCTTGAATTCAAGACCAGGTGCTGTGGTTACTGTACCGAGAGAGATCTGCATACCCTCTTCATACATTGCGGAGTAGGTCGTCTTTGCCATATCGGGATTGTGCTCATCGTCATACGCCATGAGCTCAAAGTTCATTCCGTCAAGACCGCCCTGTGCATTTATCTCATCAACAGCCATCTGTGCGGAATTTCTGACGGCTACGCCGTACATTGATGCACCACCGCTAAGAGGACCCGACACTCCTATCTTAATTGTTGTATTATCTGCCGCATAGTTTTTCTTACCGCAGCTTGCTAACGTGAACATACTGCCCAACGCCATTGCCGCTACCAACGTTGTCGCTACTATTTTCTTAAATAATTTCATTTTCATTTACCTCTCAAAAATTATCTGCCACATATTCTTCGGCATACATAGCTAAAAAACAAAAAGCAATCTACCCAAGCATCAAGGATAGATTGCTAAATAATTCGAAATGAACTAAGTGTAAGCATATAAATATCCTTGCGAAATATATTTTTTTCTAATAATAACGGATAGAATGGTAATCACAGAAACAGAAAAAGCAAACACCACAGAAATAATGTCTACTATCTGCCTTATTATGCATACGGAGGCGCAAGAAAAGGGACGTCCCGATGACGCCGCGCAATTATTCACAACTGAATATGAATTAATAGCCATTTTTCCATCCTCCGCGATATTGATATACATATTATACTGTCTTCATACCTATTTGTCAATAGTTTTATATATTAGATTTCTTCATACCACCTGTTTATATTTCCATATCCCTGGCAAGCTGAACAAAATGTCAATATTTTATATCATATATAAGGCACTTTTGCACAACACTTTCATATTTTCTCAACACAGTTAAATGGCGGTGCATAAAAATTAAGGGCTGCCCGAAGGCAGCCCTTTGAGTAAAGTATAAATTATTATCCGACAAGACCGGAACGCTCTATACCCTGAACCAAATATCTCTGACAGAAGAGATACAGTATGATAAGGGGAGCTATGATCATCATACCACCGGTATTCTGAATAACGTTGTTGTAAAGCGTTGCACCAGCAAAGCCGGGATCATTCAGTGACTGTGGTGTGACGTATACGTCAGGCATAAGATATACCTTATCTGCTCCGCTCTTGACAGGAAGGAATAGTCCTGCATAGAACTCATCGGTCCACTGCCATGAGAAAGCGAAGAGGAATACCGTAATCATCATCGGCACGGTAAGAGGAAGAATGATCTGGAAGAAGGTGCGGAATACTCCGGAACCGTCAACGTATGCAGACTCCTCCAGCTCATCGGGAACGCCCTTAAAGAACTGACGCATAAGGTAAATATACAATCCGTTCTTGAAGGCAAGACCGCCGAGCGAAAGAATGATATATGGTATAAATGTGTTTGAGAAGTCCTTGGTGCTTCCTGTGATGAGCTGTATCAAACCCTTATTGCCCCAGGTAATAACACCGAAGAAATCGAACTGGCTGAAGTGAACACGCATCGCAAAGCTGAGCGCGCTATGAGGAATAATCATAGTAAACACAACGAGAGCCATAATAATCTTGTTACCCTTAAACTTGAACTTTGCGATACCGTATCCTACAAGACAAGATACAAGCATCTGTATAAAGGCACACATCAAAGCGAGAATCAAGGTGTTGATGAGCGCCTCGAAATAATGGTTCTCTGTAATTATAGCCTTATATATTTCAAGCGTGGGATTCTTGGGAATAAGTGAAACCGTAGAGTCAATAACGTCATCACGGCTCATGAAGGAACCTGCAATTCTTGCAATGAACGGATAGATAATAACGAAGGATACGCCAAGCATCAGAAGGAATCTGAGTACGTTGATACCCGCCTTTATCCAAGTGTTAGACGCCTTGAGCTTCTGTAGAAGTCTTTCCTTAACGGAGAGCTTGCCTTCATAGTCAACGCTTATCTTGTTCTTGGTTTCCTTGGTTATAACAGGAGTACTGTCAACTTTATTTTTCATTTCCATAACAGCACCTCCTTAATCCTTTCTCTGGTAGAAGATAAACGTAGAAGCGATACCTGCTACCACCGCAATAATGAGAATTACGGATATGAAGTATATCCAATACATCGCTGCCGCTTCACTATTATTGCTAATGCCCTTAATGAAGCTCATCGTAACGTTAGAGCTACGTGTGAATGAGTCTATGATTGTATATACGGCATTTACAAGAATCATGGGAGAAATCATCGGGAAGGTAATCTTCCAGAACGTTTCCCAGCCTGTTGCACCGTCTATACGGCAAGCCTCATATATTGAGTCGGATATGGACTGAAGACCTGCAAGGAAGATAAGCATCTGTACACCGGAATAGTTGATAATCTTATAAATGTTATTTACCAGATTTACAACGTATGTAACAAGCTCACCGCCCACTGCCATTTGCCTGAACAAGTCCTCGACCTGCATTACGTTAACAAGTCCTCCGCCTGAACCGTCATCGATACCGTTACTCATCTCTGTCGATGCAATATCGCTACCGTTAATTGATTCCATAAGACCGGTGGAAATAATAACGGGGACGAAGAAGATTGCTCTGAATACTGCTCTACCAAGCATCTTCTGGTTAAGTACAACTGCTATAAAGAGTGAGAAAATAATTACAGCAGGAACCTCAAGCACGAGCTGCTGCAAGCCCGCAAGAAGCTTGGTTACGAAATCGGGAGATCCTGTAAATGCATACTTATAATACTCAAGGCCCTTGAATACGTATATGAACGTACCTGCACCGCCTGATTCCTGCTTATAGAAGCTGAACCATATAGAGTCGATAAGTATCGGCATATATATCAGGATAAATCCAAGAATGAAAGGAAGAACGAATATATATCCCGCTCTGGCCTTTCTCTTTTCAAGAGAAGCAGCACGGTGTGTTCTGATCTTTAAACTTTTTTCCATATTGCCTCCCTCCTTTAGCCTTCAACAACCTGGAATCCGTATTTTCCTATAATGTACGGATCGGTATTGTCATCAAGATTTACCTCTACAGAGTAAATATTATAGTTGAGTATAAACGTACGAGTCTTACCTTCATTGTTCTGATATACAACCATAACTATAAGGTCGTTATCTACAGTGTAGTCTGTGCGTACGTAATCCTCATCCTCAGCAAGAGAACCTGTTACGTATTTGTACTGGCTCTCATACTCAATGCTGTTAAGCGACACGGTGTGAACATTTGAAGGATCAACGCCGTCTGTGCTATACTCGTTTTGATACTTGGTAAGAACGGCTGTAAGCGCAGATTTGAAATCATCGCCAAGACTATCATCCTCATCAAGCTCGAAGCGAGAATGTGCAAGTGCTACAAGACTTTCAATATCTGCAGTAACACCAATTCTCACATCATAACCTGCGGAATTAGCTCTGAGCTCGACAAGTGCCTCGTCAATAGCAACCTGAAGCTGCTTATCAAACTGATCTACAAACTCTGCTTTAAGAGCGTTAAGGTTAGCAATACGCTCGCCATCCTCTATCACACGCTCACCTACAAGAACTCTGTGATCAACGATATGGTAATCCTGAAGATCGCCTATTGCATCATTGAGTATAGCATATTTCTCAACTATATCGTCAAACCAGTTTTCGTAGCTTACCGAATAGTAGCGGTTAAGCTCCTCGTCATCCTTCATAAGCTCTGTGTTACGGTAGCCGAGTATGTAGTAAAGGCTCGCACCGTTCTCTATAGAACGAAGAAGGTCGTAATCGGGGGAACCGGAATAGTTGAGTGCTGATCCCGAATAGTTAACGTATCCGTGAAGAATCATACCTACGAACGGGATCGTGTAAGAAGAATATCTGTAATAGCTTGAATCGGTGCATATATCGAGAATGTGATCAGCATATTCAACTGCGTAAATATTACCCTTGGAAATCATTACGCTGTAATTGCTCTCGTTAGCCATTCTGTCAAGAAGAGCCGATACATATCCCTCTGCATCATCGCGAGAAACGGGATTGTCCTTGTCGAAGTTGGAGTTAAGATCCGAGCCAAGAGTGGATACTGAAATACCTGTAACATCATACTTGGAATACTTCTTGATGAACTTGTCGTAAAGACGGTCAAGAGCATCTGAAGAAACTATCATGGCGTATACGGTATCGTATTCACCGAGAACACAGCTGTAAAGCTGCTTGGATGCGTAACGGTTATCAACCATTCTGGATACCGTATTACGCTTACCTACTCCGTCAAAGAGAGATGTGTTGTTGATATACTGGAAATCAAAGTCGGGATATATTCCGAAATTGGATCCGGCAGTATTGTAGGAGTCAGCCGTCTCAAGAAGCTCCTTGAAGCCCTTCTTACCGCCAACTGCCCTCTCCCACTTAACCTTTGTGGGATAGGTGTAATACATACCGCCATTGGTAAAGCCTGTAAGCTTAAAGTTGATATTATCTATGTTAACGATCTTCTCAGAGAGCTCTCTGTAATCCTCTGCCTTCTCAAGATATCTTTGCTTGAGCTCAAGGTTCTTTTCCTCGGCATCTGCCATCTCTTGATATTCAGCAGCCTTTTCAAGAAGCTTCTGCTTTGCATTACCGAGCTCCTCATATATAGTAACTATATCCTCGAAGGTGGTAATGGGCTTAGATACGTTAACGGGGAATGTAAGGAACTTCTCAACTACCTCCATTGAGCCGAAAGCCTCAAGGTAAAGGGGAAGATCATCCTTAACGTCATCAAGCTCGGAGAGGACTCCGTTGTTAACAAGATACTGACGGTAGTAATCCGCCATACCTGTATAGCTTGGTGAATAATTAGTCTGACCGGGAGTCTGAATATCGGAAAGCATTACGTATCTTGTAACGTAAGAGCCTGTGTACTTAGACTCGGAAACCATCGTGTAATACTTAGCGTCACCAACCGAAATGGTGTCCGAAAGGTCAAACTTATCTGCGGGATAGGGTGTAAATGTTGAGAATATCGCACCCTCTCTGAAGGAGTTACTGTACGTGACGTTCATAGCCGCCATCGACGATCCCTCTTCAAGAATTGCAAAATAGCCTGTATCTACAATTTCCTGTCCATTATCAACCTGAGATACGATACCGTAAACGGGCATGGTAATCTGCTGTCTGTGCGCTCCGCTGATCTCGGAATAACAGTAGTCGTGACCGTAATTCTCAAGGTTGGATGACATCGAGATATTACTGTTTCTGAAGTCTTCAAATTCAATAATGGAACCGCTTCCGTCGGGAAGGAATATATATCCGTCACGAGTGAAATCACCCGCACCGAAATACTGAAGAGGTGTTATGCTCCTAAGTATGTACTGAGTTTCATCAAACGAAATTGAGTTTGAAGGAAGACGAACGCTAAGCGTATTATCTTCATTAATAGTATATTCAAGAGAGCATCTGAATACGGGCTTGGGCTCGTACTTATGAACATATCCGCAGAACTTCTCGTTCTGATACATCATATCGAACGTATAGTTAGGACAAAGAACCTTAACTATATCAGCCTTTACAGCCATCTGCGCATATGCCTTGTTCTGAACCTCATAAACTGCATAACCCTCAAGTGTTGCGGGAATTTCCCAACCCTTGATCGTGTCCTCGGACTGAAGCATATCGGTCGCATTGGGGTTTCTACCAACATAGGCATTAACAACAGTGTTAATGTCACTCGTAACCTCTTCAATCTCTATTGCGAGAGCTACAACTCTCGGATCACTGCTGTCCTGATATATAGCGGCTGTGCTATCAACCATTCTTGTGTAGCCTGTTACTGCAGTTCTATGGATGAGGAAGGATGTCTTGAACAGCTCCTCATCGTAATACATACTGTCACGGAAGTGTATAGCCTTTGACTCACCAAAGCACTCTACCATCATACCGTGGAGATAGTCCATCATAGGCATGAGAATGTACTTCTCAAAATCATTCGCCTCGATCATTACAGGGAGTAAGCAACGGTTTGCCGTATCACCTACTGCGTAATTGACGCGAAGACCTCCGTCTATTCTGTCTACCGAGATCTGATTATACTTTGCTGCCCATGTAGAGCTGTAAAGATTGAGAGGGTTCTCAGTAGAAGAAACTGTAGAGTAGCTGATGGATATCTGGCTGGTAAGTGCCTCAAGAGAAGTACCTGCAACACTGCCGAAGTTGTAAGAATTACTTGTAAGCATCTCGGACGTCTTGTTATTTCTATAATATATAACGCCCGTATATCTGTTTACGTAAATTGTGTATTCACCATTTGTTGAATAGTCGAGATAACCCCTTGCAAGATCGGCCTGGAAGAGCTCCTCTGCGTTGTTATACTTAGACTTCTGATATTCCTCAACAATGGCAATTACCTGATCTGTGTTGAGCTTGGTGTTAGTTACCGACGATGCATGTGCCGCGGAAGCCTTGGTGGGAATAAGCACCACTATCGAAGCAAAAAGCATCAATGCAACCAAGGCGGATGATAATATTCTTTTAATATTCATAACAAATCCTCCTCTGATCACATTCGGTTTCCGATTTCCTTGACAATAGAAATCACGAACGTTACCATCTTCATTATAAGTGTTGAGAAGAGTACCGCAACGAAGATAATGATAACCATAGCAATTATTGTACCAAGGATAGTAATTATATTCTTACTGATTGTGTAATCGTGCGTTATCAGAGTTCCGAAGAACAGAAGCAATACAGTCCACAGAAGACCTATCGTAACAAGCAGGTTTACCATACTGCCCTCTGTAGTAGTCATAACGTTAGTAAGAATTGTAGAAAGAACTAAGAATAAGGGGAGTGGAGCAAGAGAATAGCATGTAGCTATATAAATGTCCTTAAAGCTTCCTTCACCGTCGAAGAGGGTGGTAAGACACCAGTTGGATATTGCCCAAAGAAGCACGGGAAGTGCTACGGATACTATCGCAACCAAAATATTAGTATATTTATCCTCGGGGTTGAAGAGATAGCCCTTACCTATAGAATTATAGAAGAATGCGATTATGGTAATGCCGAGAATAGTAGTTCCTGCTCTCACAGATCCTCTCTTCTCATGCTTAAGATCCCAGAAGCCATCGAACGGATGAAGTACTATATGGAATACATACAATAGCTCCTCCCAATAGGTCTTTCTGCCGACCTTAAGGTTAACCTCTTTATTCTTCTTCTTGGCGTAGCCAAGGAATTTAACTACAACGACGAGAAGCGCGATAACTACAACCGCAATAAGAATTATCCATTTGTTGATAATCTCTTTTCTCATCTCTGCGAATGCCTTTGAAGCATAAGTGGTTTCATAAGCATTCTGAAGAACCTCATACGCCTCCTGGTATTTACCCTGGCTGTAAAGAGCCTTTCCTATACCAATATAAGCGAGGTCGAAGTTGTTGTTCATTGTAAGCACGTTCTGCCAATACTCAATAGAGGTCTCGTAATCGTGCTCATTCTGATTGTGCAGTGCGCTTATAATAGTTTCACAGTACTCTGTAGGAGAGTAAACCGTAAGCTTATAAGAGTTGCTCGAGTCGTTTGTCTTATCGAGAAGAAGTATGTAGGACTTATCTCCCACTGTCTGATAAGTTATAGCCTGCGCTGCCTCACTGTTACCGAGAAGCTCGTCGCCCTGACCGAATTCACCGCCGTCGCCAAAGGCGAAGAGGAGGTTACCGTTCTGGTCATATGTGAAGAGTCTGGAACGAGAGTAGTCGAGGATGGTCCACGTTCCCTCCGGACCGAGGGCTACGTCTGTAATCTTGGAAACATCCTTTGCATAGAATACGTCAACCTCTCCGCCGGGATCGAAGAAGCCGTTTCTCTTCATAATCTCATGACCCGTGGAGTTAAGCTTCTTTACCGGAGAGTAGTCGGGAGACTTACTCTTGATTGCCTTGAGCTGCTCTGTTGCGCTAACCTTATCTGATGTGGCATAAACAAATCCGTCATCATCAACTGTAATATTGTTATAAGCCACTGAAATGTTCTGTGTCTGAGAAGCAAGCTGCTCCTTAGTCTGGAACTTTCTCCATATCATATCTGTTATGCTGTACGTAACCTTCTGCGCACCGATGAAGCCTGTGAACTCACCGTCACCGGAAAGCACGATGATACCCTCGTATGCTGCCTTTGCAACAACGAAGATTCTGCCGTAAATATCAACGGCAACAGCGTTAGGAACGAATGAAGAGGGATCGAGTAGAGGGCTCTCGGGAGTTGTAATTGTTCTCTCGTAGTTATATTCTCTGTCGAAAACTACAATGCTCTTGTTCTTGGTATCACATACATAGATGTGACCCTTTCCGTCAGCAGTCTTGTTAGGATCTGTTACGTATACGCCCTCAGGAGTATTGAAGAATACTTCCCTGCCTGCATCATCGTAATATCTGTCGATAACGTGAACTGCCTTGTAGTACTTATCAAGAACTACTATACGGTTATTACCCGCATCAGCGATATATACGTTACCGAGCTCGTCTGTTACGATGTCGGTTGCGCCCTTCAGCTGATGGCCACCGAACTTATCAGCAAGGCCCATATCTGTAGATGTGATAGAGGGTGATGGTGAATAAGCGTCGGGGGACATCATCTGCTTTCCGCTGATGGAATATGTATAAGTGTCGTACGAAACGTATGCGGATGAATAAACGGCACCGAAAATAAGAACGAGAACTAAGGAGAGTATGATAATTTTTGCAATATTTTTCATCAAATACCTCCTTAATCCTTCATGCCGGAAGATCCCATCGTTTCAACTATCTGGCTCTGGTTAAATACGAATATCAAAATTGGAACCATCATCATAACAACCGTGGAAGCGGCTCCTGCACCTGAACGTGCAATACCGCCCGAGATAATCTGCTGAATAGCGTAGTTGAAAGTCTTAAGTTCTTCTGAATGAATGTAAATAGAGGAACCGGAGTTCCAAAGATTCTTAAAGCACTCAACCATAAGGGTAAGCCATGCGGGCTTAACCATAGGCATCGCGATAGTAAGATAGATTCTGAACTCACTCGCACCGTCAAGTCTTGCAGACTCAAGAACGGTATCGGGAACCGAGGATTCCATGAACTGCTTCATAAGGTAAAGACCCATAGTACCTGCCATCGAAGGAACGATAATGGAAAGATACGTATCTATCCAACCGAAAGCAGAGAGAATTATGAAGTGTGTTACCTGGTTAACGGTAGAGTGGAACATGAGTGACATTACTATGACCTGGAAGATTGCGTTTCTTCCGGGGAAACGGAGCTTGGCAAGAGAGTATGCCGCCATAGAAGCGAATACAAGGTTACCGAGAGTACCGCAAATAGTAATGAATACTGTGTTGAATATGTATCTTGAGAAAGGAACCCAAGAGTCACTCATAAGAGTGAAGAGGTCACCGAAGTTCTCAAGCGTAGGCTTCATAACGTAGAAGCGAGGGGGGAACATGAAAAGCTCGTCAAGAGGCTTTAATGCCTGTACCACAACGTAGTACATAGGAACGAACATGAAAAGTCCGAGGAAGGTAAGCATGATGGTGATACCTGTATCACCGCCTGCAGATCTGTTAAGTACGACTCTATGGCCGCGTGTTCTTAGCTTCTGTAATTTTGCCATGCTTACTCACCTACCTTCGAAAGCATCTTCTTAATCAAGATGTTACTTGCAAACATGATTATGAAGAGGATAACTGCTATTGCCGAGGCATATCCGATCTCATAACGCGCGCCACCGTAGTCACTCAGATGGTGCATGATGGTATGTGCAGCGTAATCTACAGACGGGAATCCGCAGAGTGCATCAACTACAGCACCGAATCCGAAGGAGTTGGTAATTGCAAGAACCGCACCGAACATAAGCTGCGGACGCATGGTAGGAAGCGTTATGTACCACAGCTCCTGCCAACGGTTCTTGATACCGTCAACGGCAGCCGCCTCGTACATAGAACGGTCGATGGTCTGGAAGCCGGCAATGAAGGAAAGGAATGCCGTACCGAGAGATGTCCAAAGGGCAACCACGATACAGAGTGGCATTACGAAGTTCGCATCCTGGAACCAGAGTATAGGCTCTGTTATTATACCGTATTTTATCAAGACCGCGTTTGCCCAACCGTAAGAGTCGGATGAGAAGAGTGTCTTCCATATAAGATACGCGTTACCTGATATTGAAGGAGCGTAGAATACGAGAGTTACCACTGCTCTGATCTTGGGGGGAAGCTCGTTGATGAACCATGCTACCAAGAGTGCGAGTAGGTAGGATACAGGTCCCGTAATACACGCGAATATCAATGTGTTCTGAATGGCGAGAATGAATATTTCATCGTCAAGGAACAATCTTAGATAGTTGTCGATACCGCGGAAGTGAGGCATCTGCAACATATTGAAGTCGGTAAGACTTAGGAATATTGAAAGCACAACGGGCAGGACGGTGAAGACGATGAACAACAGAAGGAACGGTGCTAACATAAAGTAGGCCGTCTTGTTGTTCTTCATCTCCTGCCATGTCCATTTAAGCTTAGAAACTTCCGAACGTTTTACCGGTCGCTTAGCTTCTGCTTTTTGTGACATTATTCTTCTCCTTTACTCGAGGTATTGCGAAGCGGTCCCCTTTTGGGGAGGCTCATCATCGGATGATTCGGGAACCCAAAGTCCAAACTCCTCGCGCTTTCTGGCAATCTCGGAGTTAATTGCATCTATGTATCCGCTAAGTGCGTCAATAGGATCTGCAGACTCGTTAACCGCATCAAGGAATGCGAACTGTGTATATCTTACGTAAATGTAAGAGCCGGGATAGTTAACTATGGATGAAAGGTGATCCATCTGGTTCATAATAGCCTTCTTCTCCTTGGCTGTCCAGGAGAGGTTATCAATCGCTTTAAGGTTGGCTGTTTCATACTTAGCGGAGGGACCGATAAGTGCAACCATTCTGTTACCGTAATCAGCCTGTGCATCCTCGCCGGTCTGCCACTGAACGAACTGCCAAGCCGCAAGAAGCTCATCACCCGTACAACCGTAAAGAATTACGGATGCGGATATACCTGCGAGCGAGTCGTAATTGAAGGTTCCGTCAGCTCTTTTTGTACCGGGAAGTGAACAGAATTCCCACAAGCCCTCTATTTCGGTAGCATATACGGTAAGAGTGTTGTAAATACCGGAATAACCGCCGATGATGATAGGCATCTCACCGGTTCTGAAACGGTTAGATGCGTCATAGGATACGGGGAATGAATAATCACTGTAAAGTCTGCAGGTAAAGTCAAACGTTTCAAGAGCTATGCTCGAGTCAAGGTCGATCCTTGCACCTGCATACTGAGAATCATAAAGCGATTCATCGGTGTACTTCCACATACTTCCGCCCGCCTGGTAAATCATAAAGTCGAGAGCGTCAATGTAGGAAACACCAATGGACATATTATTAGTTTGTAGAACAGGAAGAATGGAGAGAAGCTCCTGCCATGTCTCAGGTACTTCCAAACCGAGGTTAGCAAGTACGTCCATTCTGTAGAACATCATGGCAAAGCTCATTGTCTGAGGAACACCGTAAGATACGTCAAGAAGTGTTACGGTATCCATTGCGGCATGTGCGAAATTACCGTCAATCGCATCTGCAAACGTGTTGGAGACAAAATCAGCGGTTTCACCCGTCAATTCCTCCGTGGTGGTAGTAACGTTACCCTTATTATCTCTGTATGAGTAATATTTTTGTGTGAATATTTCGTTATCCGACGCAGACATCTTCTCTTCACTTACGTTACCGCTTATACCGAGAACGGCATCACGTATAGCGTAGTTGATAACGTCAGAGGCACCAAGGCCTAAGTATACGTCGGGACCTTTACGTGAAAGAATAGAAGGAAGCAAGGTACCGCCTGTTACAAGCTTAAGGCTTACTGCTGTACCTGTATTGTAGGTAAAGCTTCCGTGAGCATCTATCATAGTACGCCAGATCTGTGACTGGTCACGACCCGATGCAAGCCATACGTCAATTGTAAGAGTATTCTCATCGGGAATGGTGGTAAGACCCATCTGGTCATAATTTACGAAGAAGGAGCTGACAAAGGACTTAACCTCAAACCAAAGAGATCTGAAGAAGCCTGCCTTTGCCTTGGGAAGCTCGGACTCGTCTGCTACTATTTCTCCGTCCTCCTCTACTGCGGGAACAATCCAGATAGAGTCAACCATCATAGTTGATCTCTTGGAGTTGTTGATCCATGTACCGAGAGTACCGAGATAGGACTTAAGTGTTGTCATATTTGCGGCAATGTCAATACCCTCATCCTTACCCATGGTGTTAAGAAGGATAGCAATAGTCTCAAGAGTTGCTATATGAGAACCATTGGTTCCGCACAGCTCCTCAAGACCTTCCTTTACCTCCATAAGCTCCATAGCCTCTTCAAGAAGAGTAATAAGGACGTCGGGCATGATGCCTATATAATTGTAGTCACGGTTCTCATCGGGATCCGTACCTGTGAGCTGAAGTATTCTGAGATAGCAGGCATTGATCTTATCAAGGGATATTTCAACGCGCTGTATATACTCTTTAAGAGTACCGAGAGAACACTCGAAGTATACGGTATACTCAACTCCCTCCTCAAAGTAGAAGAGGAAATCAACGTCATCCTTAGAAACGAACGAGGACTGCCATTTCTTGTTATAGTCAAACTCTGCCTGATATGCCTCGGCAAACGGAACCTCGGGAGTACCGTCCTCCTCACCGTACTGTCCGCCATGTATCTTGATGGTACGGCAAATGTACATACCTTCAAGCGCGGACTGCTTGTATCTCATAGCGATGTTGTAAAGGCCTGTTTCAGTCACAGTGAACTTATATGCTGCCCACTGACCTACTGCGTTATAGCTGTTTTCACCTATAACGTTGTAAACCTGCGAATTAGAGGAAATAGGGCTTGTAACCGCGGATGTGTTATCATTGGTTACGGAAACGGAAGAGTCCGATACCAAATCGGGGAACTCTGCCTGGAGCTCTATCTTTCCGCCTGCGGCAGGCTTGTATCCATTAGCCTTATACTGCTCGAGAACCTCGGCATAAGTAGGAATATCGTTTTGTGCAGTTGCGGGAATAAGCTCGATAGACTTTACGATCATCGGCTCACGCTCTGCCTCAAGGGTTATCGTACGGATACCCTCTGCAAAATAGAAAGCAAAGTAACCGTCGTAATATCCTGTTGAGTCCTGAACGTAATATGTACCCCAAGAAGGAACGGGAGCGATATCGGGAGCCATTGAGTTACCGTTGATATCCTGCGAGATCTTGTAGGTCTTTACGGTCTTGACGCCGTCCTTAACGATCTCGACTATCTTGTAGTAACCGAGCTTGGTGCTGCCCTCCTGGTTGCGGAGCTCGTATTTGGTATTTACCGAGTCCTCCTCACCGGGAGCATCATACGTTTCTACCGAAATGTTGTCATATTCCCAATTCTTGTTGAACTTGACTGAGCTAACCTCATTGAAAGGAATCTTATCATCGATTTTGAACTTCCTTTCAATTGCGGATATACTGCTGTCCGACGTTGAGCATGAATAGTATTCTATCTTGACGTAATAGAATCCCTCTTGCTCTGCGGTAAGCGCAACCTGCCAGGTGGTAGCTCCTTCTGCGGGAAGATAAATCGCACTGTCATAGTTGGATGCGCCGAAATTCGCCCAGGAATCGGGGTCATCCTCTCTTGACTCTGTGCATACCTGGCTATTCGAAACCACCTCAGCGGGATTTCTGTCATCCGTTACGAATGATGAGATATCCTCAACCTTAATGCTCGAATACTCCTTACCTGCTGCCAAGCTGTCAGAGTATATCTGATACTGCTCAGAGTAGCTGTCGCAATACTCTGCATAAGTGAGTGTACCGACAAGTGCCTTCATTTCTTCGAGAGTCGAAGCACTGTAAGGATTCTCTTCGTACTGCTCGGGATTGCGCTTGAGCGACTCATCCTCAGAAGCTGCGAAGACGGTAACACCGCAGATTGACAGAAGTAAGGTCAGAGAGAGAACAAAGCATATCACTCTCTGCAACATTCTTTTCTTCATGTTCTGAATTCCTCCATTTTGAATTTGTACTAAACCACGCATGTAGCCGAGCTTTATATGTATACGCACTCAGATACGCTACGCGTCTTTTAATTACACGTGAAAATTATAGCACACGACTTTTTCTTTGTCAATAGAAGTGTTTTTGCCCTATTACACTCAAAAAATACATTTAAAGTTAATATTTTGTACCAAAAATGTTAATATGTTAAGATTAGTTGTCGTTATTTTTGGCGGTTTGATTCGCGTTTTTTCTCCAAAGTAAATGTTTTTTACCATAACAGGCGCACAAAACCGCATTTTTTCACATTTTTTAAGATGATAGTAAACGATTTTTACTTTTAATACTGCTTTTTTATTGTCTTTTTTTACACTTTCGCAAATCTGCGCTCTTTTTGTAAATGTTACACAAAATTTGAATGAAAATTTCTACGGGAGTTTTTTTCTGAAACTGTTGCAAAAAGCGCAAAAAACGCTCAAAAAAGCCGACGGCTTCAATTCCGTCGGCTCAACGCATCGATTTTGTGGAGAGAATCAATTAATAATTCTCTCGTTTTAATGGTAGGATTTGCTTGAACTTATTCACGTCTCGGCGTGCCAGCATCTCAAACAAAATCAGTTAATTAAGCCCCCTGCAATAACAGTATCACCGTCATAGAGCACTGCCGATTGTCCGGGAGCTACTGCTTTTACAGGCTCGTCAAGATGTAATGTGCATCCACCCATTCCGTCAAATAAAGCTGTTGCCATCACAGGCGGTGCAAGATATCTGAGCTTCGCGCTTACCCGTCTTTCAACAGAAGAAGACGGCTCACACATTCCGCTAAAAACAATATTGCTCACCGATACGGTATCGGTCAAGCTTCCGGAAAGCGACAAAACAACACGGTTATTCACAGGATCGATTGAACTTACGAAAATTCGCTGTCCTGCTGATATTCCAAGTCCTTTTCTCTGCCCTACCGTATACCTTATTATGCCCTTGTGTCTGCCGAGAACATTGCCTTCATCATCGACAAAGTCCCCCTCGGGAAAAGTCCCCTTAACACTCTCAACATATCCGGCGTAATCGCCGTCCGGGATAAAGCATATTTCCTGGCTTTCCTTCTTTGAGGCGACTGCCAAGCCTTTATTTTCCGCCATTTTCCGCACGTCAGATTTAACACACTCCGCAAGTGGAAGGACTAACATTGAAAGAATATCCTGAGGAAGTCTGTGAAGCATATAGGTCTGGTCTTTTTTTGAATCGGCAGACCTGACAAGTGCATATCGCAGAGAGTCCGCGTCATAAAGCGTTCTGACTGATGCGTAATGTCCAGTAGCGATTCTGTCAAAGCCATTTGCCCTTGCAAACTCTGCAAGAACAGCGAATTTAACAAGCGGATTACAAATAATACACGGATTGGGAGTTCTTGCGAGCGAGTATTCATTCGCAAAATTCTCCTTTACCGCCTCGAATTTTTCACTCGCGTCAATTTTATGCAGATTAATACCTATGGAGGCTGCCGCAGATTCGGCTGCTGCGACATCAGTGTGTTCGTGCATTACAAGAACCGCACCCTCTACACAGTGTCCTTCATCCATAAGCTTCAGGGCTGCTACGGTACTATCGAGTCCGCCGCTCATACCTATCAAAATTCTCATCTTTTTCTATCCTTTCCCCTATATCGTGTGATTTTATTGCATATTTTTGCGAGAAAATCACGCCGACAGGAATGATATTAAAACAGGGCGTTGCAAAAGGAAAATCCGATACAACGCCCAAATGAAGTATTACTCCTCGTCCTCTGCTTCCTCGTCGTGATCCTCGGGAAGCTCAAAGTCGATAGGTCTGCCGATTTTATTGTAGTAATCGGCAATTGCACTGCGTACCGCCTCCTCAGCAAGTACGGAACAATGCACCTTTACGGGTGGAAGCCCCTCAAGTGCCTCAACAACAGCGTTGTTTGTAAGCTTAAGAGCATCGGCTACGCTCTTGCCCTTTATAAGCTCTGTTGCCATAGATGACGTTGCAATTGCCGCACCGCATCCGAAGGTCTTGAACTTACAATCTTCAATTATATCGTTCTCATCTATCTTGAGATATATCTTCATAATGTCGCCGCACTTAGCGTTTCCTACTACTCCAACGCCCTCGGCATCCTCTATTTCACCAACATTTCTCGGATTAGTAAAATGGTCCATAACTTTTTCACTATACTGCATAATTATTTCCTCATAATCTACGTTAATTGTCAATTTTGACTATTTTTATTTACAATTTCCTCCCAAAGTGGGCTCATATTCCTGAGCTTATCAATTATTGGAGGAAGAGTTTCTATGATATAATCAATGTCATCATCGGTTGTTTCATGACTTATGGATAGACGTATCGAGCCATGCGCCTTCTCGTGCGGAACACCTATTGCAAGCAGCACGTGAGATGCATCGAGAGAGTCGGATGAGCAAGCTGATCCGGTAGATGCGCATATGCCTGCCATATCAAGCCACATAAGTATGCTCTCACCCTCAATAAACTCAAATCCGATATTTACGTTACCGGGTAGGCGGTTGGTTCTGTGTCCGTTAAGCTTGGAATACGGTATCTTCGTAAGCTCGTCTATAAGCCTGTCCCTTTTCACACGGATAGCATCAAGCTGTGCCAACTTTTCATCTGCTACCTCTACCGCTCTTGCAAGACCTACGATATACGGTACATTTTCAGTACCGCCACGCTTACGTTTTTCCTGTCCTCCGCCATCAATCAGATTGTTAATCACAACACCCTTTCTTATAAATAACATACCTATTCCTTTAGGGGCGTGTATCTTGTGTCCGGATATTGCGAGCATATCAACCTTAGTATGCTGAAGGTCTATCTTGAGATTTCCCACTGCCTGCACAGCGTCAGTAAACATAAGCGCTCCCTTTGAGTGAGCAAGCTCGCAAATCTCATCAATAGGCTGAATGGTTCCTATCTCATTGTTAGCGTACATAACAGCTACGAGTGCCGTTTTATCGGTAATCGCCGCCTGCATTTCATCAAGCTTAACAACTCCTTCACTGTCGACACCGACGTACGTTACGATAAAGCCCTCCTTCTCAAGTGCTTTACACGTATGCAATACAGCATGGTGTTCAATCGTAGTCGTAACTATGTGGGTTCTACCCTTCTTTTTCATTCGGTGAGCGGCACCCTTTATTGCCCAGTTGTCAGATTCTGTACCGCAGGAAGTAAAGTATATCTCACTTGCGGAGCAGTTGAACACCTTTGCAATACGCTCTCTTGCCTCGGTTATAAGATTCTTTGCCTCATATCCCTTGGCATGCTGGCTAGACGGATTGCCCCAGGCACTCTC
The DNA here is from genome assembly GCA_045576795.1 of Eubacteriales bacterium. Lineage (GTDB taxonomy): Bacteria > Bacillota > Clostridia > Oscillospirales > CAG-272 > UBA1740. The sequence continues at coordinate 21,037 of JAZNHE010000116.1, read as the reverse complement.
AAAGCACGGTGTCATTGCCTCAATAACTTCGCGGGAAACGGAAGTCGTTGCCGCATTGTCTGCATAAACAAATTTTGCCATATATAATTCCTTAAAATATATTTATTTTTTTACCACGCTATATTGTATACCATTTTTGTGTATATTTCAATAGCAAAGGAAAAAAATGTGTCGAAAAAGTGTTAACTTTTTATGAACAACGGGTTCACTACGGCTAAATAACTATTCTTTTCACTTTATACTTGACATATCTCACTAAAAAAATTATAATTAATGTAGTAAAAATGAAAGTGAGCAACAATATGTATACAATAGGCATCGACCTCGGCGGAACGAACATTGCCGCCGGAATTTGTGATGAAAATCTTAATATAATAGCCAAGGCGTCAGTTCCCACCTTAGCGGATAGAGACTCCGAGCTTATAGTAAAGGATATGGCAACCCTTGCAAAAAGGCTTTTAGCGGAAAACGGGATTTCCGAGGAGGAGATTGAGTACGTTGGAATCGCAGCTCCCGGCTCAATTGATCCTGACGGAGGAGTCGTTGAATACTCAAACAATATATGTATGTCGAACTTCCCAATGCGCGAGATATTCAAAAAGTACTTTAATGCAAAGGCTATACATATAGCTAATGATGCAAATGCCGCCGCTCTCGGTGAAGCACTTGCCGGCTCTGCCCGTGGCGCTAAGGTCGCAGTTATGATAACTCTCGGCACAGGTGTCGGCGGAGGCGTCGTAATAGACGGTAAAATCTTCACAGGAGGAGCTAATTACTGCGGCGCCGAGCTTGGCCACATGGTTATATCCACGGGGGGCAAACAATGCTCCTGCGGACGCAGAGGCTGCTGGGAAGCATACTCATCAGCTACCGCTCTCGCTAATATGGCAAAGGAAAAGATCACAGAGCTCAATCTAAAGGGTGTACACACTCTCATGAACGATATGACGCGACCTGACGGTTCAGTATCTGCAAGAGTCCCATTTGCCGCTATGAAGGAGGGTGACCCCTATGCTAAGGAAGTGTGCGATGAGTACATACGTTATCTTGCCGAGGGAATAACAAACATTATCAATATCTTCCAGCCCAATATTCTCTCGATCGGTGGGGGCGTGTGCAATGAAAAGGAGTATTTGACCAAGCCTCTGATCGAAATTATAAATTGTGACCAGTACACAAGAACATCAAAAAACAAGACTCAAGTAGTAACCGCAACTCTCGGAAACGATGCAGGAATAATCGGTGCTGCAAGTCTTGGCAAATAACACATAAATACTTCACTGCGACATATAAAGGTATTACGGTGCCTCACTATAGATTGTCGCAGTGATTTGTTTTATGTAAAAAATAAGCTTTCACTTTTTGATTTGTTTACCGTATCAACACTTATCAGGTATATCAGTGTATTCATAATTTATTTTCAAATTATTTTTTCTTTGTTATTGAACAAATCACCTTTATGAGATAAAATAATTTATAGAAAAAAAGTATAAGGAGTTCACGCCTTGAAAAATATAATAGCGCTTATTGTTTTGACATCTATGCTTTTTGCTCTACTCTGCGGATGCGCTAAAAACAAAAAGGATGATGGAAAAGACGATGACGTGCCCACAAATAACGGCACTGACACAGATAATGGCGGTAACGAAACTACAACCGCAACGATTGTCATCCCCGAGTATAAGGACTATCAAAGGGGAAGTAAAAATTTCAGCGAAATAGTATATTCAAGACCAAATATCGAGCCTATACTTAACGCCTTTGAGGCAGCGACCGCGGCAATTACCGCAAATGAAAAGACTGCTGATGAACAAATAGAGATGATCAAAGCTCTTGAGGATGAATTCGATACAATGGAAAGCATGTATCAGATGGCACAAATATACTGCTATAAGGATTCGTCGGTGAGCTTTTGGCAGGATGAATTTGCGTATATGTCAACAGGCTATCCGAAATTCACCAGTGCTGTCGAGAGTCTGCTCGTCGCCTGCGCAGCATCTCCTCTCAAATCCACCTTTGAGAGGGAATACTTTGGATACAGTCTTGACAAATATACGTCGGGCGGAATCTACACAGATGAGCTTGTCGCCTTGCTCAGCGAGGAGGCAAGAATAGAGGCGGAGTACTCTGCCCTCTCAACAGCAAATGTTGAAATAGTATACCGCAGTGTATCGGGAAAGCAATACACGGGTACGGTTAAAGAGGTATATGCCGCCGCATACGAGGACTATAAGAGTAATCCCGATGCACTGAAAAAAGTCTACACGGCTATTGACCTGTTATATAGACAGGCATTGTTAGAAAAGCAAATTCCCATATACGTAGACCTCATAAAAATCCGCCGTCTTATAGCTGATGAGCTTGGATATGATACCTATGCCACGTATGCGTATGAGGTTATGGGATATGATTATACAGAGCACGATATGCTCAAGCTGATAAGCGATATTGGAAGATACGTAACACCGGTAGCCTCAAATCTCGAGTATACCACCTTCAGAAACTACTTCCAGAAAAACGTGCAGCCGCGTCTTAATCACATCATTATGATAAACACCCTTTATAGGACATATTCAAGCCTCGACAAAGAACTGTACGATGCATACTGCTATATGCTCCAGCACGGTCTTTACGACGTTGCGGAGTCATCCTCTAACAGATATGACGGAGCCTTTACATCGTATATCCCATCTAACAATTCACCGTATCTGTTTATGACTACGTCGGGATTTCTCAGAGATTATATGACTATGGCACATGAGTTCGGACATTTTGCCGACGGATATATTAACGACGGCGCTGATACGTCGCTTAATCTCGCAGAGGTATCATCACAAGCCCTCGAATTGCTGACTGTACTTAACTTAAAATCCTCGCTCAAAGCGAATGATTACGAATATCTCGAGTACTATAGTATGTACGTCGCAACGAACAACACGCTTCTCACTCAAAGCTTCTATGCGGCATTTGAGCACAAGGCATACGAGCTTGAATATGACGAAATAGAAGAGGAAAAGCTTGAAGAAATCATCGTTGATGCGGCAGTTGAGGTATACGGTGACTCCGTAGCCTTTGAGGGCGATCTCAAATACGTAATTCTGCCTCACACCGTGTTATACCCGTTCTACGTAGAATCCTATGTAACCTCGGGAATAGTTGCACTTGATATATTCTTTACCGAGAGCTACAGAACCGGTACATCCGGCAGCGGTATTGCAATTTACAAGGCCCTGATAGACAGGCAGGATCCCTCTCTCTCATTTTTAGAAAATCTTGAAAGAGTGGGTATTGACTCACCGTTTGCAAAAGGCAAGGTAAAAGAGATTTCAAACAATATTTATTACCAGGTAATAGGAAAGAACTACTACACGGAATGCTCCGACGAAATAGGAGCAGCGTAACAAAAAAAGACTGTGTTACCCCTCGGCAACGCCGTAGGTATCGCAGTCTTTTTCTTTGTTTTTTTATGCTATTTCCCGAGTTTTTTCGAGATTTAATGCAGTATTATCACATTTTGCCATCCGTATATCTTCTCGCCTGTGTAGAGAAGAGCTCGTAGTATTTACCACGCAATAGCATAAGCTGCTCGTGGTTGCCAACCTCGGCAACAGCACCGTCGTCTATAACCACTATTTTACCGGCGTCAACCGCACTTGAAAGCTTATGTGAAACGAATATGGCAATCTTATCCTTCGAGAGCTTGGCAAATTGGTTGAACACCTCCTGCTCAGCAAGAGGGTCGAGAGAAGCGGTAGGCTCGTCAAGGATAAGTATTTCCGAATGCTTGAAGAAGGCACGGGCAACAGAAAGCTTCTGCCACTGTCCGCCTGACAGCTCAACTCCGTTTTCCTCAAACATACGTGTGAGGGGAGTATCATATCCGTCGGGAAGTGCCTCAATGAATGCATCAGCTCCTGTTCGCGATGCGGCAGTCACTACATCGGCGTCACTGCTATCTCTGTCAACGTCGCCGTATCGGATATTTTCATTTACCGTATCTGCATATCTTCCAAAGTTCTGGAATATTATACCGAAAATATCATATAGCTGCTCAACGTTATATTCTCTAAGATCATGCCCATCGAGATATATAACACCATCGGTAGGATCATAGAGTCTTGTCAATAGCTTGATGAGTGTGCTCTTTCCTGCACCGTTTAATCCGACCAGAACAACCGACTGTGACGGCTCAAACGTAAGATTTACGTTCTTAAGAACGTATCTGTCAGATCCGGGGTAGCGGAATGAAACGTTCTTAAATTCAATTATATGCGCTGTATTGCGACTCGGTGTCCGTGGCTCCTCAATGCTCGGTACAATATTGATCTTCTCTTTCATAAACTCGATCATATTGTCAATGAAAAGAGTTCCCTCGTATATCGTAACGGTAGATGTCAAAAGTCCTGCAATATATGTAGTTATCGAGGTAAGCGCACCGGAATATAGTGAGTAATCACCTATCTGACGATCTCCGTATATTACCGTATAAGCTATATATATAAAGAGTGCGCAGTTAACCGCAGCCGATACAATACCAACTATTATCTGTGTTACGCCCTCTTTTACAATAAGGCGCTTCAACCCTTTATAGTACTTTGCAAACGCAGCCTTATATTTACCGACAAACGTATTGCCGAGACCTAATATTTTTATCTCCTGCACTCTGTCCTTGTCAACCATAAGCGAGGAGTAATACTGCATCTGCCTTCTCTCCTTGGAGTGGCGACGCACATATCTGAAATTACGGTTTCTGTATATGATATTTACAATAGCACCCGGTATCGCTGCAAGCAGAATTATAAACGGAGCGTACGGGCTGAGTGACGATAGCACTGCTACGAACGAAACGGCACTTATCAACGCGCTGACAAGATTAAAGGTAGCGTTGAGAATGTGTATCGGGCGCATGGACGCCTCTCTGTCCGCATTTTCAAGCTTTTCGTAAAATACGGGATCGTCAAACGAACGGGTATCGAGCGATTTTGCCTTATTTATAAGCTTGAGCTTTATGTGATTTACAACCAATTCACCTGCGAGCGAAGTGATCATACCCGATATTTTGGATATAATGCGCTTAACAAACATATATATCAGGTTGATAATGAAAAGAATGGCAAGGGGCTGCATAACAGTTCTCGCATCAGAGGAAATGCCGATAAAGCTCCTCTCCACTATCAATTCGGAGATCTCATTCAAAAGCTCTGCGGATATATATGCGCCAATTACAGGCAATATACCATCGAGCAAGCACAAAAGCACCATAGCTATGAATACAAGCGGTGCTGACTGCCACACAAGAGCAAATATATAGAACAGGCGCGAGAAAAAGCCCTTTGTCTTATCAAAGACGAATTTCGGCACGTCCTTCAGTCTTTTCGGCTTCTCTATACCGTCACTCAACGGAGTGCGCATAGGCGGAGGCATATGCATAGCTGACATCTCCTTTCTAAAATCTTTCTATTATTTTATCATATTATTTCGAAAAATGCAAGTATGACGTTAATTAAGTCCTGACAATTAAGATTATTATGCACAAATTCGCATTTTATCAAGGATCAGCCTTATATTTCTTCGTTTGTAACACTTTTATTTGAGAGGAATAGTATGAAAGTGAATATCGAAAGGAGAAAAATATGAGATTAGACAGAGATATGCTTAACGCCATGGTTGCCCTGCCGGATGATGAATTATGGCGGAAAATAGTGGAAATAGCAAAAAGCCACGGCTTCACTCTCCCCGAAAGCACTCCTCCGCATGACGAAATGGAGAGGCTGAGGGATCTTGTACGCGACGGAGCAAGGCTGAATCTTGCGAGCGCGATAAAAATACTTAACAAATACAAGGGATAAACTATGTCACAGACACCGGATCTATCAAGAATAGTAAATCTGATTATGCAAAATCCCGAGCTGATACAACAAATATCCGCATTGGCAAGTACAGATGAGAAAGGAGAGACGGCGGAAAGCGAAGTGGAAATCGCCGAAAAAGAAGCAGCTGCAAGTGTAAAAGAGGTGAGTGCCGAGCCACACGCACGTTCATCGCGGCAAGAACTGTTAAATGCTATGAAGCCGTATCTGAGCGACAACCGAAAAAATGCAATAGACTCTATGATAACAATTGCCGAAATACTCGATATGATGAAGAAAAAATAAATGTAAGGAGAGTCTATGTACACAAGAAATTATCCGCAGGAAAAAAGCGGGATAATGATCCCGGAGAGCTATGGCGGAACAGCTCTGAGAGAGGAAGAGGGAGAGAGGAGCTCCGGCATACCGAGTATGGGCGGCACTCCGATTAACAAGAACCCGTGGGAGAGTGAAAACCAGATCACAACAAGTGATAGCGAACCGACAAGTGCCGAGCCCTCTTCCCTTTTCTCAAGACTACCTATTGCTAATTTCTTCAAAGATTTTCTGCATTTTGACAACTTCAGTTTGCAAAACATAGGGGCTGAAGAGATTTTAATAATAGGTGTCGCGGCATTTCTTTTCTTCACAAAGCAAGGAGATAAAGAGTGCGCAATCATGCTGCTATTGCTTTTATTCTTCAAATAAAAAGTCCGTCAGCAGATAGCTACATGCTCTCCGCTGACGGTTTTTTAATTATGCAATTTCATTTTCATAGGTCTCGTCGACAAGACGGTAAAGCTCGGATTCAAAGGGCTTATCGATAACGTAAGCTCTGTAAAAGCGTTCAAGTACGGGATTTCCCCAATCCTCGCTTTCCACCTTTTTCAACATACCTGCCATTTTCTTTTCCGTATCATCATAGTATGTCATTCCAAGACCGCGTACAAGCATACACTCCGCTGCGAGGACCATTCTTAATCTTGCTACGTAAGAATGCCAGGTCTTAAAATACGACGGAAGCTCTGTTTCTTCTCCTACGTCAATTCCCTGCTCTTTAAGAAACTCTCTTGCAAGTGCGTAGTAGCCGTGGGGATCCGGATGAATGCGGTCGGCAGAAATTATATGCTCTTCCGCAAGAAGATGGGATATTTTTTCATAAGCGTCATAAAGGAAAACCTGCTTCTCGGCGGCAAGTGATCTTACATACTGTGCATACCCCTGCATAAGCGCATATCCACCGGGTAAGGCGGGTTCATCACTGTCCAAATACTCGTCATAGGGTGTCGGTGTGCATAAAATCACCTCTACTCCATCAGAGAGAAGCATATCTATTAATTTACTGAGGCTTTTTTTATACTTTTCATAAGCCCCAACAAGTGCTTCCAGCCTTTGCTTGCTTCTTTTCTCATTAAGAAGATCTCGCATAGAATCGTTGATTCCAAAAGATACAACGGCATGAGTGGGTCTATACCTTTTCACATCCTCCGCGTATATCTCACAAGCAAATTCAGCAGTACCGCCGGCAACTCCGCAATTGAAAAATCTTATTTTGTCGTAATCATCCAATGATTTGTACGATTTTATAATCCACTGCAATGTAAGATTCTCCGCGGTAATACTATCGCCTATGAATACTACCCTTGCATCACTCGGAAACTTTTTAAGCATTGATTACACCTCCTATTAAAACAGCGTCAGCTGATTTGTTTCAGTAAGTCCGTCAAGGACCTTATTGCGTCTTAAAATTTCTATAACAGTCTTGGACACGCCGGTCTTCAGACGAAGTTCCTCAATGGAATATATCCTTTGCTTTTCCCTTACCTCAACTATCTTATGTGCGGCGGTGTCACCGAGTCCCGGAAGAGAGTTAAAAGGCATACGTATCTTGCCGTTTTCAGGAAGAAACGCCACGGCATCGGATTTCTCAAGGCTTACAGGCAAGAATTGTACACCTCGCGCCATAGCCTCTCTGACAAGATAGAAGGTGGATAACTGTTCATTGTCCTTTGCGCTCGCCTGGTTTTCCTTAACCTTCTGCTCTATAGCACCTATTGCGGCATTAACTCCTTTGTATCCGCCTGCCGCAACCTCACCGTCAAATCCACCCGGCGCAACCGTAAGGAATGCCGCGTAGAATTCCATAGGATAGTATATCTTGTACCATGCAAGACGAATAGCCGACATAACGTATGCAGCCGCATGCGCCTTGGGGAACATGTACTTGATCTTCTTGCACGACCAGATGTACCACTCAGGTACGTCGTGTGCTATCATCTCCGCCTCCCATTCGGGGCGCAGTCCCTTTCCCTTTCTTACCGACTCCATAATATCGAACGAAAGCTTACTCTCAAGTCCGTGAGCGATAAGGTAAAGCATAATACTGTCACGGGTACCAACAACCTCGGAAATCGTACACGTCCCTGCCTTAATCAGCTCCTGTGCATTGCCAAGCCAAACGTCTGTACCGTGTGTAAGTCCCGATATCTGCAGAAGGTCGGCAAAGTTCTTCGGCTTTGCCTCAATCAGAACCTGCTGAAGAAAACGAGTTCCAAACTCGGGTATACCAAAGGTGGCAAGCTGGCTGCCTCCTATATCTTCGGGGGTGATGCCAAGAGGCCTTGTAGACTCAAATAGCTCATAAACGATCTTATCGTTCATCTTAACGTCAAGAACGTTGGTATTCGTATATTTCTCAAGCATTTTATATTTGGTTGGAATATCATGTCCGAGCTCATCGAGCTTAAGTATCGTATCGTGAAGATACGAGAACTGGAAGTGAGTTGTGACCGTATCAGCATTGGGATCATCAGCCGGGTGCTGTATCGGGCTGAAATCATAAACGTCATACTCGTTTGGAATTACTATAATACCGCCGGGATGCTGACCCGTGGTCTTTTTAATACCCATAATTCGCGTCGCCATATAGGAGAGCTGTGACTTGGGTATTTTTATCTGCTTTTCATCAAGATACTTTGCAACGTATCCCCATGCGGTCTTATCCGCAAGACCGGTAATGGTTCCTGCGCGGAACACGTGTCCCTCTCCAAAGAGATCCTCTGTATATTTATGTACCTTTCCCTGCACGTCACCTGAGAAGTTAAGGTCTATATCGGGCGACTTATCACCGTAGAAGCCAAGGAAGGTTTCAAAGGGTATATCATGGCCGTCCTGATAAAGCATTTCACCGCAGACTGGACAGGCCTTGTCAGGAAGATCAAAGCCCGATCCTACCGAGCCGTCGGTAAAGAACTCGGAATGGCGGCACTTAGGACAACGATAATGAGGTGGGAGCGGATTAACCTCGGATATTCCCGACATCGTAGCCACGAATGAAGATCCGACAGAGCCTCTCGATCCTACCTGATAACCAAGGCTCTCAGAATATGCAACAAGCTTAACCGCTATCATATAAAGCACCGCAAAGCCGTTGTTAATTATAGAGGTTAGCTCCTTATCAAGACGCTTCTCAACTATTTCAGGCAGATCGTCACCGTACCACTCGTGCGCTCTCTTCCAGCAGGAGCTTACAAGCTCTTCCTTTGCACCGGGCAGATCGGGCTCGTATCTTCCTTCGGGAATGGGACGTATATCGTCGAACATATCGGCTATGAGAGATGGATTGGTGATTACTACCTCTCTTGCGACATCCTTACCGAGATATGAGAACTCCTCAAGCATCTCATCTGTTGTACGCAGATATATGGGTGTCGGCTTGTCTGCATCGGAGAACTTCATACCCGCGAGGAGTATTCTTCTGTAAATCTCGTCCTCTTCGTTTATGAAGTGCGCATCACACGTTGCACAACATGGCTTACCGAGCTTTTTCGCAAGAGTGTATATCTGTCTGTTGATATCGCGCAGCTGCTCGTCGTCCTTTACCTTTTCATCCGCAATTAAAAACCTATTATTAGCTATCGGTTGAATTTCAAGATAGTCATAGAAAGAGGCTATTTCTTCTATTTCTTGTACACTTTTATTGTCAATTATAGCCTTAAACAACTCACCGGCTTCACATGCAGAGCCTATGACAAGGCCTTCTCTATGCTCCTCGAGAACGGTTTTCGGTATTCTCGGGAAGCGCTTGTAATAATTAAGATAGCTGTATGAAATGAGCTTATAAAGGTTCTTGAGTCCCTCTTTATTCTTCGCAAAAATAACCATATGATTTGTGGGAAGCTTTAAGGGATCGGCATTTTCGCTCATAGCGTCAACCATTCTCTTGAAGGTATGTATTCCCTCGCTCTTGAGTCTTTCCATCATAACGAAGAATATCTCGGCAAGCATCTCCGCGTCGTCAGATGCTCGGTGATGATGGAACTCTGGAAGGTTGTAATGCTCCGCGATAACGTCAAGCTTATGCCTTTTCAGCTCGGGGTTAACATATCTTGAAAGTCCTACAGTGTCAAGATACGTGTTCTCAAACGGTATTCCGTGTCTGTCGGCGGCTATACGTATGAAGCCTACGTCGAAGTTTGCATTATGTGCGATAAGAAGCCTGTGACCTGCAAAGTCAAGGAATTTTTCTATAGCTTCCTTTTCCTTTATCTGTCCCTTTACCATCTCATCTGTAATAGAGGTAAGATTTGTAATCTCGGGAGGAATAGGTGTTTCCGGATCTACAAAGAAGTCTATGGTGTCAAGCACTTCACCATCTTTGATCTTAACCGCACCAATCTCTATTATCTTACAATTTCGGTTTGAAAGACCCGTTGTTTCTATATCGAAAACAATCATCTCATCGTCAAATGACGGATACTTGCTTCCAAACACGCATCGTGCCGTATCATTTACAAAATATGCTTCCATACCGTAAAGGACCTTGAGGCCGTTATCACGTCCGGATTTACGCGCCTTTTCAAGTGCGAGCATAACCTCGGGGAATGCCTGTACGTTACCGTGATCCGTGACGGCGATAGCCTTATGTCCCCACCTTATAGCCGTGTCGATAAGCTCCTGCGGCGAGATGATAGCATCCATCTGTGACATATTGGTATGTAAATGCAGTTCTACTCGTTTCTCCTCTGCAGAATCAAGGCGGTAATCTCTGGATATTTTCTTGATTCCTTTTGGAATGACTGTCGGCTCGTTATCAAATTTATCGCGCCTCATTCTTCCAAGCACGGCAATATCTGTACCGATACCGAGGTCCTTAAACCAATCCATCTGACCATCCTCGTTACTCTCGGCAAGCTTTATATAAGTGCCGCAAGCACCGTCGGATATACCTATCGTATAGGAAAACTTGTCACTGCCCCTTATCTCCTTGGACGTCTTTTCAAAAACGGTTCCGAGGAATATTGCAGTTCCGTTTGTCTTTTCAAGATCAGATAGAGGTGTCGGCTCTATCACATCAAAATCACTGCCAAAAATGTGTGTTGCCGCGCTTATATTGTACACGGTAGCACCCATCTTATACTTTGTTTCACTTATAACCGAGTTCTTACCTGCAAGATCAGACACACCTACTCGCTTCGTAAATCCATAATACGGATCACGTGCCTTTTCCTCTGCCTCCCTGAGCTCTCTGGCGCGACGTCGCTCCTCGATGGCTCTCTCCGCATCCTCGCGCTCGGCAGCGGCAAGTATCTGTGCGCGCTTCTCCTCCATTTCAGCCTCGAAGCTCTCTGCGCCCTTGCCGACACAGATAACTATTTTTCTCTCAACTCCGTATCTGCTCTTGAGTATGTTAGCGAGTATGCTCTCGGTATTTGCATCCTTGACAAACGCAATTCCAAGCTCGCGGAAAGGAAGCGCAATTGTTATCACGCTTCCATCGTCGTTATATTCTGCATACGAGAAAAATCCGTGAGTTACAGCACCGCAATGAGCCGCCTCATACGTTATCTCGTCAAAGCGTTGCATATTAAATGCTTCACTAGGAAAATGCGGTATTATTTTGAAGCTCTCTGCACTGTAAAGCTGACGGCACTCGTCCTCTATCTCATAAAGAAGCTCGGCATCACAATGAGCATCAAAGCTGAGCTCAACCTCCACCCTCATAGGAGCCTTGCTGTATCTGAATTTAGCCTCCCTTGCACTCTCGAGAAGCTTGCGTTTCTCATAGTTGGGACTATATCTTGTAAAAACATCAAAAAAACCTTTTGTCTGCATAATTCTCCCTTCTAAAACGAGGAGGGCATCTCATCCCTCTTGATCCTCAACTCTCGGATAAGCTCATCTATAAGCTTGTCCTCAGATACCTTACGGATAATCTCGCCTTTTTTGAAGATTAGTCCTTCTCCGTTACCACCGGCAATACCTATATCTGCCTCGCGCGCTTCTCCGGGACCGTTGACAACGCATCCCATAAGGGCAACCTTTACGTTGAGCTTGTCAAGTCCCTCCGCCTTAACTCTGCTTTTGAATTCCTCAGCCAGAGCTATAAGGTTTATTTTTGTTCTTCCGCAGGTAGGACAAGAAACTATATCCATACCGGGATTATCAGTTGCGCCAACCGCCTTAAGTATTTCCTTTGCCGCATAAATTTCTTCTACAGGGTCATCTGTAAGCGAAACCCTCACGGTGTCGCCTATTCCCTCTGAAAGCAATGCACCGATGCCGATGCTGCTCTTAACAACGGCTGACGTACCGCCTCCCGCCTCAGTGACACCGAGATGCAAGGGATACCTCGTCCTTTGTGCAAGAATTCTGTTGGCAAGGATCATATTCATAACGCTCGACGCCTTAACCGATATTACTACGTCGTGAAAATCGAATTTTTCAAGCAAGGCTGCGTGGTAGAGCGCACTCTCTGCAAGTGCCTCCGGCGTAGGCGCACCGTATTTACTCAGTATGCTTTTTTCAAGCGAGCCGGAATTAACGCCTATTCTTATCGGAACACGGTTTCTCTTACATGCATCAACAACGCGCTTAACCTTCTCATCATCACCGATGTTGCCGGGATTTATACGTATTTTATCAACTCCGGACTCTGCGCACGCGATTGCTATTTCGTGATTAAAATGAATATCTGCAACGAGAGGAATTGACACGCCTCGCGACTTAATGACTTCAAACGTCCTTACCGACTCAAGATCGGGAGCTGTTATACGCACTATATCGCACCCAGCCTCAGCAAGACGCGAAACCTGATCATAGGTCGCATCTATATTGTGAGTGTCGGTATTCGTCATTGATTGGATCAATATAGGGTTTTTGCCGCCTATTACGGAAGCGCCTATTCTAACCTCTCTTGAATCCCGTCTTGCAATCATAGAAGCCATCTTCAATATCCTTTCTTTTTTGTCTTGATTAAATGCTGAAAATCCGTAATTACATCCTTAAGTCAGATGCTAAAATATTTGGACAACGTCCTTTATCATTATGAGAACCGATAGCAGAAGCAGGATGGCAAGACCTACGCCGTTTATTATTCCCTCAACCTTTGTGGGAAGCCGTTTTCCGCTCATCATCTCAATCAAAATCATTATGAGTCTGCCTCCGTCAAGCGCGGGTATGGGCAATAAATTCATAAAACCGAGATTTATGCTGATCAGCACAGCTATATTCATAACGGAGAGCACACCGCCCGATTTAGCCGCATCGCCTATTGCGGTTGAAATTCCTACAGGTCCGGAAATTGCCGCTACAGAATATCTGCCTGTGATGAGATCATATATAGATTCCCAGCACATGCGCATAACGAGGGCTGCCTTTCGGAATGACAGAGAGAATACGGTAAGAACGTTTTTCTCCTTATATCCCGTTATCTTAAAGTCGGAAACACCGAATATCTGACCGTTATCCTCAACAGTTGGAAACCTTACGTCCTCGATCACCATTTTTTCACCGTTTCGACGGATGGTGAGGTCCACAGGCTCATTACCGTACCTCATGATTTCATATGACAATTCATCATATATCTTTACACGCTTACCGTTTACCGCTATTATTTCGTCCCCATATATGAGATCCGAATCTGATGAACGGTATTCCATATTCAAAGCTTCCTCGTCATAATATTCCGTGAGAAGCTCATCCTCCATAGGTGCGCCATAGGTAGTGTTACCTATGTTAATGCAGCAGACGATTATTATCATAAACAGAAATCCCGTTACTATGTTAACGGTTGCACCTGCCGCCGTGATAATAAATCTCTGCCATGCGGGCTTCTTGTTGAAGGCGTTGGGATCGTCAGACTCCTCATCCTCACCAGCCATAGACACGTATCCGCCTATGGGCAGCATGGCAATGCTGTATTTTATTCCCGTCTTTTTTGAGTCATACCATGCAAGCTTCGGTCCCATGCCGATGGAAAACTCCTTTATGGTGACCTTGAAGATGCGGGCGGTCATATAATGACCGAACTCGTGTATAAAAATCAAAAGTCCGAACACTAACAAAGCAAGAATTATTGTTAACGCTGTACCCAATTCTTTTTCCCCCAAAAGTTTATTCGTCAGGCACGGTAATGCCTGCGATTATATCATAAATGCAATACTGCATCAAATTTCAAATTAAATAAGCTCACTCGCTATTCTGCGCGCAGCTCTATCCGCTGATATAATATCCTCCAGCGTTACAAGACTGCTCGCTGTATGCATCTTATCAAATGTCTCTGTCACAACACGGAAAATATCGGTAAATGATATTTTCTCCTTCAAAAATGCATCTACCGCTACCTCGTCAGCCGCATTCATTACAGCCGGCATTGCTCCTCCGAGAGAGATCGCCTCCTTTGCAAGTGAAAGGAACGGGAAAGCCTCGGTATCCGGCTTATGGAACGTCAATGCTCCAAGCGCAAATAAATCAAGCTCCTTTGACGTTGTATCGCAACGGTTTGGATAATCTACCGCGTACTGCACACACATGCGCATATCGGGAACGGACAACTCCGCGATGATGCTATTATCAACATATTCCACCGCTGAATGAAGTATGCTCTCTCTATGAACGGTTACCTCTACCATATCGGCAGACACGCCAAAAAGATGCACCGCCTCGATTATTTCGAAGCCCTTATTCATAAGAGTGGCACTGTCTACGGTTATTTTCTTGCCCATCTTCCACGTGGGATGTGCAAGCGTATCAACAAGCGTTACGCTCTTAAGCTGCTCTCTCGTCATTCCAAAAAACGGGCCGCCGGAGGCAGTAAGTATTATCTTCTTAATTTCCTTATTCTTTCCGCTTTTCAAGGCTTGGAAAATTGCTGAATGCTCGCTATCCACAGGAATTATCTCCACACCGTTCATAGCGGCGGCATTCATAACTATATCCCCTGCAATAACGAGAGATTCCTTGTTTGCAAGTGCAAGTCTTTTGCCACTGTATATCGTTGCAAGAGTTGGCATAAGTCCTGCTTCTCCAAGTATTGAATTTACCACGGTATCGCTCTTTGATTGCCTGATACCGTCACAAATGCCGGACTCTCCCGATAAAACTTTAGTATCGGTGTCCGACAGTCTGAGCCTCAGCTCCTTTGCCGCCGACTCATCAGCTGCGGCAACCATTGACGGCTTGAATTCTCTTGCAAGCTCCTCAAGTGCCTGCACGTCCTTGTTAGCCGTGAGGAAATCTACGGAAAAGCCTCGTGATCTTGCTACGTCAAGCGCCTGTCTGCCAACAGAGCCTGTTGCACCAAGCACAGAAATGGTTTTACTCATATTTCCTCCTAAAATTCGGTATTAATTTGGGGTGCCTTATGACACCCCATAGCTGTCTTTAAGTTGCGCAGTTATGAAAACGGCGCAAAAATCATAGAAATCACTAAAAGTATACTTGAAATAGAAAGTATGGAGTCAAATCTATCCATCACTCCTCCGTGACCGGGCATCATTTTGCTATAATCCTTCACACCGTACTCGCGTTTAATAAGTGATGCGAAAAGATCGCCAACCTGCGAGAAAACGGAAAGCGCAAGGCCTATTACGGAGAGTATAATATAATTCGGTCTGAGCCCTGTAACCTTATTGACGATAAAACCGTAGAGGCCACAGCTTATAATTGCGAAAACTATTCCGCCTATAGATCCCTCTACCGTCTTCTTTGGGCTAAGGTGCGGAGCAAGCTTATGCTTGCCAAACAATCTGCCTGTAAAGTAAGCAAAAATGTCACATGTCCAAGCGGCTATAAATACGAGAGCAAAAACATATTTTCCATTCTCTATATATCGCGTCAGCGACATAGCTGAAAACGACACGGTAACATAGGTAACAGCCATAAATACAGATGCTATCTTGCTAAAATCTACAATATCACGCTTTGTGCTCCTGTCCTTCTTAAAGTAGGTTTCCCTCTCGAAAACGCACACTGCCGCAAGATATAAAAGATATGCAAACACAGCTACTGCAACTATAAAAAGGTATTCCGCATGCTTACTGTGTGGGAAAAAATCCTTATATGCAAGCACAGGCAATACACCGCTCATCAAATATGACGGCAACGCTACCTTCAACAACTTATGACAACCAAGCACACGCAAAAGCTCCCATACCGCCATCACCGACAGCAGTCCAAGAAATATGGGATATACTATGTACTCCGAAAACACAAGTATCGGAATACATACCGCACCTATACATATACCCGTAATTACTCTTTCCTTCATTTAGTAAACCTTCTTTTCAATCTATCGCACGTAAACCAGATCACTCCTCGGTGCCTAAGCCACCGTATCTGCGCTTTCTGTTATAAAATTCACGTGCTGCCTCATATACACATTCTTCGTTAAAATCAGGCCAGAGCGTATCTGTAACGTAAAGCTCCGAATATGCGCTCTGCCATATCATGAAATTGGAAATTCTGAGATCTCCGCCCGTTCTGATGATAAGATCGGGGTCGGGCGACTGTGCAGTGTAAAGATGTCTGCTTATATCCGCCTCGGTAATGGGGTTACAGCCCTCCTTTACCGCCTCGTTTACAGCCCTTACTATCTCATCCCTGCCACCGTAATTAAGCGCGACGTTTATAACACGTCTGCGATTGGTGGACATATTTTCGATCTCTATGCACTTGTTCCTGAGCTTTTCGGGCAGAGGGGACTTATCACCTATGAAATGAACACACGCATCGTATTCTTCCTTTATACTGTCCACCTGCTTAAGATAGCCGTAGACAAGATTCATAATTCCGTCTACCTCCTCCTTGGGTCTCTTCCAGTTTTCAGTGGAAAAGGCATAAAGAGTAACGTGCTCAACTCCAAGCTTGTCAAGTGCTTCAACTACCGATCTGATAACCTTGGCTCCTGCCTTGTGTCCCTCTACTCGAGCAAGACCGCGGCTACTCGCCCATCTGCCGTTACCGTCCATTATAATACCGACGGAACGCAATCTGCCATCAGCTTTCATTTCGGCCACAGTTTTTTTCTTACTCACGGAAACTACCTCTTTTCTGATTAGATTTCCATTATCTCCTTGGTTTTTGCAGCGGTAACACCGTCAATTTCCTTGATGTACTTATCGGTGAGATCCTGAACCAGCTTATCACTGGACTTAGCATCGTCCTCTGTCATCTCGGAGCTCTTTTTGAGAGCCTTCACCTTATCGTTGGCATCGCGGCGAATATTACGGATAGCAACCTTTGCATCCTCACCCATTTTTGATATCTGCTTAGAGAGCTCGCGACGGCGCTCCTCTGTTGTCGGAGGGAATGAAAGACGTATGCAAGATCCGTCATTCTGGGGGTTGATGCCAAGGTCAGATGTGAGTATAGCCTTTTCGATACCTCTCATAATAGACTTATCCCATGCGGTGATAACTATTGTACGAGCATCCGCAACCTTGATTTCTGCGATAGAGGAAATAGGTGTGGGAGAGCCGTAATAATCTACGCTTATCTTTTTAAGAACGTCGGGATTAGCTCTTCCCGCTCTGATGGTTGAAAGATTATCCTGGTAGTTAGCTACCGTTTTCTGCATTTTGGATTCGTATTCTCTAGTATCAAGTTTCATTTTGAGATCTCCTTGTAATATATTTTATTTATTATTTTTTTATTTATTCCGCTGTTATTACCGTGCCGCTTATATTTCCGCGCACAGCCTTTACGATATCCATAGGATCCTTGAGTCCGAACACTCGCACAGGTACACCCGTGGAAAGACAAAACGCCGTAGCTGTCGCATCTATTGCCTTGAGATTCATAGCAAGGACCTCTGTCGCCTTTACAGTTTCAAGCTTCTTGGCATTGGGATTCTTGCGAGGATCATCGGTGTAAATATAATCCACGTTCTTTGCCATGAGGATAGAATCAACACCTATCTCCGCCGCTCTTACCGCACCTGCGGTATCGGTCGAAAGAAACGGAATACCGAGACCTCCTCCGAACACCACAACCTTGCCCTCTTCAAGATGCTTTACAGCCTCCTCTGCCGAATATGGCAGTGCAAAGGGCGTCATCGGAATGGCGGTCATAACAACTGCGGATCTGCCTGCTCTCTCTATTGCTTCTTTAAGGCAGATCGCATTAATAACGGTAGCAAGCATTCCCATACGGTCAGCCGACGTGCGATCCATCGCTCCGCCCTGTCTGCCGCGCCAGATATTACCTGCTCCGACAACCACAGACATCTGATATCCCTCGTCAACACAGGTCTTAATAGCCAAAGCCACCTTGTCAACAAAATCAACGTCGTAAATTTCACCCGAGTCGTTGGCAAGTGCCTCGCCCGAGAGCTTCAAAAGAATTCTTTCCATTGCTTTCACTCCTAAAGATAGCTTATTTTTTCATTTTCACTGCAAGTTTTGCCTTGCTTGCTATGTTCTCTGCCGTGAGTCCGTATATTTCAAGCAGCTCGGGAACCTTACCGCTCATGCCATACTTGTCCTCAACGCCTACCCGTAATACGGGTACAGGGCAGCTTTCCGATACTGCCTCACAGACTGCCGCACCGAGACCGCCTATTACGTTATGCTCCTCTGCGGTGACTAGGGCACCCGTTCTTTTCGCAGCCTCTACTATAAGATCCTTATCAAGAGGCTTTATCGTATGTATGTTGATCACTCCCGCATTAATGCCCTCGGATTCAAGAATATCCGCTGCCCCAATTGCAAGATGTGACATATATCCCGTGGCAATTATCGTGACGTCAGAGCCCTCGCGATACGTTACACCCTTACCTATTTCAAACCTGTAATCCGGTACAAGCTCCGGTGTAAGATTGGGGACTGCATATCTACCGAATCTCATGTATACCGGTCCATTCATAGCAAGGGCGGCCTCTAACGCACAATATGCCTCCGTAGCATCTGCAGGACAAATAACCGTCATTCCGGGTATTGTGCGCATCAGTGCAATATCCTCATTGCACTGATGGGTTGCACCGTCCTCACCTACGGTGATACCGGCGTGAGTTGCGCCTATTTTTACATTAAGATGGGGATAACCTATTGCGTTACGAACCTGCTCGAAGGCTCTGCCTGCCGCAAACATCGCAAATGATGATGCAACTACAGTCTTACCCGTAGCAGCAATGCCTGCCGCTACACACATCATATTTCCCTCGGCAATTCCGCAATCAAAAAATCTTTCCGGATGTGCTTTCTTAAACATACCGGTTTTAGTAGCCGCCGCAAGGTCTGCGTCAAGCACTACAAAGTCATATTTGTCAGCCAGCTCCACAAGAGCTCTGCCATAGCTTTCTCTCGTAGCTTTCTTATCTGCCATAATCACACCTCACTTAAGCTCTTCGGCTATCTTCTCAAGATCTTGGATCGCGACGTGGTAGAGATCCTCCTTGGGAGCCTGGCCGTGCCACTCACATGCATTTTCCATATAGGAGACGCCTTTGCCCTTCACGGATTTCGAAATAATAGCCGTCGGCTTTCCCTTAGTCGCCTTTGCCACCTTGAAAGCAGCCTCTATTTCATTAAAATCGTGCGCGTTTATTGATATTACATTCCAACCGAATGAAGCAAACTTTTCATAATGGGGCGTAGGATTCATAACCTCGGTTATCGGACCGTCTATCTGCAAGCCGTTCCAATCGAGGATTAACGTGAGGTTGTCAAGCTTATAATGTGCGGCAAACATAGCCGCCTCCCAGACCTGTCCCTCCTGACTCTCTCCGTCACCGACTATGCTGTACACACGGTAATCTTCCCCGCTTATCTTTGCGCTGAGTGCCATACCGCACGCTGCGGAAAATCCGAGTCCAAGGGATCCGGTTGACATATCAACGCCGGGTATCCCCTTCATCTCCGGGTGTCCTTGAAGCATCGCGTTTGTCTTACGCAAAAGCTTGAGCTCCTCCTTCGGGAAAAAGCCCCTCTCCGCAAGAGTCGCATAGAGTGCAGGTGCCGTATGTCCCTTGGAAAGCACGAATCTGTCACGTGTGGGGTCATCCGGAGATAGGGGATCTACTCTCATCTCCTCAAAGTAAAGATACGTAAGGATATCCGCTATTGAAAGTGATCCGCCGGGATGTCCGCACCCCGCATTATAGACTTCCTCAATTATTCCTATTCGGATATTATTGGCAAGTCTTTTCAGGTCCAATATTTTTGATTGCTCCATAAATCCTCCTGCATTGCGCGTGTATTCTTTTAATATTTTACACCATTGCTCGCGAAAAGTCAATAAATTTTATATATATACTAGTCTTAAACATACCAAAGATATTAAAAAATAACTGTGCTTTTTTTACAAATATTGCCTCAAAACGTAAAAAGGACTGTCATCCAAAGGATAACAGTCCAAAAAATCAATATCTGATACGTGTCTTATACTGATAAATGACCATAGTCACCGCGAGGGCTCCCTCAACAACCGCCATCGAAATTGCTCTGTCAACCGGGAAGTAAGAGGGGTAGTCGAATATCAGAGTCGTAACAAATGCAAAGAGCCATGCGGCTACCGAAGCGGTAGCAACCATCTCAATGTACTTACGAAGCAAAAGAACGATAAGAGCAACAACAACTCCTACCGCAATGCATACAGGAAGATTGTTGTGTGTATATGCTGCCAACTGCGGTATAATGGGATAGAAACACAATGCAAACGCTCCAAGGCCTGCCGCACCGACATAGAGAACATTATAAACAAATCTTGAAAGAACTGCCAGGAGCAATCCAAGAGCAATTCCTACTGCCAGCTGAGGAATGGCGGGTATGTGCTTCTGAACAAAGGGTGCACAGAAGAGGATTCCGCCTAAAAATCCTGCGCCAAAGAAAATGAAAGCACGAATGTACGGGAACAAACGCTTTCCGAAAAATCCGAGAAGAAGGCAACCTACAAGAATGAGGTACGGGAGA
>JAZNHE010000115.1:0-3797 GCA_045576795.1 Eubacteriales bacterium | reverse complement strand
GGGGAAAGCGCTTTGCGCCTGCGCCATCTGGTCAACGAAAAGCTGACCCTCCGGGAAGCCGAGATGATCCGTTTGCGCTACGGTCTGGGCGGCGGCGAGCCTCGCACTCAGCGCGAGGTGGCCCGGCTGCTTGGCATTTCCCGCTCCTATGTCAGCCGCATCGAAAAAAGCGCCCTGGAAACCCTGCGGGAGCATTGTTGAAATCAACGCGATCACGAAGCCACGCCCCCGTGATC
The DNA here is from genome assembly GCA_045576795.1 of Eubacteriales bacterium. GTDB lineage: Bacteria > Bacillota > Clostridia > Oscillospirales > CAG-272 > UBA1740. Next base: position 3,561 of record JAZNHE010000115.1, on the reverse strand, counting down.
GCGCGAACGCCAACGCCCTCTCCATCACCGCTCCTTTGACACTTAACCGTTATGCCTCCCCAATCCAAAAGCGTTTTCGCATAGCAAGACCTCAAAAACGGCTTGAAATTATTTTTTGGGGTGGTAGAGGCCGCAAGTTCAAGTCTTGTCACTCAGACCATATCGAGTGTTCATAACGAAACTGAGTTTTGTTAGAACACTCGATACTTTTTTAAGCCTTAGTTTTCTTAATATTTTGTTGTTTTTGAGCAGGTTTTCTGCTCATTTTTCTTTTTATCCCGCAATTGCTTCGTAGGTGACACAAACGCCTTGCCTTGTGTCTTGGGTGTGAGTTACTTGCGGTGCATCGGGTATTTCCACGCAACCAACAAAACGATAGTGAATAATAATCTGTTGCACTCTCGATTTACCTACGCCTACGACGTGATGAACCTCTATTCTATCAATCAGCTCGTGAAGGATTGCAGGGGTAAGTGTTTGCATTTCCATAAACCTCCTAACCGCTTTGATGAAGTTGTCTTTTGATGTCTTCATTTCATCAAGTCTTGCAAGCTGCTCTTGAATACTTACTATCTGCTTTTTCAACTCTGCTTGCTCAGTATCATACTTGTTTGAAAGTTGCATAAACCTTTCATCCGTTATCTTACCGTTTACGTTATCCTCATAGACACGCTCGTAAAGTCGTGATACCTCGTTATTTCGCGCAGTAGCCGTTTGCAAGGTGCTTTCCAACGCCTTTCTCTCCCGTATCATATCCTTGTTTGTCTTCTGTTCCAAAAGGTCTGCAAAGGCTTCTTCGTCGTGAGTGAGGTATTCCGCCAATCTGCGCAACTCGCAAAGGACGATTTGTTCAAGAGAGTCGGCACGAATATAATGCGTGGTCGGGCAAGTTCCGCGAGCTGATCGGTAATTGGAGCAGTTGAAATACTGAATAGAGGTGTTCGGATGGCACACGTTAAACCACAACGGGCTGCCACAATCGGCACAATAGAGCAATCCACAAAACATATTCTTCTCGCCGTTCTCCTTTTTCGGAGCGCGGCGTTTTGTTTTGGAAATAAGCTCTTGCACCTTCTCCCAAGTGTCACGGTCAATGATCGCCTCGTGCTTGTCCTTGAATATTACCAAGTTTTCCTCGTCATTTTGATACCTCGTTTTATTCTTAAAGGATTTTGAAGTAGTCTTGAAATTGACGAGATCACCTGTGTATTCTCGACGTGCAAGCGTCTTTGCCACCGTAGTCTTGCACCATTTGTACGGATTGGGTTGCGTTTTCTTGCCGCCACGATTTAGACCTTTGCTCTGCCAATATGCCATTGGAACGAGAGTTTCACTTTCCTGCAACAAACGAGATATGGTTTCGTTGCCTTTCCCCTCTAAACACCAAGAGTATATCTGACGAACCACTTTCGCAGCATCCTCGTCTATGATCCACTTTTTGTTATTGTCGGGAGCTTTCATATACCCGTAAGGCGGTTGAGATAGCGGCTCACCTGCGTTTCCGCGAAGGCGATGAGAAGATCGAACTTTTCGTGAAATGTCCCTTGCTACCATCTCATTCATTACGTTGCGAAAAGGCGCTAACTCATTCTCTCCGTCGGCACTATCCACACAATCGTTGATAGCAATAAAACGGATATCCCTATCGGGAAAATAGGTATCGGTGTAATAGCCGACCTGAAGATAATCTCTACCGAGTCGCGACATATCCTTGACGATAACGGTGGATATATAACCCATATCCATATCGTCAAGCATCTTTTGAAAATCAGGGCGGTTAAAGTTCGTTCCCGTATAGCCATCGTCAACATAGTATTTGACATTATCAAAACCATTTTCTTTGGCGTATTTAGCAAGCATCTTTTTCTGATTGCTGATGGAATTGCTATCCCCCTCCACTCCGTCATCGCGGGACAGACGGCAATACAAGGCGGTAATACCAATTTGATTTTTATTATTCTTTTTAGTTTTGGTCTGCATAATCCTCCTCTCCGGCAGTATCCAAAACATATTCCGCCTTTATTTTATCATCTTCGTTTTCCTCCGTCAAATGTGCGGGAGAAATATTTTCAATCATTCGTCCAAATCTGCTTTGGATATTATGTTCGCTATCTTTCCCGAAGCGGCTCTGCACAAGGTAGAACACTCCGTTGAAGTTGTAAACCCTATTGCCCTCGGGTATTTCAATCGTTGTAACATTCTTTTTTTCGTTTTTTCTCAATCGCGTTCCTCCCCTCTATCTCTTTCCTTTTTCCATTTGTCAAGCAACCCCAATATTGTATCGGTTATCTGCTTTGGCGTATAACTGCGCGGAAAATACTTTTGGATATCATTATACTTAAAGCTGACCTTTTCCACTTGGTTGGCTTTATCGGCAAGCAATATTTCCATAGCCGCTTCCTCGGATAACGCGCCCGCATTTTCAAGATGTTTCAGCTTTACGATTTGTGAAAGATTAGGCGTCCGTTCCTCACTTTGATAAATGTCCAAAACAAGCTTTTGAATTTTTTTATCAAAAACCGCGATTTCAACGCCGTGACCAAGTGCAATTCGACCTTCGTCAACAAGCTGCAAAAGCTCAGGTATTAGGCGAGTCAGACGAATATATCTTTGTACCGTAGCTCTGCTTTCGTTGTTCTCCTTTGCGATCTGCTCATCGCTCCGCAACTTCGGCTCATCCTGCGACGAAGTTAAATCCGTTCTTTTACCTTGCTTTCGTAGCACGTCCATTTTCATTTTATAAGCAAATGCCTTTTCGGATGGCAATATCTTCTCGCGGTGGATATTTGAGTCAACCATCTCAATCACGGCTTCTTCTCGCGTTAGATCTTTTACAACGGCAGGCACCTCGGTGATACCGAGAACATTGCAAGCGAACAAGCGGCGGTGTCCCGAAACGATCTCGTATTTGTCACCGTACACCGGGCGCACGATAAAGGGCGTTAATATTCCGTTGTCGCGGATACTCTCGATAAGACTTTGCATATCCGCATTTTCTTCGACCTTAAAAGGATGTCCATCAAATGCTTGAAGCTTGTCCGTTGGTATGTTCAAAATACGAGTCTGATTATCCTCTGCGGTTATTGTTGTTAAGTTCATTGTTTCCGTCATACGATTTCTCCTTTCTTTCTGCGAATATCCTCATCAATTCTTGCACCGACCTGCAAATAAATTTGCGCAAGTCGAGCCACCATTCTCCAAACCTCATTTGCGTTTTTGCGGTACTGAGGCTCATCAATAAAACCGAATGAGTGTGCCTTAGATGCCAACTGATTAAGATTGACGCCGATGTGTTCAAGTTGATCAATAATTTCGCGATACTCGATGGGTGGAAATTCTACGAACACCGAGGTCTGCAAGAGTCTTCTTACAAGGTCACTGTTCGATCTTTTTGTTGCTTTTGCCATACGACAGAAGCGCTCGTATTCGCTATCATTCAGATAGGCTTTGATAAGGTGTGTTCTGTTACTTTGATCTTTCATTTTCTTTTCTCCTTTGTTGCTAAAAATATCGTGGGGTTTTAGGGGAGTTTCTCCCCTCACAATCGGGATTTGGATATAC
>JAZNHE010000114.1:0-4302 GCA_045576795.1 Eubacteriales bacterium | reverse complement strand
GGGAATGCGGCGCTTATGTACTTAACCTCACCGTCGGGATACTCAACACCAAGAATAAGCATATGCTCTGCCATCCAGCCTTCCTTTCTACCAAGGTAGGAAGCTATACGGAGCGCAAAGCACTTTTTACCAAGAAGAACGTTTCCACCGTAACCGGAGTTAACTGACCAGATAGTGTTGTCCTCGGGGAAATGACAAATATATCTCTTCTCCTGATCGATATCAGCGCGAGCGTGGAGTCCCTTGATAAAGTCGGGACTGTCACCAAGTGCATCAAGAACGTTGGTGCCTACTCTTGTCATTATAAGCATATTGAGAACAACGTATATGGAGTCGGTAAGCTCGATACCGTATTTTGCAAAATCAGAGCCAACAACAGACATAGAATAAGGAATAACGTACATGGGCTTGTTCTTATAGGAGCCCTTGTAGAGCTTAGAAAGCTTTGCATAACATTCCTGGGGATCCATCCAGTTGTTGATGTTACCTGCATCCTCTTTCTTTGAGGTACAGATAAAAGTTCTGTCCTCTACTCTTGCAACGTCATTAATAGCGGTTCTGTGAAGATAGCAGTTAGGATATAACTCCTGATTGAGCTTAACGAGCTCACCAGTTGAACAAGCCTCCTTACGAAGCGCTTCTGCCTGCTCATTAGTTCCGTCAATAAGAATAATCTCAGAGGGTCCTACGAGCTCAGCCATCTCAGCTATCCACTCGTTAACATACTTGTTGTTAGTAACGTTAGTGTTCATTTTGTATCTCCTTAAAGTTAATAATAAACTGTTAAATATGGCAAAAGGCCAACATTCCACATGTACATTATATCACGCAATTAAAGGTTTTGCAACATTTTTGGAAAAGATTTATGTCAAACTTCGTTAATTTTTTGTTAAAGTCATTCTGATAAAGGATACGCTATTAGATATTAAAAGGAAAAAAGCAAAACCGGTATCAGATTTGCCCGTATATATCCGTTACATTCGTTATTATCGGTGCCTCCCCTCTCCAAGCTGTCGAATTTAATCGTTTTTTGTTTTGTACCGTCGCTTATTGCTCTGAATTGGTAAATTTTACCATTTTTAGTATTTGAACTTTGGCAAAATTTTCGCTATTTTTACTCTTGATTTTATGTGGTAAATTGTGGTAAAATGTTGTTGTATTTAGGAATTTCCAATTTTTACCAATTTCAAATCAAAAAAAGGAGCCAAAAAATGGAACAAACAGCAAAAATTCTTCTCTGCTCGGAGAACAATGACGAAAGAAGGCGTATTGTTGATGCTCTTGCTAAAAGTGGATACAGAAGCGTCGATGAATGTATGACGGGTGACAGAGCCATAAATATGCTGAGCGACGGAGCGTATGACGTTGTAATAACGGATCTATGGTTGAGCGGACTCGACGGAATAGGTATTATAAGAAATGCAGGAAATCTCGGCATAAAGAATAAGCCCTCATTTATTCTGATGTCTCCTATTAACAAGCAGAACATTCTCATGGAGGCATCAATGGCAGGAGCCGACATCTGCATATTGAAGCCTATCGATTTCCAGTCCTTAAAATCGCACCTCGACACGCTCATAAAACTGCGCAAGGGCGAAAAAGGTGTAGGATACGACAGGTTATCCGATATGCCCGATATGGAGGCGCAGGTTACAAAAATTATTCATCAGATAGGTGTACCGGCACATATTAAAGGATATCAATATTTGAGATGCGCCATACTCATGGCAATAGACGACGCGGATATTATCAACTCTGTAACAAAGGTACTGTACCCTACCGTAGCTAAAAAATATCAGACTACAACATCAAGAGTTGAAAGAGCGATAAGACACGCCATCGAGGTTGCCTGGGACAGAGGCGATGTCGACACACTCAATTCTTATTTCGGGTATACAATACAAAACAGCCGTGGCAAGCCCACCAATTCGGAATTCATCGCAATGATTGCGGATAACCTCCGATTGAAGTACAAGTACACGACTGTTTGATAAATATTAAATTGTAATTTTACGCAATTAATCGCGGTTAGCGAAAAAGCGTCTGCCCTCCATAGCTCGCATGAGCGTAACCTCATCGGCATACTCTATATCTGCGCCTACCGGAATTCCGTATGCAAGTCTTGAGACGGCTACGGGGTATTCTTCAAGAAGTCTTGCTATATAAGCCGCAGTGGTATCGCCCTTTGGCGTGGGGTTGGTTGCTATTATAACCTCGCTCACGTCACCTTGGCTTACGCGTTCTACAAGCTCTTTAACCGTAAGATCCTCGTGAGTTATGTTGTCTATGGGCGATAATGCACCACCAAGAACGTGATACGTACCGTTATAACCGCGTACACGCTCCATAGTCATAACATCCTTTGCGTCCTCGACAACACAGATGACGGACTTATCTCTGTCAGGCGAAGTACATATATCACACCCATCTGCCGAGGATGACAGACCGTGACATATCGGACACTTAAACACATCGCGCTTCACTCCGATTATAGCATCTGCAAATCGCTCTGCGTCCGACTCGGAAAGATTTAACACTGCAAATGCATATCTTGCGGCAGTCTTTGCTCCGACTCCGGGTATACGCCTGAACTCCTCTATTAATCTCTGTATAGGTAAGATGTATTCTGCCATATCAACCAATTAGAAAAGACCGCCGGGAATAGCCATACTGCCGGTAATCTTTGACATCTCAGCAGATGCATCTGCCTCTACTTTTTTTATAGCCTCATTTACACCCGCAACTATAAGATCCTCAAGAGTCTCAATATCATCGGGGTCAACTATTTCTTCAGAAAGCTTAACGGCAAGGACTTCCTTTTTACCGTTAATTTTTACGTTAACTACACCGCCTCCCGCGGCAACCTCATATTCACGTGCTTCAAGCTCCGCCTGCTTTGCAGCCATATCCTCCTGCATCTTCTGCGCCTGCTTAAGCATGGACTGCATATTATTTGCGCCGCCCATTCCCTGTGGTACTCTAACCTTCATTTCAATCGCCTTTCTATTTAGAAAATTTATTCAAAACAAAACACCTTGTCCATCGAGATTGCTTACTATCTCGTCGGAAAAATCACCGATTGACGACGTGTCTATCGGCTCAATAACAATGCGAATACTATCCGCACTTACGCCCTCGTACTCGGCAATTATGCCTCTTAAAAGCGCGAGATCGGTATTGCTGGCAGAGAGCTTGGATGCGAAGAATGAGTTCATTCTGATAAGATATGCTCCGTCAGGCTTAACATAAGCAACTGATTTTATAAACTGAACAGATAGAGAACACTTAAGCTCTCCTATTCTCTCGAGAACAGAGCCCCATTTACTATATTTAACAGGCTCAGACGTCTGCGAGGGTGAAGTCTGTTCGTTCGTTTCTGCCTTTGTTTTTATTGGATTTTTATCTTTTCCATCATCTTTATCTTCTTTAACCTTAACGGTAGGAAGCATCTTGACGTGTATATCATCATTAACTATGCGATTATCCGACACAACACCGAGCTTAAGCATAGATACCTCTCTCTCAAGCTCATCGACTCTGAGAGCGAGCGCCTCGGGAGTCACGGTAGACCTCGCATCGCACATACGTGTGAGCGCGATTTCCGCTATCGAGCGTTTAGAGTTAAATGCTCTCTGCATATCAGCCATGGCACTCTCAAGAAGTGAAACGTGATATGCAAGCATCGCGGGTGTAAACTCCTTGGCAATAGCGGATATCATCTCGTATTCAAGCTCTGTGAGGTCGAGAAAATCCTTTGCCCTATCGGTGTTCTTAACTACCATTATATCCCTGTAGGAATCTATTATTTCCTGCCAAAAGACAGATATATCGGCACTGTTCATAACTACGTTATTAACGGTCGCATATACCGACGTATAATCCTTTTTAAGTATAGCCTCAATAAGCTTATACGCGCTATCTCTGTTTCCTGTGCCAACTGTTTCAAACACAAGAGGGGCGTCAACGGTCTTACGCGCGCCTGCACAAAGCTCGAGAAGGCTGATTGCATCTCGCATACCGCCTCTTGAAACTCTCGCTATTACGCGTGCGCCGTCATCTGTAATGTCTATCCCCTCATTCTCAGCAATGTGCTTTAATCTGGAGATGATGTTATCTCCCGATATTCTTCTGAAATCAAAGCGCTGACATCTTGATACGATAGTGGTTGGAAGCTTATGAAATTCAGTTGTTGCGAGAATGAAAATTACGTATGACGGAGGCTCCTCCAACGTCTTCAGCAACGCGTTAAACGCAGAGCCTGACATCATATGGACCTCGTCTATTATATATACCCTGTATTTA